>JBITAC010000092.1:0-36163 GCA_044439905.1 Phycisphaerales bacterium JB063 | reverse complement strand
CGCTCACCGCTTATCCCACGACCCCCACACTCGGCCGTTGGGGCCCGGCGTGGACTGGTACTGCAGCGTCACGATCTCACCCGACGGCGCCTCGATCCGCCAGTCGTAGGTCGTCGGGCCCTGGCTGTCGATGCTGCCGTTGAACACGTGCATCGAGCCGTCCACCGCGAAGTAATGGCTTGACTTGTTGGGGTGGATCGTCGAGACCCGGTCGACGTTCGCGTGGCCCGGGTCGGTGTCCGGATAGCCGCCACGTTCGTCGGGGTCTTCTTCCAGGACGATCGGTGCATACGCGTCCTGTCTCGTGCCCTGGTCGATGACTTCACACTCCAGGGGCACACGGTCGACCGACGCGCCGGTGAAGTTGTAGACGCCCATGTAGTCGAAGCGGTTGTTGGAGGTGATCCCGTTGACCGCCTTGCCCGACTGCATCTCGGGGCAGAGGTAGGCCTCGACCGTGCCCTTCTCGCCGTTGACCGCGACGGGCGCGCCCTGGTAGCCGAGGTAGTCGAGCAGGATGCCGTCGTGTGCCACCCCGCCGACCGAGACAGGCCAGGCCTCCTGCCCGATCCACGACCGGTCGTCGGGCCCGGGGCCGATCATGTTCTGGTTCAGGCCATAGTCTTTCCCGGTCGCGGGCAGGCGGTCTTTATGCTCGACCGAGAAGGCGACAAAGCACAGCCCGATGCCGCGCATGTTGCTCTGGCACGCGATCGCCCGAGAGGTGGTCCGGGCCGAGCCCAGCGCGGGCAGCAGGATCGCGATCAGCAACGCGATGATTGAGATGACGACCAACAGTTCGATCAAAGTGAAAGCAGATCGGGTACGCACGGCGGTCTCCTTCGATGGGATGGGAAAGATGAGCATCGGCGCCCCGCGGCACACACAGGCGGGGCTCGGAATCGACCGCCCGCTACGTTAGCGCGGACGATCGCTGGGTGGCAAAACCCTGGGCCGGCCCGTGGCCGACCAAGGGAGAAGGAGGTTGGCTAGGCGCGGCGACGGCGGAGCATGGCCAAGCCGCCCATGCCGAGCAGTGCGAACGAGCCGGGCTCGGGGATGTAGGCGTTGTAGTGCTGGCTGACACTGCTGGCGCTGAGTGCCGAGTCATAGACCGCGACACCGAGGATCGTGCCGGTGAGCACATCGAAGTTGCCGATGATGGGGTCGTAGGCCTGCCCGATGCCGACATCGCCGGAGAGCGCAAGCGAAGCTCCGGCCATCGTCCCGCTGTAGCTGCCGTTGACGTAGACATCCATATCGGTGCCGTCGGCGATAAAGACGACGTGGGTATTGACGCCGGGGATGTTGGAGACACCCGAGTCGAAGTCGGCGACCCCGAAGGCGGTCGCGCCAAAGGTCGTTGTGTCGGGCCATTGCTCCCACTTCACCGCGCCGTTATCGCCCACGCCGGTGTCGCGTGCGCCCATGAGTGCGCTGCTGACCCCGTCGTTGGTGGCATTGACGATAAACTCGTAGGTGACCCCGCCGTTGGTGCTATCGTCGTACGAGCCGATGTTGTCGACAATCGGCGAGGCGATGCCGGTGTTCATGTAGCCGGCGCTGTCGCCGGCGACCGCCGCCTGCCACTCGACGATACCCGCCGAGGCCGAGGCGCCGATGGCAAGCGCCGCAACGCCCGCCCCCAAGTGTTGAGTCGTGAACTTCATGACGTGTCCTCCAAGTAGGAAGTGAGAGAAACTGGCCGGGACATCCGGCCGGTGAAAACCGTTGCCAAGGTCAAGGCCGCCGAGCAGCGCCGCGCATCGCGTGGTCCGATGCCGGTTCTACCCCGGCCTCGTAGAGCGCCAGGATGGTTTGGGCCGAGAGCGGCTCGTCATACAACACCAACTCATCGATGTCGCCGATGAATGCTTCTTGCAGATCACCCGTGGGGTTGCGGCCGATCATCGGGGTTTGGGCCGACGCATAGCCGGGGTCACACTGCTTCCAGCCCGTGTAACGCGTCCCCACCGCGTCGTCTTGGGTAACCCCTGACCGCTGCGGCCGGCCGTTGATATAGAGCTGGGCCGGGGCGTCGGCCGAGCAGACCGCGACAATCTGTACCCACTCGCCCGTCGGCACCGGGCGATGGGTCACCAGGTCGAGCCAGCCGAAGAAGGTGAACTTGACGCTCAGGGGATCACAGTCGAAGTAGTTGCCCGAGGCGTCTCGGCAGCGGTAGTCCTGAGCGAACTGCTCGCCCACCAATCCAAATCCAAACCCACCGGAAGCACTTGGTGCTTGGTTCGAGAAAACCCGAGAGGTCTCCCACGCACTGCTGTCGACACGGATCCACGACTCAATCGTGAAGCCCTGGAGCAGATTCAGCGCCGTCGTCTCGGGCAGATCGATCGGCCGACGTACGCCGTGGATCGAGAAGGCCTCGCCCTGCAACGACGCAACCGACCGGTGCCGCGCCACCCCCTCCAGGTGGAGCCCGGCCCGGCCCCAGTCCAGCACCCGGCCGTCGCTCGACCTGGCAAACGACCACCAGGCCAAGGGCTCAAGCTCACGCACCAACAACTGGTAAGCGGTCGGCACCTCGCGGAGGTACGCGGCGTCATCAAACGCCACCTCGCTCATCCGGTCAACACCGACCTGGCCGGCCTCGCCCTGGGACAGTGACACGGGCCCGGCTGAAAACAGACGCGGTTCGACACGGACCTCCCCCGCATAGACCTGGACATGTGTCTGACGGGATGACGCCACCGCCACCGCGAACTCGCCGCCACGGTCCACGACATCCGCCGCCTGGGTATGCACAGTAAACGCCGCGGCCTGGGTCGGCACGCGGCTGACCACGGTGCCGCGTTCAAGCTCCACGCCGCCCGCTTGGGTCAGCGAGAAACGCGCGGGGCCTTCCACCGTCAACTCGACACCGCTCCGCAGTTCAAGCCGAAGCACCCCCTCATCCAAGTCGATCGGCTCATCAAAAACCGAGGTGTTCGCACCGGCCAAACGCCCGTCGGCCAGCTGCGCGCCCATCGCCGCGGTGATCACTGCCAGGGCGTCGGCCTCCATCGGCTCGGCATGATCCGCGCGGGGCGGCTGGTAAGGCGTCAGCCCCCCGTCGGTCACGGACGGGGGTGTCTCGGGCTGGCTCATCCAGACCACCGAGGCGAGCAACGCCAGGGCCGCGGCGATCCCGACCCAGACCACCGCCTGAGGGATCACAATATCGCGGGTGCGATCACGGTCGATGCTCGGGCGTGGGCGGCTGGCACGCCGGGCCTCGAGAAGCTCCAGGCGGCGACGTTCCAGGTCATCGGTCAGGTCGACCATCGGCACACCGCTCGCCGGCGGAGCGAGAAGCATCTCGGCGTTCTCGAAAAAGTCGGGGCTCGAATCGGCTTGTAATGCCTCAAGCCCGGCCAACGCGTCGTCCTCGGTGACCGCCGGATCATCCGCCTTCTGCTCGAGCGCGGTCGAGAGACGCATGAATTCCAGGTAAAAAGCGCGGGCCTCGGCATGCTCGGCGAGCAAGGCATCCAGACGCGCGAAGTCGGGCTCACTGATCGTGCCATCCAGCAAGTCGGCGCACAGCCCCAGCAGTTCCGCAATGGTGGCGGGCGGTGGGTTCAAGCTAAGTCCCCCTCGGCCATGCGTCGGCGAACACACAGCATCAGCACCGCATACACTCGGTTGAGGTGCCGGCTGATCTTGGAATCGGTCCAGCCCAGGTCGTGTGCGACGCTGCGGTTGGTCGCGCCTTGTGTGAACCGCCTGAGGACAAGGTCGCTATCGCGTTGAGACAGCTTGCCCAGGCAGGTCTCGAGCGCCGACTGGGTCTGCTCCGCCTGCCGGGCGGGCCCGGCGGCGTCGCGCTCGATCAAGTCGAGGGTGGCGTCGCTGAACCGCAGGCGGTCGTTCTTCTTCGTGCGGAAGTAGGTGCGGACCCGGTTGCGTGCGATGCCGAAGAGCCAGAGGTCGAAGGGCCGCTCGGGGTCGTAGGTGTCAAACCGCTGCCAAGCGACCATCGCGACGTCCTGGAGGATGTCGTCGGCGTCGGTGGCGATAAAGACCATGCTGCGGACGTAGGCGTAGACCCGTGGCTGGTGCTTCATCAGCAGCCGGGCAAACTGTTCGCCGGCGGGTTGTGCGGGTAGCTCGGGCATCGGTGCAGAGACTGAAAAAACGAATGAAGCGGGGTCCACAAGGCGGGGGCGTTGGGTGAGGTGATGCGTCCGCCCGTCTCTAATTGCCAGATTGACGTGAGGTTTGCACGATTTCACGGAAAATGTTCAAAAAAAGTGATAAATCGGCCAACAAAGCGCTAGACGGCGGAAAGCAGGCGCCCCCCGAGCCGGGCCAATCTTGCGGATTCACGCTTATGCGATGTGAATCCGCAACGCACGCGCGAACTCCGGGCCGCGCGTCGGGGGAGGGGGCAGAGGAGGGAAAAAACCGCGGGAGGGGTGGGCAGTGAGCGATTACGCACGGGAGGCCGGGGTTTGCCCTTGCCTGCCGGGCGTTCGGCGGGCCCTGGGGCGGAGCGAAACACGCCGCAGCGCCAGGGGACGAAAGCGGACGGCTATCGGCGGCGGTGGCCGATAGGATGGTATCGATGGGGGGCTGGGTCTGGTGTTCCAAGGAAGGACGGCTGCGATGCGACGCGATGGATGGATGAAGCGGTGGCAACCGGTGCTCGCTGGCGCGATGCTGCTCTGGGCGGGGCTGGCGATGGGGGATGTCGATGCGCAGATCGAGAACTACCTCGGGGTCGCGGACCTGCGGGGGACGGTCGTATCGGTGTGCGTGGTCGATGTGGGACGGGACGAGGTGCTGGCGGAGGTCGAGGAAAACCGCTCGATGATCCCGGCTTCGAATATGAAGATCATCACGACCGCGACCGCCTTGGCGACCCTTGGGCCGGACTTCCGCTTCTCGACCCGGCTGTCGCTGCTTGAAGACGAAGATGGCGGACTGCCTTCGCTATTGATTGTGGGCGACGGGGACCCTGCGTTTGGCGACCCGGCGACGCTGGCGTCGGCGGGGTACACGGTGGACGACCTGATGGGCTGGTGGCTGGACGCGATCGAGGCGACCGGGCAGACCGAGTTTGAGCGGATCGTCCTCGACGACCGGGTGTTTGAACACGGCGCGGACGAGCGGGTCCACCCGACCTGGCCCAAGAACCAGCTGCATAAGTGGTACTGCGCGCAGGTGATGGGGATCAACTTCTTCAACAACGTGTTCCAGGTGCAGGCCACGCCGACACAGATGGGCGACGATGTCGAGCTGGCGATCTATCCCTACGGCCCGTTCGTGCGGACGGACCTGCGGGTGCAGACGGGGCGGATCGACCAGTGGGACATCATCACGTCGGCGGACAACAACCACATCACGTTCCGCGGGCAACTGCGACACCCCCAGCAGCAACGCGTCGCGATGCACGACCCGGCCGACGTCCTGGGCCAGCTGCTTAAACGCGAGCTTGGTCGGCGGGGGATCACGGTGGGCGAGGTCGTCCGGCCCGCGGCGGACGAGCTGCTGCCCGAGGGCCGGCTGCTGCACCAGATCAACACGACGCTGCAGGCGGTGCTCAACCGCACCAACCGCGACTCGATGAACCTCTATGCCGAGGCCTTGCTCAAGCGGAGCGGGTTCCAGCTCACCGGCGTGCCCGGCAGCTTCGACAACGGCTCGGCCGCGGTTCGGCGGTTCCTCGCGAACCACTTGGATGACCCGACCCTCGCCGCGTCGATCCACGTCGCCGACGGCTCGGGCATGTCGCGCGACAACCGCGTGACCACCCGCGCGCTGGCCGAGCTGCTCGCGGGCATGCCCGCGACCGCGTCGTTTGGGCCCGTCCTCGAATCGCTGGCTCGGCCGGGCCAGGGCGGGACACTCGACAGCCGCTTCAGCGACACCGACCTCGCTGGCGAGGTCTACGCCAAGTCCGGCTACCTCAACGGCGTGTCCGCCCTCTCGGGCTACCTCGTCTACCCCCCCCTGCGTGCCGGCGGGTCGCCGCGCTATATCGCGTTCTCGATCGTGTGCAACGGCTTTGGCTCCGGCAACGCCCGCGAGCTGAGCAACCGCGACATGAAACGCCTGCAGGAAGAGATCGTCGCGCTGATCGATGCGGAGGTGGCGCTCGCCGCCCCCCGGGGGTAAGTCTTCGATAACAAAATCTGACGCGGCCCCAAAAAGATCGGGGCGTCCAATGCCTGGACCAAGACTAGAGCACGGCGGGCGGGTGCCTGTCTCGCCGATGCCCTTTTACCCGCCGCGAACAGGGTTCAACTCGGACAGGCTGCGTGCTAATCGCTGTTTGGGGGGAGATAGAGGAGGTCAGCGTCACGCGTGAGACCCCCCGGCACTAAGGGGGAATCCGTATTTTTTTAGGAACAACGCTTGACATTCACCCTTAATCGAGGTGTAATGTGCTATGAAATGGGACGTAATCGGGTTTTACCGATTGCGTCACTTGAAACACAGCGGCTAGGTCTTATCTGACTCTGACCGCTGTGTTGATGGGGGCTGGCTCGTCTACCAGCCCGAAGCATGTCGCTTCAGCTAGCACCGCGTCGTGGGGACGGCCGGTGAGGCATACTGACTTTTTTCCCCATTTTCCCCCTTTCTCTAGGAGAAGAGGATATGCGAAACTCACGTTTGCTCGTCGCACTTGGTGCAGCCACCCTGACCGGTGGTACGGCTATGGCCGCCCCGTACTCGCCCGTGATCGGTGACCAAGTCGTCACTGCTGCCTCCGGCATCGACATCGACATCTCCGGCGGCGACATCGGTGCGACCTACACCACCGTCGATATCTCGCTGGACTGGACCGCAGGCGGCGGAAACCCTTGGTCTAACGAAGCCGGGTTCGGCCTGTACGGCGCTGCCGGCTTTGGTGCCCCCGTGTACGTCCCCGGTCTCTTTGGTCAATTCGAAGGCGATGCCGACAACGGTGACGCGACTACGCTCACTTTCAGCGGCACGCTGGACGCCCCCTACACCGGCGGTGACTCGTTGTTCTTCAACGGTGGCCAGCAATATGCCGGCTCTGACGCCACCTGGTCGAACATCTCGATCACCTTCAACGAAGGTGTCTTCGATGCGTTTGACCTCTCCGACACCGACACCGTCGCCCACGGCCCTGGCCAGTACCACATGTGGGACCTCGTGATCGATGCCGACGGCACCGAAGTGCAGCTCAACACCCTGGGCACTTCTACCTCCGAGACCGGCTTCGGCGTCAACGACACCGAGCTGTTCCTGCTTGACACCGATGGCGTCACGTTGCTCGCGACCAATGACGACTTCAACGGCCTTCGCGAAAGCCAGATCGTCACGTTCCTCGACGCAGGCACTTACACCCTGGTCGCAGGTACCTACGACCTGACCTATGACGGGTCGGCGTTCGCGGTCGACAGCGATGGCTCGGGTAGCATCGTCGTCAACGCCTCGACCCGCCCCGGCACCGGCGCGACGCTCAACTTCGTCAGCACCGTCCCCGAGCCCGGCTCGCTCGCACTGCTCGGCCTCGGCGGCCTCGCACTGCTGCGTCGCCGACGCTCCGCCTGAATCACACACTGATTCAATACAACGCAAAGAACACCCGGCCTCGCGGCCGGGTGTTTTTTTGTCCCTGTACCAGACGCTTCGCGGACTCAGCGTCGGCGTGGAATCCGTGTCCGTGTCAGCTTTCGTCGTAGCCGAAGGCTTCAAGATAAGGCGCAAGGGTGTCGGCCTGGGTGGCGAATTCATCCGCATACGCCCGCCATCGGCCGACCGCGCTGCCCGTGATCGGTTTAGCCACCGCCGCGTAGCTGGGGGTCGAGACAACACGCTTGGCCGCCTTCTCGGTAAACGCCAACACGCCGTCCTCCCAGGGCAGCCCGACAAAGTCGATCAGCGCCCGTGCGGTGCTTTCGGTGTTCTCCACCAGGTCTTCATAGCGGACCTCATGCCACATCGCCGACGGCAAAATCTCGCGCATCCGCAGCCAGAAGGACATAAACCAGGCGTAGTACCGGCAGGTCGATTCGATCGAGTGGAACTGCGCCGAAATCACGCCGAGCTGGAAGGACTGTTCGTAGCAGCTTGCGCAGACGTCGCGCGGGTCGCGGATCACCACGACGACCCGGCTGCGCGGCATCATGCGGAGGATGGTCGGCAGCAGGAGTACCGAGTCGGGCCGTTTATCAACCAGCAGTCGGCCGCCGACCGGTTCATTGAGGTAGCGCGCCGCCTCTTTGGTATAGGCTTGCCCGAAGCGCTGGGCTTGCTCAATCGTCGCGGCATTGAGTGTTTCGACGGTGGGCACCAGGCCCAGGATCGTGGACTCGACCTGGACGAAGGCCTCGCGCTCGTCGAGCGTGACAGCGTTGGGGTGGGCGGCGAGGACCTGCTCGGTCAGTGTCGTGCCCGAGCGCGGGTGGCCGATGAGGAAGGCCTGTTGGCCCTTGCCTCGGCTGTCGGGATCGAGTGGCTGCTCGTACCACGCGCGGGCTGTCGGGGCGTCGAACCCGACGAACCTTGCCTCGGCGTTGCGTTGGAAGTCGGCGAACTTTGCGAGGTGAGCTGATCGCAGCGGGGCCTGCACCTCTTTAGCGGCGCGGTAGGCGTCGCGCGCGGCGGCGGGGTCGTCTTGGCGCTGATAGATGCTGGCGATTTCGCACCAAGCGAGGTGTTGGGTTTTTGCGTCGTCGGTGTCGTCGAGCACCGCACGCTGCTGGGCCAGCGCCTCGTCGAGTCGGCCAAGGCGACGCAGGACGATGCCACGGCAATAGCTCAAGAATACCTTGCCCGGGGTGACCTCGATCGCACGATCGATCGAGACCAGTGCATCGTCCAGGCGGTGGAGGCGTTCCTGGACCTGCGAGATCCCCGCCCAGGCCTGCGCCAAGGTATCGTCGAGCTCGAGGGCGCGCTGGTACGCGGCCAGCGCCGCCTCGGGTCGGCCGACGTTGAGCTTGGCCTGACCCAACTGGTTCCAGGCGATGGCACTGTCTGCGAAGCGCTGGGTGCCCAGTTCTGAAAACGCCTCGGCCTCGGAGAGCGCATCCGATCGGATGAGCGGGACGGTCGCCTCGACGAGCAGCGCGGGGTTGGCGTACTGGGAATCGAAGAGCCGGCGGTAGGCCTGGTAGGCCTCGAAGTACTTCTCGGCCGCGACGGCCGCGCGGGCGCCTTCGAGCAGCCGACGCGCCTCGGGCATCGGCATCGGCTGACCCGCGGCAAAGCGGGCCGGCCCGGCAGACTTGGCCTTACCTTGCCTGCGTTGGGTGGTTTTCTGCTTGGCCCGGCGTTGCTTGCGGTTCACATGCTGCTCGCAGTGGGTGCTTGAAATTGGCTCGCCCGAACGATTCTGGAGTTTATACTATCCGCGGGGAGCACCCATCTCTTGCCAGACGCCGGGCCCAGACGCGACTCCGCGAGGTGGGCTGAAAGGACACCATGGCTTCGTCTAATGCTATGTTCGATGTCGTGATTGTGGGGGGCGGCCCGGCGGGCAGCACCTGCTCGACGCTGCTCAAAAAGTACAATCCCGGCCTGTCCGTACTCGTGCTGGAAAAGGCGAAGTTCCCACGCGAGCACATCGGCGAGAGCCAGCTCCCGACGATCGGGCCGATCCTCCACGAGATGGGGGTGTGGGACAAGGTCGAGGCGGCCAACTTCCCGATCAAGGTCGGCGTGTCCTACACGTGGGGCCGGTCGAGTGAATCCTGGGACTTCGACTTTGTGCCACTCGAGCTGTTTGTCGAGGAGCCCCGGCCCGCGCAGTACACCGGGCAGCGGACGCAGACGGCGTTCCAAGTTGAACGGTCGATCTACGACGACATCCTGCTGCGACATGCCGAGTCGATGGGGGTCGAGGTACGCGAAGAGACCGGGGTCGCCAACGTCCATGTGGAAGAGGCTGCGTCGGGCAAGCGCGTGGTGGATCTGGAACTCGACAGCGGTGAAACGGTCACGGGGCGTTACTACATCGATGCTTCGGGGAGCGTAGGCCTGCTGCGTCGGGCGCTCGGGGTCGAGAGCGAGGCGCCCAAGCAGCTGCGTAACATCGCGGTGTGGGACTACTGGGAGAACGCGGAGTGGGCGGTCGAGATCGGTGTGGGCGGTACTCGTGTGCAGGTGCGGAGCCTCCCCTATGGCTGGATGTGGTTTATCCCGATGGGCCCAACGCGGACGAGCATCGGGCTGATCTGCCCGAGCGACTACATCAAGCAGACCGGCGCCAAGCCCGCAGACCTGTACCTGAAGGCGGCCCGGGAGCAGCCGGACATCGCGAAGCTGACGAAGAACGCGACGCCACGCGGCAAGATTGAGAGCTGCCGAGACTGGTCACACTTGGCCGACCAGCTTTGCGGGGAGAACTGGTTTTTGTGCGGCGAGGCGGCGGGGTTTGCGGACCCCATCCTCGCGGCGGGGATGGCGCTGGCGCATAACTCGGCTCGCGAGGTGGCGTACACCGTCCTCGAACTCGAGCGCGGCGAGCTCGAACCCGAGTGGCTCCGCACGCGCTACGACGAGCGCAACCGCACGAACATCAAGCAGCACATCCGCTTTGCGCAGTATTGGTACGCCGCGAACGGACACTTCAGCGATCTGCAGGAAAACTGCTCGGCAATCGCTCAGGAGGCGGGGCTCTCGCTCAAGCCCCAGGCGGCGTGGCGGTGGCTCAGCCAGGGCGGGTTCGCGACCGAGAGCGTCGAACAGGCATTGTTCGGGTCGTTCGATATCGCGGCCGCCAAACAAGTGATCGAACGCTTTGGCGATAAGACGCATCCCGAGGAAGAAGAAGCGGTCGGGTGGCATGTCAACCGTTACAACCGGTTCACCCTCTACCTCGAGGGAGCGGACAAACGCTGGATCGGCCAACTCCGTGACGGGAAGATCCGGCGGGTGCTCAGCTATGTGCGCGACGGGAACAAGCTGCCACGCGCCGGCGCGTATCTGGAACTCATCAACCTCCTACAAAAAACGTCGGATGTGCAGACGATCCTGCAGGTCGTCGGGCGCAGCGCGGCCAAACTGCCACCCAACAGAAGACAACTGGCGATGACGCAGTTCTTCCAAACACTCGACGTGATGGTTGAGCAGGGTTGGGTTAGGGGCAGCGTTGACCCGTCACGCCCGTTCATGCGGATGAGTACCGAGAACAGCCGGATGATCCGTAACTCACACGACACCCAGCGCGCCCTGGCCCAGGCGGGCCGGTCGGACATCCTCAAGAGCAACCTCGACGGCGAGAAGGCCGATCCACCCGAGGCCGCAACGGAGCGTTAGGCCTAGCCGCCCCGGTTGATCTGCTCAAGGCGGGTCAGGTCCATCAGCGACCGGTGCGTACCGACCGCGGTGGGGTCGCGCGGGTCGCTCGGCTGGCGCTGCACGTACGACCCGTCGGGCTGCATGTCCCAGCTCTGCCGTTGGTCCGCGAACATGATCTCGAGGATCTCGTACAGCCGACGCTGGTGCGACGGGTCGTAGATCGGCGTGATGCACTCGACGCGGTTGTTCAGGTTGCGGTACATCCAGTCGGCGCTGCCCGTGTAGAACTCGGGGTTGCCGGCGTTATGGAAGTAGTAGATGCGGGAGTGCTCGAGGAATCGGCCTATGACGCTGGTGACCGTGATGTTCTCGCTCAGCCCCGGCACACCCGGACGCAGGCAGCAGAACCCGCGGACGATCAGGTCCACCCGCACGCCCGCGTCGCTTGCCTCGTACAGCTTGTGGCAGAGCATCCGGTCTTCGAGCGAGTTCATCTTCGCGATGATGCGTGGGCCGTCCTTCGCGGTGCGCGGGTCGCCGCCCTGCTCGGTGATCGCCTTGGCGTGCCGGATCTCGCGTTCGATCATGGCGGTGAATCGGCGGCGCATGTTCGTCGGCGCGATGAGCAGGTGCTTGAAGTCTTTCTGGATCGACCGGCCGGTGAGGAAGTGGAACATCTGCACGAGGTCGCCTGTCAGGCGCGGGTCGCAGGTAAAGAGCCCGAGGTCGGTGTAGAGGTTCGCGGTCTTGGAGTTGTAGTTGCCGCTGCCGATGTGGGCGTAGGTCCGCAGCCCGTCGGACTCCTGCCGGACCACGAGCGAGGTCTTGGTGTGGGTCTTCAGACCTACCACGCCGTAGACCACGTGGATGCCGGCCTTTTCGAGCCGACGCGCGAGCTCGACGTTGCGCTCTTCGTCGAAGCGCGCTTTGAGCTCGACGAGCACGACCACCTGCTTGCCCGACTCGGCGGCGCGGATCAGGTCGGGGATAAAAGGCGAGTCCTTTGCCGTGCGGTAGAGCGTGAGCTTGATCGCGATCACGTTCGGGTCGGTGCAGGCCTCGGAGATAAACCGCTCGACCGATTTGCTGAACGACTCGTAGGGGTGGTGCACCATCACGTCGCCCGACCGGATGACGTTGAAGATGCTCGCGTCTTCGTCGGCCAGGCGCGGCGGGGTGACGGGGGTCCACGACTCGTACTTGAGTTCCGGGACGTCGGCCGCGGCGTGCACCACCCAGAGGTCGTTGTAGTCGAGTTCGCCGGGCATCTCGTAGATGTCCTGCTCTTTGAGGTCCATCTCCTGGATCAGGTAGCGGTTGAGCGGGCGGAACGGGTTGTCGTCGACCTCAAGCCGAACGACGTCGGCGAATCGACGCTGGCGGAGCTCTTCGTTGACGACTTCGAGCAGGTCCTCGGCGTCTTCATCGCTCGACCCGACCGCGGCGTTGCGCGTGACACGGAAGGGCTCGATCTCCTGGATCTCCATGCCCTCGAACAGGTGGTGGAGGTTGTGGTGGATCAGCTCGGTGAGCGTAATGAACCGGTAGATCGGCAGGCCGTCCTCGTTCTTGAGTTCCGCGTTGAGCCGGACCCACCCGGGCAGGACCTCGGGCACCTTCACACGCGCAAACTGCAGGCCGAAGCCGCCCGACGGGTCGGTCTTCGCGGCGAGCGGGTCGCCCGGCGGGGTCCGCAGCATCACGCCCAGCGACGTCGACAGGTTCGAGATAAACGGGAACGGGTGGCCCGGGTCGACGGCCAAAGGCGTGAGCACCGGGAACAGGTTGTCCATGAAGTGTTGCTCGGCCTCGGCGCGCTCTGCATCGGTCAGCTCGCCCCACTTGAGCAGGTGGATGCCGTGCTCCGCGAGTTCGGGCTTGATCTGTTTCTCAAAACACTCGGCCTGCTCGTGAAGCATCGGGACCACCATCTCGCGGATCTTCGCGACCTGGTCCGCGGCCGAGAGGTTGTCCGGGCCGCGTTGCTGCGGGCTGGTCGAGACCTGCCGCTTCAAGGACCCCACGCGTTTCTGGTAGTACTCATCGAGGTTGGAGTTGAAGATCGCCAGGAACGCGACGCGTTCGAGCAGGGGCGTGCGCGCGTCGAGCGCTTCGTGCAGCACCCGCCGGTTGAACTCGAGCCAGGACACCTCGCGGTTGATAAACGCCTCGGCCTCGGGGATGGGCAGGGGCCAGCCCGAGCCCTCGGGCAGGTCGCCGTGCATGGGCGTGGGTCGGCCGGGCGTCGTGGGCTTCGCGGTGGGGTCGGTCTGGGTCATAGCGCGATCGGGTCCGGGTTCGTCGGAAAGGGCAGGCCGCTCCATTGTAGAGGTTTCGGGTTGCCGGGCGGCACGCTCACGCAACGCAAACCCGGGCGTTACTAGCCCCCCACCACGAGGACCTCGGCGTCGCGGAGCTCGATACGGTCGAGGATCGGGCCGTTGACACCTTCCTCGATCGTCACGGTCAACGCGCGTGCCCTGCCGGGCGACGCCGGTTCGGGCAGCGCGACATTGACCCGTTGCTCGCTCTGTTCGTGGTCGATCGTCACGCGCGCAAGCTCGACCTCCCCCATCGCGACGACGACGACGCAGCCGGCCCAGGCGCGTCGCGCTTCGGGCACGTCGTCGCCCAGTGCCAAGGCGACCGTCGCCGACAGCCGGGTCGCGCGGGCGGGCAGCTCGAACGAGACCGTGGCCGGGGCGTGCATCGCAAGCGCGCCGTCGGCGGTGCGGCGCGTCAGCACGGGCACCCCGAACGGCTCGGCGGTCTCCAACTCCTGCATCGCCAACGACGACAGCGGCACCAGTCGGTGCCCGCCGACCTGGAAGTCCAGCCGAGTCACGACGGGCCAGCCGTCGGTCTCGTCCGGCGTCGAGGTAGACACGCCCAGGTGCACCGGCGAGAAGGCCGGCTCATCGCCCTCCCCGACATCCGCCAGCGGCGAACGCAGCCCCACCACCGCGCCCACGCCCGCGACCTCTACGCTGCCAAGCTCGCAACGCCAACGCGAGCCCGACGCCAGAGTCGCGAAGACGCTCGGCCCCTCGGGCGCAGACCACTGGTTCGACATGATCAACGCGTTGACCCGGGCCGGCGGGATCATCAGCGGCGCATCCGCATAGGCCGGCTCAAACCCGATCGCGTTGAGGCCGAGCGTATCGATAAAGCCCGACAACTGCTCCCCGTTACCCAGCACGAGCACATCGTCCTCCGTCGGCGCGCTGGGCGGCGCAACCGACGGGTCAAGCACCACCCAAGCCAGGTCATCCAGCGACACCGCGATGCCCGGCAGCGCATCGACCGCGCGCCAACCGACCGACTCCTCGTCCCCCAGCGCGGGGCGCAGCAACTGGCCCGCCCGGCCGACGATCCGCTGGCCGTCCGTCGTCGCGAGCACCGGCAGCGCACGATCCACATCCGCGGTGGCCGAGGGGAACACCAGGCGAAGGACCTCATCGAACCCCGCCTCCGCCCGGTCGCCCTGCGCGTCGTAGTACACCACCCGCTGGCCCGCCGTATCCAGCTCCACCACCACCACCTGCTCGGGCTCGAGCGATAAGTCAAACAACACCGCATCCTGTGCCGCCGCGCCAACCGCGATCAGGCAGGCGCACCACACCGCGGCACAACCCGAAAACCTGCGGAGTCCACCCCCCGCCGACACGTTGGGCTTCACAAACACACGCAACAAACTCTGCATCATGCGACTTGCTCTATCGTTGGAAGATCGGCAACAACCGGTAAGGCATCTGCAGGACGATCAGCGCCATGCCCGTGGCGTAGGGACCGCCGTGGGGCGACTCCCATCGGCCGTCGCGCTGCTGGCGGTCGATCAGCCGTTCACGGATGTAGGGGAAGTAGCTCGCCCAGTGCTCGCCGCCGGCGATGAACATCGCCTGCGAGCAGTAGTAGTGGCCGTAGTACTCGTACCCGCCTCGGTCGTTGCCCGCCTCGATCTGGCTGTGCAGGTAGGCGAGCCCGTCCTCGATCACGTCGTCTTCGTACACCCCGGCGTAGTAGAGCGACGCGACGCCCGCGGCGCTGCGCGGGAAGGCTGAGCTGCCGCCCGAAGTCATGTACTGGAACCCGCCGTCGCGTGTGTTCTGGCAGTTCTTGACGTACTGGATCGCGTTGTCGACCGTCTCGTCGGGCACGCTGATGCCGACCATGCGCGCGGCGCGCAGCGCCTTGATCTGGCAGATCGTCACCGACAAGTCCGCATGGAACGGGATCGGCTGATACCGCCAACCGCCCTCGTGGTTCTGGCACTTCACGATCAGCCGGACCGCCTTGACCAGCGCGTCGCGTACCTGCTCGTCGTCGGTCATGCCGTAGACCTCCGCCAGGAACAGCGTCGCGAAGCCGTGGCCGTACATCGGCCCGTGCGAGACGTGCGGCGAAGCGATAAGCCCCGACGCCTGCGCGTGACTCAGCACATAAGCGAGCCCCTTCTCCACGACGTGGCCGTAGTCGCCCCGGCCCGGCAGCTCGCCGTTGGCCATGAACGCGAGGCAGCAGATCGCCGTCACCCCGACGTGGCCCCCGCCGTAGCGCTCGGCGGTAAAGCTGCCGTCCTCGTTCTGTTGGTCGGCTAAGTACGCCAGCCCCCGCGCGACCGCCTGCTCCATCGCCTCGGTCACTTCAACAAACTCAACACGGTCCTCACGCGCCGGCGCGCTTTCGGCCTCGTCGGAGACCGCTTCCGCGCCGGGGGCTTCCACGGGCGCATCCTGACCATACGCCGGGGATGCACCCCAAAGGCACAACGCCAAGACACCGAAACGCCAAGACGCCAAGAAGAAAAACGAAATCAAACGAGCTAACGCGCAGTCGCAGACACGTCGAGGAATCTCAAACGCATCGATGCGAGAACAAAAATGCAGCCCCCCCGCCTTCCTTGGCACTTTAGCGACCTGGCGACTTGGCGTTGGTTCTGTTGTTCCCACAGGCATCGGAAATCTCATCACTCCTCCTCCGCCTGCTGCTGGCTCAGCTCCGCGATCCGGCGGTAGTACGCCTCGGTCACCGCGCGGTACACCGGGTTGAACGACTCGCCCAGACTCTCCGCCAACTCATCGCGCAGGCGCGGCGGCAGGTTGCCCCACTCGCCCTCGCGCAGCTCTTCCATCGACAGGTCCGCGTTGCGCACGGCTCCGCGCTGGCTGTCGCCCCCGCTCGGGTCGCTGCCCCCGGGCTGGCCTTGGCCGGGCTGCTCGCCTTCCTGCTCACCCTCGCCTTCACCGGGTTGCTCGCCTTCCTGCTGCCCGGGCTCCTGGTCAGGCTGGCCCCCCTGGGGTTGGCCGGGCTGGGGCTGGCCCCCGCGGTCCGCCTGCCGTGCCTGCTGCTGTTGCTGCTGGCTCGACGAGCTGCTCGAGCTCTCCGACTCCGAGGGCTGGGCCGACGCGATGATCTGCTCCAGCTTCAAAATGATCTCGTCCTGCAGACGCTGTGTGTCGATCCCCGCGTCCTGATCCTCCCCGATCCGCGCCGCCGCGAGGCCCATATCCTGCACCGCCTGTGCAAACTGGTCGGCCGCCTCCTGCCCGTTCAGGCGACGCTCTAACGCGCGGTCGATCTCCGGCGATTCATCACCAGACGCGTCACCGGGTTCAGCGGGCTCGTTCGGCTCGTCCGCGTTGTCGTCGCCCGTCCCCAGCAGGTCGTCCAGCGAGGGCTCGTTGTCCGTCGCCGCGTCGTCATTCGCACCAGCGTCCTGCGCCACCGCCGATGTAGAACCCCACACCAGCGCAGCCGACATCAACGAAGCGAGCAACATCTTGGTTTTCATACGTTCCATCACATCTCCCTTGGCATGACGCGCACACCTCGGCTTCTTCACGTTCGCAATCTTACTCCGGCACTTCCGGCGTCGGCGGCTGAGGCGATGCACCACCGCCCATCATCTCCTCGAGCTTCTCAAGCAGCGCCGCGCCCAGTTCACCCAGCTCGCGCTGCTGCGCGGAAAGCTCCTGCAGACGCTGCGCACGCTCGGCCGGGGTCAACTGATCGCCCAGACGATTGAGCATCTCCGTCTGACGACGCAGATCGATCTGCACCTCGCGAAGCAGCTTCACCTGCGCCAAGTCGGGCACCAACGGCGGGGGCGGCGACTCACCCCCCTCGCCTTCGCCCTGCTGCTGTTGCTGTTCCTGCTGCTCTCGTTCAAACTTGTCCTGCTCGCCCGTATCGTCCAGCGCCTCCGCCATCGCACGCAGCAACGCCGCGACCCGAGACTGCTCACCCAGCACCAGCCCATCCGCCCGGCGGTCACGCAGACGCACGTGCGCCCGGCGCGACGCCTGGTCGATCCGGCGGTGCATCGACTGGTACACCATCGCCTCGCCCGCCAACTCCGATAGCCCCTCGGCCTCGACCCGGATCGCCTCCTGCGCCGCGTCGAACGCCTCGCCCTCCAACGCCGCTTCATGCAACGCGTTGACCTGACGCCAATCCCGCCGGCTGTACGCCTCGTCACGCGCGTGCTGCGCGACCATGTCGTGCAGCGCCTGCTGACGCGCCGCCAACTCGGTGTATGCCTGCCTAAGCGCCGCGCGTTCCTGGCGCTGCTGCTCCTGCTGCTGGTCCTGTTGTTCTTCATTCAACAGACGCAACGCTTCACGCAGGTGCGCCAGCGCCTGCGTCTCGGCTTGCTCGGCCGCGCCCTTGTCGTTCGAGCGCAAAGCCCGCACCGCCTGCGCCTGGGCCGACACCGCCTGCCCCAGCGCCTTGCCCGCCGCGTCGGTCTCGGGCGTCGCCGCGGCCTCCTGCTCGACCGCCATCGTCCGTCGGCGAAGCTGCATCAGCGGCGCTTCCAACACCGCGACCGCGCCGGGCTGCGCCTGTGTCACCCGCGCGAGCTGCTCCTCCTGCTCGGTCACCAGCTTCTGCACCTTCTCCGCGAGCTCCTGCAACAACCGCCGAAGCTCTTCCTGCTGACGCTGCTGCTGCTGGCCCATCTCCGCGAGCATCTGCTCGAGCGTCGCCTGCGCCTGCTGCTGCCGGGTCGCCGCGTCGGTGATCTGGTTTTCTTCGAGCTCCTGCGCCGCCTGCTCGGTGTTTTCTTCGAGCCCTTGACGCTCGCCGACCTCGGCCGCCTCTTGCATGGTCCGCGCCGCGGCACGCTGCTGCGGGGTCGCCTGCTGCTCGCCCTGCTCCGCGATCTGGCCCGCCGTCGAACGCATCTTGTCCAGCAGCGCCGCCGCACGCTCCGCGATCTCCTGCTGCTGCTGAGCATTGCGGTCAAGCTGGTCCTGCAACTCCTGGGGCAGGTCCTCGCGGTCCTGGCCCACCGTCTGGGGCAGCAGCTCGCGCGTGTCGTCCGCGACGCGCTGCGCATCCTGCTGAAGCTGCGACAGCTCGGACTCCACCTCGCCGATCGACTCGCCCACATCAAGCGCCGCCACCAGTGCCGCCAGCTCACGCTGCACCTGCTCCTGCGCTTCGCCGGCTTCCTCCTGCGCCTGGGCTTGCTGCTGCTCGGCGTCCTGCGCTTTTTCCGACTGCGCCTGGGCCTGCGACGTGTCGCCCTGCTGCTCGGCCTGCTGCGCTGCGCGACGCGCATCGCTCCCACGCTGCTGCTGCTGGCCGGACTGGTCGAGCGAACGCTGCGCCTGATCGCTGGCTTCCTGCGCCGCGTCGAGCATCCCGTCGGCCTGTTCGATCAACTCCTCGAGCGGGTCCAGGCCGGTCGCGCCGTTACGCTCGAGGCGTTCGCGCAGCGCATCGACCTGCTCACGCTGCGCCGCGACACGGCGGGAGACCTCGCCCTGCTGCGCGGCGGTCTCGGCCGAGTCCATGCCGTCCTCGTTGCGCTGGCGCAGGATCCGCTGCGTACGCTCGAGCGACTGGGCCGTATCACGCACCCCGCGCAAGACCCGTCGCGCCTGGTCCGCGAGTTCCTGCTCCGTAATGATGCGCAGCCGGCGTGTCTGCGACTGGGCAAACGCGTGGCGCTCGGTTTCGTCGGCGTCACCGGTCGTGATCTCGAAGATGTCCTGCCCCATCGCGGTAACCAGCACCTCGTCGCCGGGCAGCAGGTCGAGGGTCGCGAGGTCGAGCGTGTGTTCGAGGTCGAGTGAGCCGACACGTCCCGTGGTGAACAAGCCCGGGTCGTCGAGCAGCCGGGTCAGTGTTTCTTCGGCATCGTCGGGCGTGTTCGCACGGTCGGGCGCGAGGACGGCCAGCGCAAGCGACTCCATCGCGATGTCGTCTTCCCCCATCGCCTTGAGCAGCACGCGGGCGGTGGGCAGGACGGTCTCGTCGGTCATCGGCTCGAGCAGCACGACGGTGGGCGATTCGTCTTCGAGTGCCTGGATGCGGTAGCGGCGTTCGCTGTCGGAGGAGGTCAGGCCAAAGCGATCGGTGAGGGCGAACGCGAGTTCGGTCTGTGTAAGCAGGCCGGTGATGCGGATCGTCGCGCCGGTCGTTTGGCCGATGTCTTCGCCATCGAAGGTGACCGCCATGTGCCGCCATCGCGCGGGTGCTGCGCCGCCGGCTGGGTCGCTGGGGGCGCGCAGCGCATCTTGCACGGCCTGCCGCGCGGTGGCGATGGGGATCGGCTTATTGAAACCCACGCGGAGCGTGACATTCGAGTGCGTGTAGCACGACGCGGTCGCGATGCGGTCCTGCTGCTCGTGCATCGGGATCGTCTGTTCTCGGATCAGTCCCTGCGCGTAGTCGGGGGGCGTGATGGCGGCGACGACGGACGCAACCTCGGGCCGAGCCGCGAGGGTAAGCTCGGCGGGCTCGGTCGTGAAATCGCCTGCGGTAAAGGTGTATTCGAGCACCGCGCTTTCGCGCTCCCCGGCCATGAGCGAGCGCGCGACCTGCGGCGGGACATCGACCAGCGTTTCAAACACACCCGCGTTGCCGGCCGCGAGCTCGGCCCGTTGCTCGGCCACACGCACCCGCATCCACTCGCCCGGCGAGCCGTCGCCCTCCGTGCCGACCACGCGGTACGCGATCTCCATTTTCATCCCCGGCGCGAGCCCTTGTGTTACCTTCGCCCGCAAGCGCACCTTGCCGTCGACCGGTCGGACCGCGCCGTCGGTGAGCGACTCGACCGCGTTGCGCTTGGGCCACTGCGCATCACCCAGCGGCATCAGCCAACGCTGCGCCGCGGTCGACGCGGCGACGGGTACCGTGCCGACGATCGTGCCGAGCACCGCGAGGGTGAGCAGCGCAAGCAGCGCCGCGTTGAGGGTGGGTTTGTGGCGGATGAGTTTGTTGAGGTCCACGCCGTCGAGCTTGGACTGCGCTTCGTCGACCGCGCGTTTCGCCATCGTTGCGGTCGTCGCGCGGGCGGTGGGCTCTTCGTACTCGGTGCCGCCTGTCGAGAACGCCACGGCCGAGGCGAGCGAGCCCGAGAGCTGGGGGTACAAACGTTCGGCCCGCAGGGCGAGCTCCGCGATCGTCGGCCAGAACCGGTACGCCCGAGCCAGGCGCGTCAGCAGCCAGACCCCCGCGAGCCCGAGCACGATGAGCCCGAGCCCAAGCCGGATCACCCCGGGCAGGCGTAGCGCATAATCGATCAGCCCGAGCACGATCGCCACCACCACGACCACCGCGACCCACTGCGCCACCCGGCGCAGGATCAGCAGCATCCGGCTGGTTCGGCGGACATGTTCGAGCTGGCGGGCGACGTGCTGCATAGGTGTTCTACCGCGGAAGGGATGGGCCGACCCTGTTTAGACGCCCGAGCGGGCCTGGGGTTTCCTGGTGGGTCGGGCGGGGGCGGACGACTTCATCATATCGGCGAAAAACAGGGAAAAACAGGACCGAAATTCATAAAACCCGGCCGAGCGTTCGGCGGGTGGTGCCCCCGCTCATACAAGCTTCGCGACGCGGCGCAGGACCCATTCAAGCGTGAGCAGCACGAGGATCAGTCCGAGCGCGAGCATGGTGTTGGTCAGTGGCCGACGCGTCTCGTGGGTGATCTCGCGGGAGAGGTCGGCGACCAGGGATTCGAGCCGGCTCAGGTCGTTGAGCCCGACGACCGCGCCGCCCGTGCCGTTGGCCAGGCGGATCAGACGGTCGTGGTCCGTCGCGGCGTGGGCCAACTCCTCGGCCGGGTCGCGCACCTCGGCGGTGGCCTCCAGGCCGATCGGCTCCAGCAGGGGCTCGGTCACCCGCAGCACGAACTGGCCCGACCGGTCCGACCGCCAGACCGCGCGGTAGGTCGATTGCGTCGGCGTGCCCGCGCCCGGCGGCGCGGAGACGGGACGCAAATCCAACTCCCCCACCGCCTCGCGCGGGGCGCTGGGGTCGGCGTCGTCGGCTGGGGCGTCGTGGTAGATGGCGACGGAGATGGTCGGCGGGGCGATGCGCATCAAGGCGGGGTCATCAATCACGAGTTCGACGAGCTGCGGTGCGCCCAGGTCGACGACGGGCGGGCCGACGGTGAAGTTGGCGCGGTCGTCCTGCTGCTGGACGCGAGCGGTCCCGAGCTTTCGGATGAGCTGGATCCAGAACTGTTCGAAGTAGACTTCGCCGCCGACCCGTCGCCAGCGCCAGGTCTCGTCGGTCCCGACGTAGAGTGTTTCGCCCGCGCCATAGCGGTAGAGCACGACCAGGGGCCGTGGCTGGCCGGTCTCGGCATCGACCAGGCCCGGCGCATCGGCGAGGGGTTTCGCGCCGGGCCGAAGCGCGCCCAGGTCCTGCGCCCAGCGCAGCCCGGGCAGGTTGTCGGGCCACTCGGGCTGCGTCTGCGCGTCGTCGGTGTCACGGCCCAGCGAGAGCTGTAGCAGATTCAGCAGACGGGCGTCGGGCGTCGGCGCGATCGGCACCTCGTTGCCCTGGGGCGGAACAAGCCGGCTGACTGACCCCGGGCGGGTCATCGGCAGCAGCAGCTCCAGGTCCGAGCCCGCGTAGAAGTTGGGCGTGTACCTGGGCCCACCGATCCACAGCAGCCCCGCGCCGCGCTGCGCGACGTGGTCCCGGATCAACGCAAGCTGCTCTTCAGAAAAGAACCGCGGACGAACATCGCCGATGATGATCACGTCGAATGGCCGAAGCTCCTCGGCCGTCTGCGGGAAGTGGGTGATCGGCGAGTCGCCTTCCTGCACAAACGAGCGGTCGGAATCCAGCAGCAGCACCGACGAATCGATCGACGCCTCGCGTTTGAGCATCGTCACGAGGTAGCGGTACTCCCAGCGGGCGGTGCCCTCGACATAGAGCACCTTGATCGGCCGATCGATCAGCTCGACGCTGGCCAGGCGGGTGTTGTTGTTGAGTGAGATCTCCTGGCCTGCGGTGCTTGCGCCGTTGCCGTTGTCGGATGCATCGTCGGGCGCGGGCGTCGTGCGATCACTCGGGGTGTAGGCGACTTCGACGCGCAGGTTCAGCTCGCCCTCGGTGTCGTTGCGGGTCTGCATCCGCAGCGGGCTGCCCAGGCCGACGCCCTCGAGTGTCTGTGTATCGAGCACCTCGCCGGTGTCCGCGTTGATGAGTTGGACGACGATGTCGGCGGGGTCGAGGTCGCCGCCGTCCACCACGCCGGGCCCGAGGTCGAGCCGACGCACCGTGACGGAGACGGGCACCAGGTCGCCGACGAACGCGGTGGCCGGCAGGTCGACGCGGTCGATGGTCAGGTCGAGGCGCTGCTCGTCCGAGCCCAGCGGCACGGCATAGACCGGGGCCTGCAGCGCGGCGAGCTTGTCGATAAACGGCTGACCCGTCGGCTGGGGCGACTGCGCATCGGTGAGCAGCACAATGCCCGAGATCGCCCGGCCGGCGGCGAGCTGCAGCGCCTGGTCCACCGCCGAACGCAGGTTGGTCGCCTGCTGCTGCGCGGGGGGCAAGAGCTCGGCCAGCGCCTCGGCATCGTCGGGGTCCACCGCCGAGGGCGGGTCGATCGGGTACGCATCGCGGTCAAACCCCAGCCAGACGATGTGCCGATTCGCGCCAAGCCGGTCGTCACCAAACACACCCGCCTGCCGCGCGAGCGCCCGGCGAAGCGCGGCGTCTCGGCTGATCACACCCGACTCAACACCCCCGCCCAACGCAACATCCTCAAACCCCAGCGATGCGCTCCGGTCCACCATCACCAGCAGCCAGTCCGGGTCCGGCGTCGTGTCCGTCCGAACCAGTGTCGGCCCGGCGAGCAGCACCGCGATCAATACCAGCAGCAACGAACGCAGCAGCGCCAGCCCGATCCGCAGGGGCCGAGGCCCCGCAAGGCGGTGGTAGCTCCACCCCGCCAACGCCAACGCCAACAACACGATCAACACCCACGCCCAGGCCGGCAGCGGGTGGTCCCAGCCCAGCGCGGTGTTCTCCGCGCCAAACGACATCGAGTCGTCCAGCCCCAGCGCCCGGTCAAGCCAGGTCGCCGCAAGTGTGTATGGAAGTGACAACATCACGCCGCCCTCCCTGTGGTTTCGTCCGCCGCAGCCGAAGTGGATGCTGCACCGCCGCCGCCCGACAGTGCCCCAAGCGCACGCCCCACGACCGTCGGCCGATCTCGGTCGGTCGCGTGGCTGAACACCCGCGCCAGCCAGGTCTCCAACAACACCAGCCCGAGCACGGCCCACAGCAGAGGCCAGGTCAGGTCGCGCAGCCGAGCCCCCGTCGCGAGCACGCCGCCCGCATCGCGTTTGTCTTCGAGGTACGACCACCCGCCGAGCTTGTCGAGCCACTGCTCGAGCCGCGGCTGCGCGGGGTACGTGTCCCCCGCGATCGCGTCGACATTCACCGCCAGCAGCCGCGGCTGGCCCGCCCCTGCGCCGCCGGCGTAGATGCCCGGCCGGACAAACGCGTGGCCTGTCGCGGCGTGGTCGCCATCGGTCTGGATCATCACCGGGCTGGGCGGCTCGACCTCACTGTCATCCGCGCTGAAGGCCGGGGACCACACAAGCTCGCCCGTGTTCCGCCACGCCCGCCCGAGGTCGGGACGGTCGCCCGCGACAATCGGCGTCAGCCGGCCCGCGTCGCCAAGCACACCGCGCAGCGTGTCGTGTACCAGCGGCGCAAACAACGGCCGAACCACCAGATTCGTAAACCGCGCGTCGGGCGCAGTTCCCATCAACAACACCGTCCCCGAACCCACCGCACGCCCCGCCAACAGCACCGGCCGATCCGCCCCCGCCAAACCCGGACGCGCCGTATCCACCGCCATCCAGCGGTCTTCGTCCGGCGTCGACATCGGCAAACGACGCGACACGCTCACCCAGCCCAGCTTCTCGCGCCAGTCGGCCGCAAGGTACTGCAACACCGACGGCGCACGCACCGACGCATCCAACGCCGCAGGCTCCGCACCCGCTTCGTCCTCCGCGCTCGGCGTCTCCACCAGCGCATCGCCGACCTCCCAAGGCAACTCGAACACACGCACCAACGTCAGAGGCCAACGCGACTGGTCCTCCACCGCCGGCGTAAACACCCACACCAAACCGCCCTGCTGCGCAAACGTCTGCAACGCCTCCCAACCCCCGGGCGTGAGCTGGTCAGGCCGCAACACCACCGCCGCATCCACCGACGCCAGCGTCGCCTCATTCACCGCCGTCGGCGTCAGGGCCGTCACCTCAAAAGGTCCGCCGGCCGAACCACCGCCGCCCATCGGCGACAGCGCCGCCCGCGCCCACTGCCACGGCTGCAACGCGCCCGGCTCGTCATTCACCCGCGAGCCATCGTCCACCAACGCCACCTGCAAACGCTCACGCAAACGCACCACCGCCACCGCACGGTCGTCCGCCGGCAGCGCATCCACCCCCGCCTCCGCATTCGCCGCGGTGAGCTGCGCCACCACCACCAGCTCACGCCCGCCCCGCGTCGCGTCCGCGTCGAGCGCCGCCGGGAGGTCGAGGTTCACGACCGTCTCGCGCTGGCCCGCCAGCCAGCGCGCCGTCCGCATCGCCTCCGCTACCGTGACGCCCTGCGCATCGTTCAGCGTGACCCGGAGCGTCTGCGACCGCGCCAGCGTCTCGCCCCCAAAGCGCCGCAGGCGCACCTCCGTGCTGATCGACGTTGCGCCCCCGCCCGACGCGACGACCATCCGCCGACGCGGCGTGACCGACACGACCTGCACGTTGTCCGTCCCCTGCGCGGGCAGCGCAGTGACAATCGCCGCGCGGTCGCCCAGCCCCGCGAGCTCGGGCGGCAAGGCCTCGTCCAGGTACGCCGATGAACGCGCGAAGTCACTCAAGAGCACCACGACCCCATGGCCGTCGCGCACGTTTTGTTCGTCCATCAGGTTGTTGATGCGCACCAGCGCCGCCGAGAGATCGCTCCGACCGTAACGCGGCGAGATATTGGTAACCGCTTCGCGTAGCGCGTCCTTGTCCGGCGTCGGTGAATCCGTCACCACCAAAGGCGGCCGACCCATCCGAACCACCACCGCGCGGTCACCTTCTTCGAGCGCATCGACCACGCCGAGCGCTTCTTGTTTCAATCGATCCAGCCGAGTCCCGCCCGCCTCGCGCGTCTGTGTCGAGAGCGCATCATCGACGACGATATACACCACACGACCGCTCGATTGACCCGTCAAGAAACCGCCAAGCCCGCCCGCCGCGCCGCAGCCCGACAGCACAGGCCCCGCCAACGCCAGCCCCGCGATGAGCACCAGCAGGCAACGTACCAACAGCAACAGCAGCCGTTCCAGCTGCAAACGCTTGCGCTGCTTCTTGTACGCCTCCATCAAAAACCGCATCGCGCCCCACGGCTCGGGCCTCCGCCGAAACCGGCTCATCAGGTGGATCACGATCGGCACCGAAACCGCCAACGCACCCACCGCCGCGATCGCGGGGACCGTGAACAAACCACCAGCGGCCTGGGCGAGCGCGTGTGTCATGCGTGGTTAGGGGCTCCAATTCGGAGTGGCCACGGATGGACACAGATGAACACAGATGAAGCCCGGATCACTTCACGCAAAGCCGCAAAGGCGCGAAGAACATCAAGCCGTCGCGCGGCACCTTGCCGTGAGGCATTCTCCATTCCCAATCTGTGTGCATCTGTGTTCATCTGTGGCTACTCCCTCCCTACGACCCCCGCGCGATCATCGCCGCGCGCCGTGCCAGGAACATACTCAGCGGCGCACCCAGCGGCTCGCTCGTGTTGAGCAGCAAGTGGTCAAAGCGGAACTTCTGGCAGGCCGACTCCACCGCCGCGCGATGCGCCGCCACCACCTCCAGGTACGCCTTCTGGATCGACTGCGCATCCAGCGGCAGCCGGCCCTCGCCCTCCATCCCCATGAACTCGCTCACGCTACGGAACGGGAACGTCAGCTCCGCCGGATCCATCACGCCCAGCACGATCGCGTCGTGCCCGCGATGCCTGAGCTTGGCCAGGCCCTGCTCGATCACCGCCGGGTCATCGAACAGGTCGCTGATGAGCACGACCAGGGACTTGCGCTGCAGCCCCGCGATCATCCGGTCGAACATCGGCGCGAGGTGGGTCCGCCCCTGGATCGACTCGGCCGTGGGCTTCGCCTTCGGCGCCGCGCTGCCCGGCTCGGGCCCAACCAGGTCCGCCTCGACCAGCGCCTGCGTGATGTTCCGCCAGTGATGGCCGTTGTTGCTCAAGCGCGTCGACTGCCGCACATCATCCGCAAACACCGCCAGCCCCACCCGGTCCTGCTGCATCAACGCCAGGTGCGAAACCGCGACCGCCAGCGCCGCCGCGTGGTCGATCTTCCGCCAGCCCGCCGGCACCTGGCCCTTGTAGTCCCGCCCCGCCCCAGCCGGGGGCTTGCCCTCGTTCATCAACTCGCCGCGCGACTTGCCGCCGGTAAACCGTGTACCCGACGTGTACCCCATCGACGCCGACACATCCACCAACACCATCAGGTCCAGGTTCGTCTCGCGGACGTACTGCTTGAGGTACAGCTTGTCCGTCTTGGCCATCACCTTCCAGTCGAGGAACCGCAGGTCGTCGCCCGCCACATACTGCCGGTGCTGCGCGAACTCGACACTGAACCCCTGCATCGGCGAGCGGTGCTGGCCCGACATCAGCCCCTCGACAATCATCCGCGCACGCATCTCCAACGACCCCACACGCGCGAGCGTCTGCGGGTCGAGGTAGCTGGTGAAGGAGGCGGTGGTAGGCATGGTCAGAGTGTTCTTATTAGAACCGCGGATGAACGCAGAGGGTTCTAGGCATGTTTAGCCGTCGCCCAATGGGCGGCGCGGAGGAAACGTTATCTTCTGTGCTGGCTGTAATACACCCGCTCTTCATCAAGGTCGTATACGACGCGAAATCCGGCATCTCGGTTTTTAGGGTCGTACCAGCTATAAACTAAGGCGTTCGTTACCGTGACTGTTGTCGCTTGTGCTCCACCCGAAAACTCGCGTGGACGAAAAGCTAAATGGTCTTGTTCTGGTTTCATGACCCACCCTTGTTGTGTTGACCATGCTATAAAATCCGATTGGGTCAAATCGAACTCGAAGTAATCCGCAGGTCCAAGTCTCCCCCTGTATACGTTGATGTTCGATGCTTTGGCGGGAATGAAGGAGTAGTTCGCCTCCGCATGCGTCAGACCCAACCGGACACGGGGCTGGGCCAGCCAAAACAATCCCCCGCAGCATCCCCCTATACACAACAGCACCACCGCAATGAGGATCAGGTTGTTGCGGGTCTTGGGATTCATGCACTACTAGCTGTCCGAGTTTCTCTGCCTCTCTGCGTGACATTCTGATTTGAGGTCGCGACGCGCCGCCCGTTGGGCGGCGGCTAAACATGTTTGATCTGCGTTCATCCGCGTCCATCTGCGGCTTCAAACTCCCCGTTCACCGCAACACCGCCTCGGCCTGCGCATCACTCGCCGCGTCGACCTGGATGTGGTTGAGCAGCTGATCGATCAGGTCGTCGCTCGACACCCCGTCCGCCTCGGCGGCGAAGTTGGTCAGGATGCGGTGACGCAGCACCGGCGGGGCGACGGCCTGGATGTCTTTGGGCTCGACGTGCGTTCGGCCGCGCAGCAGCGCGTGGGCCTTGCCCGCGAGGATCAGGTTCTGGCTGGCGCGTGGTCCTGCGCCCCAGCTCAGATACTTCTGCAGAAAGTCCGGCCGGGCGTCGGCCTCGCCGCGCGCGGGGAAGCGGGTCGCACGCACCAGCCGCAGCGCGTACTGCACGACGTGGTCGGCCACGGGCACGTCGCGCACCATGTCCTGGATCATCATCACCTGCTCGGCGTTGAGCACGGGCTTGATCTCCGGCCGATGCCGCGCGGTCGTGCGCTTCACGATATCCAGCTCTTCCTGCTCGCTGGGGTAGCCGACCTTGATGTTGAACATGAACCGGTCGAGCTGCGCCTCTGGCAGCGGGTAGGTGCCTTCCTGCTCGATGGGGTTTTGAGTCGCGAGGACGAAGAAGGGCTGGGGCAGCGCGTGCCGCATGCCGCCGGCCGTGACGTGGTGCTCCTGCATCGCTTCGAGCAGCGCGGCCTGGGTCTTGGGCGGGGTGCAGTTGATCTCGTCGGCCAGAACGACGTTGGCAAAGACCGGGCCCTTGACGAACCGCATCTCGCGGTGGCCGGTGGTGTTGTTTTCTTCGATGACTTCCGTGCCGGTGATGTCGCTGGGCATCAGGTCGGGGGTGAACTGGATGCGGTTGAACTGGAGCGAGAGGGTCTGGGCGACGGTGGAGACGAGGAGGGTCTTGGCGAGGCCCGGCACACCGACCAGCAGGCCATGGCTGCGGGTGAAGAGGCAGATGAAGAGCTGCTCGATGACCTCGTCCTGGCCGACGATGGCGTTGGCGACTTGGGTTTTGAGGTCATTGGCGGCCTGGGCGACTTCGAGCAGGAGCTGCTCGGGGCTGCCGGCGTGGGGGGCGTTGTCGTTCGCGTCGGTCATGGTGGACTCGTGGAGGGGCGCGGGGCGGGCGGGCAACGGAGGGGACAGGCGAGTATAGCCGCCGGGGGTGGATGGATCGGCCTGTGAATCAGACGACGGGAGAGCCCGTGGGGTTCCTGTCGCAACCCGGCCGACGGGGGTTGTGCCGGAGATTTCCCCATCCCGGTCCGGGGCCCGGCGGGGTGTCGACTTGGTGTGGGCCCAGGGTCGGGCTGGGGCTTCCGACTAGAGAAAGAGTCTTTTTAAAAATTCTTCTTCCCCGTAGTAGTCGTGGCGCAAGCCGGGACAAGCCGGCGGGGTCTACGGTAAGCGTCTTGTTTTGAGTAGATTAGAGGCCATGTGGGTTCGGGACAAGGTGGCGCGAAGGATGCGTGGGCTGTCTGGCTGGGGCGCGGTCGTGGCGTGAATCGGCGGGCGGATGTGGGGGTTGAGGTCGGCGTTGTCGGTTTCGGGCGGGGTTGGGGTAGCGCTGTGCTCACGCTCCGCCGGGCTATCCAGACCTTTTCCACAGCGCTGCGCGGGGGTTTCAGGGGCTTGGTGCGGGGTGGTGTTTGTACGCAATCGCGGCCGCTCGCGGCTTCGCGTGGACCGAGGGATCGCGCGAAGCCGTGAACGGCTGTTGGAGGGGACGCAGGCGTTGGGGGCGGCGCTACTGCCGGGCGATCTGGTCGTTGAGCTGGCGGACCTGGCTGCCGTACTGCGCGTCGTTTTCGCTGCGCTGTTTGACGGTTTTGATCGAGTGCATGACGGTGGTGTGGTCGCGTCCGCCGAAGTACCCGCCGATCTCCTCGAGGGAGAAGCGGGTGTGCTCGCGGGCGAGGTACATGCAGACCTGCCGGGGTTCGGTGACGGACTTGTGGCGTCGCCGAGACTGGAGGTCGGAGAGCTTGACGTTGTAGAAGGCGGTGACGGCGTCGATGATGTGTTGGAGGGTGACCTGGTTGGTGCGTGGCGCGGCCTGTTCGCCCAGTGCCTCGCGTGCGACGTCCATGTCGATGGGTTTTTTGTTGAGGGTGGAGAGCCCCTGGAGCTTGAGGATCGCGCCCTCGAGTTCGCGGGCGTTGGTGTCGATGCGCTGGGCGATGTAGTCGATGACGGGGTCGGGGACCTCCATCCCGCGCATCTGGGCCTTGGCTTTGAGGATCGCGGTCCGGGTCTCGTAGCACGGCGCTCCGACGTGGGCGACCAGGCCCCAGTTGAATCGGCTGACCAGGCGCTCTTCGAGCTGGGGGATCTCGGACGGCGCGGCGTCGGAGCTGAGCACGATCTGCCGGTTGTTCTGGTAGAGCTCGTTGAAGGTGTGGAAGAGCTCTTCCTGGCTGCGGTCTTTGCTGGTGAGGCAGTGGATGTCGTCGATGACGAGCATGTCGACGTGGCGGTAGCGGTGTCGGAACTCGCTCATCTTGCCGCTGCGGACGCATTCGATGAACTGGTTCATGAACGCGTCGCAGGAGACGTAGAGGATCTTGTAGTCGGGGTGGACTTCGAGGATCTTCTGGCAGATGGCTTGGAGGAGGTGGGTCTTGCCCAGACCGACCCCGCCGTGGATGAACAGCGGGTTGTAGGCCGTGCCCGGCTGCTCGGCGACGGCTGCGGCCGCGGCCGCGGCGAGGCGGTTGTTGGGCCCGGAGATAAAGTTTTCGAAGGAGTAGTCGGGGGAGAGGACCATCTGGTCCTCATCGAACTCCCGGCCCGGGTGGCCCGGGCGTGGGGTGGGGGCGGGGGTTGCCTGGCCGTTGGTCGGCGTGGCGGGTGGTTTAGGGGTGGTGGGCTCGCTGACAAAGCGCACGCCGACGAGGTTGCCGGTGACGGCCTGGGCGGCTTCGATGAAGGGGTCGAGGCAGCGCTTCTGGAGGTAGTTCTGCTGAACGCCGGTGGAGGTCTGGATCTCGAGCAGGCCCGCGTCCATCCGCACGGGCTCGAGCTCTTCAAACCACTGGCGGCAGATCGTGCCGTGGTTATCTTTGAGGTACGACATCATGTCACGCCACTGGGTCGTGTCTGGACGGCTCATCTGCGAATCTCGTGTGGCGGGGCTGTGCAAGGTCGCGCCGACCGCCGACCCAGCCGTGGGGGTTGCCGATGGGCAGCCCGACCGGGTGTGACGCGGCGCTGGAAAATCAAACGCAACGCGAAAAATAACGCACCGACCCGTGGTCTGTCAACGCAGTTGTTCCACATCGGCCGGCTTGACAAAGGGCGTCGGCGTCCACTAAGCGTCAGCCCGGTTTTGCATGAAAATCCAGCGATCCGCCTGTTTCCCTGCGACATACCGCAACAGCAGTCGACACTTTATTCAGTGGGTTTCAACAGGTGTTATTCAGCATGCCCACGCGAGGCGGGCCGACCGATGCGGCGCGGGGACGGGCGGGTGGGGTGTGTCGTCGCGGGTTGGCTTTTTCTTCCCTCGGCCGGATCCGTGGCTTAGAATAAGACGATGCGAGGGACCCCATATCGCTACGCACCGTTGATCGCCGGGCTGTTGGCGACGCTGCCGCCCTGCGCCGCATTGGCGCAGCCGGCGCTTGTGGATGATGGCGCGCCTGGGGTGCCTTTGGTGGCCGAGCAAGACGCCGCGGGGGAATCGGAGGCGAGCCGGTCGGCCGAGGCGGACCGCTTGGCGGGGGCGTGTCTGTCGCTACAGGCCGAGCAACGCGGGCTGCGCGAGGCGGTGCGTTCTTCGGTGGCGGGCCTGAACAGCACACTGCTGGCGCTGATGGAGGCGGCGAAGGTGCTGACCGAGCCCAGCGCGGCACCCGAGGCGGCGGCCCCGGCGGCGGCGCAGATCGAGTCGCTGCTGGCAGAGGAGGCACAGATCGAACGCTGGCTGTGGGGTGAGGAACTGCCCGACCGCCCGGGCGTGTCGCGTGCGTCCCTGCGTGAGCGTTTGGCGGCGCTTCGGCAGGAGCGACAAAACGCGGGGCTGCTGGTCCAGGCGTACACGCTGGTCGGCGCGTTTGATCGCGAGCAGCTACGGACCCGCATGCTGGAACAGGCCGAGTTGTTGCGTGCCGAGATCGGCAGCGCGACCCAGCCGATGCGTGACCAGCTCTCGGCCCTGGAGCAGCAGGCGGCACGCGAGGGCGAGGCGTTTGAAGAAGTCATGGCCCGTTTTGCACGCATCTCGCAGGAGGGCCCGGTCTCGGTCGAGGCCGTGCGTGCCGACGGGTGGTTCCAGCACGGGCTGGTCTCTTTCCGCTGGTCCGATCGCCGGGGCCGGCTGGTCGCCACCGCGCGGATCCGGCTGCGTCCCAGCGTGGACCGCGACATGCCCCCCCCGCTGCTGCTCGACCGATTCGCCATCATCTCCCTGACCGATCAGGAAGCGATGGTCAGCGTCGGCTACTTCACCGTCGAGTTCAGCGCCGCGGTCGAAGAACTCACCGGCGAGCCGCAACTGTTAGAGGCGCTGGTACGTCTGCTCGACCTCGAAGGCCTGGGCAACGTCCAGCCGACCGCGAAGTCGTCTGCGCAGAACTGATACACCCCGCCCCGTCTGTTCGCAGGCGCATGTTGCCGGCTGCCGACACGCGCGCAGGCGGGCGTTCTGTCCCCGGACTGTTTAACCAACTGGGCAAGGCTGCGACACCGATGACGCAAACACCCCGCACTTCGGCGCGGGGTGGTGCAGGTGGGCATAATGTCAATCGACTGCCGGCAGCAGCATGCTATTCCGCAGGCAGGCAGGCCATGACCTCGGCCTGGGCTTTGTTGTCTGCGTCTGCGTCATCGTCTGTCGACCGTGGGTCGCGGCACTTCTCGGCGTCGGGCGTCTCGGGCTTCTCGACACTCGGGATGATCACGATCACGCTGGGCGAAGCGCTGGGGGGCAGCGTATCGACCAGCCCGTCGATCTGCTCATCGGTCGTGTGCGGGTGGTGCTGGCGGATCACCCGCGCGAGCAACGGCCCGCGCTCGCTGTCGGCATGCACGACTTTGAAGGGCACAAACAACGCCGACCGCTGCGGCGCGACTTCGGGGACCTCGGCCATGGGCTCGAGGGTCTTCTCGATCTTGGAGAGATAGTGCCCTTCGTACTTGAGGCCGTGTACCGGCGCGGTCGCGTAGCGTGGGCGTGGCGCATCGCCGATGTGGAACGCGATGCGGATAAACACCGCCATGACAAACACCGCAAGCACCAGCTGGACCAGGGTAAAAGCATTTCGGCGAGTGCGCGGCATCGTGATTCCTTCCTAAGTGTGGCTTCGCATCCTTGCGCCCCCGGAGGCGGACGCCCCGCCCCAAACGCTTGGCGGGTTGGCGGCCGGGTCAGCGTAACGGGCACGCGTCACCTTCCGCAAGGTTTTTTTCGTCGATTCTGCCGATCTGGGGACAGCGTGCGCAACGTTTCGCATCGTTGGGGATGCACCTCTATACGAACGCATCGGAGCCACGGTTTTCCGATGCGAACAACGGTTTTTATGGCAAGTATTAACCCCTAATCTATTTAGATCGGATGAGGGGGCCGGGCCGGGCATGAGTCGTGGTATCGCTCGGATGTCGTCGCGGGTGGGCGGCGGTTACGATGGGCGGATGGACCCGACGCCCCGCCTGATCGCGCTGGAAGAGAAGATGTCGCACCTGGAGAAGTACCTCGGGGAGCTGGACGAGGTCATCCGCGAGCTCGCGGGTCGGCTGGACACCCAGGCCAAGGGCGTGCAGCAGATGCGAAAGGTCCTGGAGCAGCACCTGGCCGGCGGCGAAGACGACGCGGGCTCGGCCCCGGACCCCGAGGCCGACCGCCCGCCGCATTGGTAGCCGTTCGGGCGTCGCGTGGTCGTGGTCGGCGGATGGGTTTCGTGGTCCGTCCAGGCATGGTCGGCCTATGCTGTATCAGAGCGGAGGCGGTTGGCTGAGCTTGCCCCCTGACCCGATGGAGTTTGCGCCCCGATGATTTCCCCGACGATCCCGACGGATGAAGCCGAGCGTCTGACCTCGCTGTACGCGTTGGAGGTGCTGGACACGCCGGGCGAGGCACGATTTGACCGGATCGTGAAGATGGCTCGGCATGTGCTGGGGGTGCCGATCGCCTACATCGCGATGATCGATTCGGACCGGCAGTGGTTCAAGGCCAAGTCGGGGCTGTGCGACATCCTCTCGCAGACCTCGCGTGATGATTCGTTTTGTGGCCACACGATTTTGTCCGACGACCCGCTGATCGTGCCCGACGCGTTGGAGGACGAGCGGTTTTTTGATAACCCGATGGTGGTCGGCGAGCCGTACGTCCGTTTCTACGCGGGCTACCCACTCAAGAGTGCGCAGGGGCACAACGTCGCGACGCTGTGTGTCGCGGACATCAGCCCGCGTCCGTTTGGCGACGAGCAGGTCCGCACGCTGGGCCACTTGGCCGAGTTGGCCGAGCAGGAGCTGAACATGGTCGGCGTGATCGCGGCGCAGAAGGAGCTGCTCGAGACACGCAATGCGCTGATCGCCTCGCAGAAACAACTCTCGCGCGAACTCGCGGAGGCCGCGGTCTATGTCCGGTCGTTCCTGCCCGAACGGCTGGTCGGCCTCGACGACGCGATCCGGGTCGACTACCAGTTCCTTGAGTCGTCACAGCTCGGCGGGGACCTGCTGGGCTACGAAACAATCGACGACGACCACCTCGCGATCTGGCTGCTCGATGTCACCGGGCACGGCGTGGGCGCGACGCTGCTCTCCATCTCCGTGGGCAACACCCTACGCAACGGCACGCTCCGCGCCGACCCACGCGAGCCGGCTCGCGTCCTCGAAGAGCTCAACCTCGCCTTCCCCATGGAACGCAACAACAACAAGTTCTTCACCATCTGGTACGGCGTCTACCAAAAATCAACACGCACCCTCCGGTACACCGCCGGCGGGCACCACCCCGCGCTCCTGCTCCTGCCCGAAGGCAAGGCTCACAAGCTCGGGTCGCCCGGCCTCATGGTCGGCGCCGTCCCCGACGCGGCCTACGAAACCGAATCCGTCCACGTCCCCGAGCAGGCCCGGCTCTACCTCTTCTCCGACGGGCTCTACGAGGTCCGCGGCGGCAAAGAGGACCGGCTGCTTGGGCTCGATGACGTCTACCAGATCATCGGCAGGCCGCACCCCCGCGAAACCACGCGCATCGAACACGTTGTCGAGACCGTCCGCCGATACCAGGGCCCCGATCGCGGCTTCCTCGACGACGTCTCTATTCTTGAGGTCGAGTTTGCGATGTAGCGGGCCGACCAGCGCTACTCGGCTTCGTCCATCAGCTCGAGCATCGCGTCCGCGAACGCTTCGCCGATGCGGTTGAACCAGATCGCGCTGCCCAGGTAGTGGTACGGGTGGTCCGACCCGACCCGCTCCCACTGCTCGGTGTTCTCTCGCCACGTCGGGTACAGGTCCTCGGCCGCGGTATCGACGAGCACATCGGTCAGCACCGTTTTGACATTGCCCTCAAACGCGGGCACCTCGTTCATCGCGAGCTGCGCGTTGCGCACGAGCAGCATGTTGCCCTGCGGTTCTTTCGAGCCGTTCTGCCCCATCGCGCCGATCACAAACGGCAGGCCTGGCGCGTCGAGGTCACGCCGCACGTCGTTGATGAAGTGCTCCATGTTGGATTCGTATTCGCCCGGCGCGAGCTCGCCGTACTGGTCGTTCCACCCCTGGAACCAGACGAATCCGCAGAGCTCGACCTCGCGGCCGGCTAACTCGGGGAAGCGTTCATCAAGCTCGGCCAAGGTCGTGCGGACCTCGTCGAGCATGTTGCGGTACGACGAACCATACTCCGCGATGAGGTCGTCCATGGTGGGCAGTGGGTTGTTCTGGTTGCGTTCCTCGTTTTGATTGCGGACGCGCTCCTGGCGCTGCGCGAGTTCGTCGGCGAGGAAGTCGTCGCTGGGCAGGCCCGCCGAGGGCGGGCGGAACAGTTTGTAGAGCGAGTGCCCGCCCCACGCGGCTTTGATCAATAGCACGGGGGCATCGAAGTGGTCGCCCATCGCCCAGCCGAACGCGAGTTCGCAGCCCGTGCGGTCGCGCGAGCCGTAGCCGATCGTCAGCCCGCCGCGTCGGCCCAGGTAGTTGATCCACACATCGGTGCGCGTGACCCATTCGCCGTCTTCGCGGTAGGGCGCAAACAGCTCGGCCGTGGCGGGGTCGGTTGCCTGGTACTCGAGCAGCCTGTTCTGCGCTTTGCCCTCCATGTTGGA
>JBITAC010000091.1:0-34199 GCA_044439905.1 Phycisphaerales bacterium JB063 | reverse complement strand
CGGCACCATGCACCCCACCCCCAAACCCACCACCCCCACACGCGAACCCAACACCAACACCACAACCCCACGCGGAATCGCCAACACCCCGCTCAACCCCCGAGAACAACAAGCCGCCAACACCCGACCCAAACCCAACGCACTCGCACTCACCCAACCCCTCACCCAACGCCAAGACAACAACCAACCCAAACCCAACACCCACAACAGCACCCCCAAACCCCGATTCAACGCACTCGCAATGCGATAACACGAGGACAAGGGGACCCTTGGAAGTCAGTTGTCGGGGGTGCTGAGCGCCTCGAATTGCGATTCGAGATCGGGCTTGCCCCAGGCCTGGTAGAGCTGGGCGAGGAACATCGCGGTACGCGCCCGGCCTGCGCCGCCGGGCTCGTCGCGTAGCAACTCGAAGCTGGTGAGCAGGTGCTGTTCCGACCGTTCAAACTGTTCGATACCCATCGCGCAACGCCCGGCATTGCGGTGGAAAACAGCGAAGTACGGGTCGGGCAGCGTGTCGGCACCGAGTTCGATGCACTCTTCGAGCATCGCGAGGGCCTCGTCGTTGCGGTCGAGTTCGTGCAGGCACATCGCGAGGTTGTTGGCCTGGACAAGCGTCTGCGGGTGCGACCGTCCGAGACTGACCTGAAGGCGTTCGAGACCGAGTTCCAGGAGCGGTTCTGCCTCGGCGTTGCGGTCGACATTGCTCAGCGAGACGGCGTAGTTCTGTTCGGCCTGCCAGACGTTGGGGTGGGCCGAGCCGAGCTGCGCGAGCAGTCCCTCATACGCCTGCTGTGCGACGCGTACTGCCTCGTCGTAGTGCTTGGCGTAGTTGAGTTGTACGGCGTGATTGTTCATCGCGAGCAGGGTGTCGATGTGGTCAGGGCCAAAATGCTCGCGGCGCAGCTCGACCACCCGGCGAGACAGGTTGGTCGCCTCTTCCGATCGGCCCAGCGACTGCAGCGCGGTGACGTGAGCCATCATCAGCGAGATCGTTGTCGTGTGACTCTCCCCGAGTGCTTCGATGAGCGCCTGGGTGGCATCGGCGTAGATCTCATGGGCCTCGTCGTATCGGCCTTGTGATTCATAGGTCGCTGCGAGGTTCGACATCGAGACCGCGAGGTCCTGGATACTCGCGGCGGGGTCGCTCATTCGGTACTTGACGACGGCGGAGAGCAGCGGCTGGGCCCGGGCATAATCGCCTTGCTCGATCAGGAAGCCGCCGTAGTTATTCATAAAGGTGAGGGTGAGCTCGTTTGTCGGCCCCAGCGCGTCACGCGCACTGTCGAGGGTCTGCTCGAAGAGCGCGTCGGCCTCTGCGAATCGGCCCTGGTGATTCAAAAGGGAGGCACGCATCATCTGCATATGCAGGACGTTGTCGTTGCTCTTGCCCAGTGTTTCGATGGCTGGCTGAAGACGTTCATCCAGCAAGATTTCGAGGTCGTCGAAATCGCCGCGTTCGTCGTAGACGCTGGCGAGGTGGCCGACGGCGACGAGGGTGCGCTGGTCGTTGGGGCCGATCGTCTTTTCATAGAGCGCGATCGAGCTTTCGAGGATCGGCAGGGCTTTGTTGTATTCGCCTAAGGAAAAGTAGACCCAGCCGAGGGTGCTGTAGATCTCCGCACGGGTGACCGGCTGGCCGGCGAAGGTGGTGTCGACACGGTCGATGTAGTAGTCGATAGTGTCGAGGAGGGTCACGCTTTTACCGAGGATTTCGGGGTCGGCGGCACCGAGCATGTTCTGCATGAACTGGTTGATGGCTTGGGCACGCTGCTGTTCTTCGAGTGCGCGGTCGCGTTCGATCGCGGTCTCGGCACGGGCGGATTCGGCCTCGAGCTCGCGGTCGCGGGCGAGGTTGCGTTGGGTTACGGCGTCATCGGTGGCGTCGTCGGCGATCTGCCTTTGGCGTTGCGCCTCGTCGCGCGCGGCGACGGCGTCTTTACGCTGCGATTCGGCGCGGAGGAAGCCAACGCTGGCGAGGACCGTGGCGCCGATGAGGAGCAGGACGAACGCGATGGCCGCGGCGAGCGGCCCGCGGTGGCGCTGCGCGAACTTGGTCAGGAGGTAACGCGTCGTGGGGGGGCGGGCGGCGATGGGGTCGTTGCTGAGGTAGCGTCGCAGGTCCGCGGCGAACTCGGAGGCCGAGCCGTAGCGGCGGGCGGGGTCGTGCTCCATTGCGGTGGCGATGATGGTCTGCAGGTCGCTGTCGAACCCGACCCCGAGGTGGATCGTGCGTTCCTCGGCGATTCGTTGGAGTGCGACGGGCAGGGGCTGGTGTTTGACATCGACGGGCGGCTTGCCCATGACGATCTCGTAGAGCATCACCCCCATCGCATAGACGTCGGCGCGGGCGTCGGCGGCGGAGGCGTTGCCGGTGACCTGCTCGGGGCTCATGTAGGCGAGCGTGCCGAGGATAGCGCCGGTCGCGGTGTGGCTTGTGAAGTCGACGGAGTTTTCGTCGGCGAGGCGTGCGATGCCAAAGTCGAGGACCTTGGGCTCGCCCTCGCGGTCGACGAGGATGTTGGCGGGTTTGAGGTCGCGGTGGATGATGGCCTGCTGGTGGGCGGCGTGGACGGCGTCGGCGACTTTGATCATCAGCCCGAGTTTGTCGTCGAGGTGCTCGGCGTGGTGGCGGGCATAGTCGGTGAGCGAGGTGCCATCGACATACTCCATCACGAGGTAGGGCAGCTTGGAGCCCTCGACGGGGCGGTAGACGCCTGCGTCGTAGATCTGCGCGATGTTGGGGTGCTTGAGCCGGCCAAGAGCAGTGACTTCACGCCCAAAGCGCATGCGGGTGGAGTCGGCGACGCTGCCGGGCCGGAGGACCTTGAGTGCGACGGTGCGCTCGGGTCGGAACTGCTTCGCGGCGTAGACCGCGCCCATGCCACCCTCGGCGATGAGGCGTTCGACGGTGTAGCCGCCGATGTCTTTGTTGACCAGTGCGTAGGGGTCTGGCCCGTCGTTGCCGACGTACTGGTCGAGGTCGGGGTGGAGCTGCGCCGTGGAGCCCGAGGCGGCGCGGAGCATAGCGGTGGCCTGCTCGATCAGTTCGGTGTTGCCGTCGAGCGCTTTGGATAGTGCCTCGGGCCAAGCGTCGGGTTCGAGGTCCATCGCGTCGGCGACGGCGTCTTTGAGCTGGACCCAGGTCGGGTCGGCGGGGGGCGGGGTCGAGGCGGGTGGGTCGGTGGTGGGCATGGTCGGCCGATCCGTGGCGGTGTCGGGGCTAGGCGTAGACGTCTATTCCCCTATGCGTTGAATGAGCCAGGCACGGGCCACGGACCACTCTCTTTTGACCGTCCGGGGCGAGACTTCCATCGCGGCCGCGGTTTCTTCGACCGAGAGCCCGGCGAAGTAGCGGAGCATCACGACCTCGGCCATGCGGGGGTCCTGCTTTTTAAGTTCATTCAGCGCTTCATCGAGCGCAAACACCTTGTCTGAGGGGACATCCGCCGCGAGATCGAGGTCGTCCATTGAGACCCGGCCCCGGTCGCCGCCACGCTTGAGCGCGCCTTTTTCGCGGGCTTTTTCGATCAGGATTCGGCGCATCGATTCGGCGGCCGCCGCGAAAAAATGCCGCGGGTTGGCCCAGGCCACGTCCGGATCTTTCATCAGCCGAAGGTAGACCTCGTGGACCAGCGCGGTGGGCTGGAGGGTCTGGCCGACCCTTTCGTGCCGCATCCGGTTCTGCGCCAGGCCGCGTAGCTGGTCGTAGACCACACCAAACAGCGTCGGGGTGCCGCCGCCGTGCTCGTCCTCGCCGCCGATCTTGGCCTCCGGCGAGGTATCGCCACTATCGGGTACGGCCGGCGTCTCTGCCGATTCTTCGGGTTGTGACGGTTCGTCGATCGTCATTCAAGCTGTAGAAAAGGGCGCGATGGCCTCTATTTTGACACAGAACACGCCAATGGGCCAGTGCAAAGATTCTGTATCGGTGATCCGCGATTTTCTTATGGAATCGCGCTAGGACTCGTTATAGTACATTTGAAGGAGGACGCCGAGCGCTGCCCGCAGCGCTCGGCGTTTTCGTTGCTGGGGACCGGAGTTCACCCCGTCGGCCCGCCTTGCGTTACCTTGTCGCCCCATGAATGATGCCGACCCCCGACCGACCCAGGCCCTTGTCCCGATCCGCGTGCGTTACTGCGAGTGCGACCCGATGCAGGTTGCGCATCATGCGTCGTACCCGGTGTGGATGGAGATCGCCCGGACGGAGCTGATGCGTGAGCAGGGGGCGTGCTACCGGGACTGTGAGTCCGAGGGCGTGTTTTTCGTGGTAGCGCGGATGAGTGTGCGTTACCGCAGGCCGGCGAAGTACGACGACGAGCTCACGGTGGATGTCGAGTGTCTGCCCTGCGCGGGGGTGAAGGTCGAACACCGCTACGCGATCCGGCGTGGCGATGAGTTGCTCGCGACGGCCGAGACGACCCTGGTGTGCGTCGACGCACGTGGCAAAGCGGTGCCGGTGCCCGCGGGCCTGTTGCCCTGAGCGATGCGTCTTGCCCGATGGGTGATCAGGCATAACCGGAACAGGCGTGCATCTTGTCGTACCAGCCGTTATATCCCCGACCCATCCGATAGTTTCGGTCCCTGTGTGATTGACAGGCCCGAAGTCCCGCCCATAACCCGCCGACCCTTGCGTTACCGGCCGCACCTCCGTGCCGCCGGTCGGCCGCGACATTCTTGCGGCCCGGAGGGTTGGGCATGTCGGCATCCTTGGCTTGGTTCATCGGGACGGCAATCATGCTGCCGCTCATGTGGTGGGCGGGCGTCCGCGTCGGGCGTGTCACGGACCCGACCCGTCGGGCTGTCTATATCGCGGTCGTCATGGGGCTCTTGTTCCTGTGGTGCTGGCTCATCCGAAACCCTTCGGTCGCGGTAGAGGTGCTACCGCTGTCGATGCTGGCCCGGATCGAGGGGATCGGCGCGGCCCCCTTGTTTATCTTCGTCGTCGGTGTGGCGTGGGCACTTGGGCATCTGAAGCGGCAACGCGCGATCGTTGCGGTCGCGCTGTTCATGGGCGCGGGCTACTTCGTCCAGGGCGGCTGGTGGATGGTCCAGCAGACCCCCGCCGGGGCCTTCGCCCACGAAAGCTATAGCCCGTCGATGGATGTCCTCCAGAGCCAGGACTACTCCTGTGTCCCTGCCGCATGCGCGACGTCGCTCCGGCTCATGGGGGTCCAGACCGATGAGGCCGAGATGGCCCGACTCACCGAGACCCGCCCTGGCAGTGGGGCGACTCTGCTCCGGGCGATGCACGGCCTCAAAAAACGGCTCGCACACGAAGGCCTTGAGCCCCACCTCGTCGAGCCTAGCTATGACCAACTCATGGCCCTGCCGACGCCGGTGCTTACGCCGCTTCAGTATGAAGCGTCCCAGCTTCACATGGTGTCGATCCTGAACGTCATCGCCGAGGGGGTTTATGTCGCCGACCCGGCCGTGGGCATCGAGTTCATCCCCCGGGCCCGGTTCGAGGAGATTTACCGCCGACAGGCCATCGCCTTCGAGTTCACCGAGGGGCCAAAGCCCGAGGCCGTCGTCCAGGCACGCACCTCCTGGCTGCGTGCCTCCGCCCACCCGACCGGCTGGTAGTACGACCGGGTTGACAACGACGCGGGCGATGGCATACTTGCCCACATGCAGCGTCGCGACAGCTTCTATTTTGATGTGTTCTGGTTTGCCCGGCCAATAGCCGAGTCAGGGACCGTCTAACACGCTGCGACCACAGCCGACGAACTCGCCCTGACGCCCACGCGCCAGGGTTTTTTTATGGCCCCAAACGACCCGTCAACCCACCACACACCCCGGCCCCACCGATCGGCCGACCCGGAGCCCCGCCATGATTATCGTGATGCAAGCCGACGCCACCGACGAGCAGGTCAAGGGCGTCGCCGACCTGATTACTGAGATGGGCCTCACACCCCAGCCGATCCAGGGCAGCGACCTCGTCGTGGTCGCGGTCATCGGCGACGACCGGCTCAAAGACGGCTCGAAGCTCGAGACCGCGCCCGGCGTCGACCGCGTCATGCGGGTTATGTCCCCCTACAAAATGGCGGCAAAGGAAGCCACCGGCGGCGAGCGTACACAAGTCCGCGTCGGGAAGGGCGATGGCTGCGTCTTCGGCGGGACGCAGGTCCCCGTGATCAGCGGTCCCTGCAGCGTCGAAGGCGAAGCCGAGATCCTCTACGCAGCGCAGCAGGTCAAGACCGCGGGGGCACACGCGCTGCGCGGCGGGGCGTTCAAGCCACGCACCAACCCCTACGCCTTCCAGGGCCACGGAGAAGACGGCCTCAAGATGCTCGCCGCCGCGCGCGAGGCGACGGGGCTGCCTATCGTCACGGAAGTCATCACACCCAGCGATGTCGACCTTGTCGCGCGCTATGCCGACATGCTCCAGATCGGCACACGCAACGCGCAGAACTTCAAGCTGCTCGAGGCCTGCGGCAAAGCGGGCAAGCCGATCCTCTACAAACGCGGCATGTCGATGAACATCGACGAGTACCTCCAGGCGGCCGACTACATCCTCGCGGCGGGCAACCCGGACCTCGTGCTGTGTGAACGCGGCATCCGTACCTTCGAAAACCACTCGCGCAACACGCTCTCGCTCTCGGCTGTGCCCGAGCTCAAACGCCGAAGCCACCTGCCCATCGTCATCGATCCCAGCCACGGCACGGGCCACGCCTACCTCGTCCCCGACATGGCCCGCGCCGCCATCGCCGCGGGCTGCGACGGGCTGGCCATCGAAAGCCACCCCGACCCCAAGCACGCCTTTACCGACGGCGCGCAGTCCATCACACCCGAAGTCCTCGCCGACCTGATGGAGTCGCTAGCCCGCGTCGCCCAGGCGGTGGACCGCACCTGCCTGCCGTTGGCGGAGGTCGTGTAAGCACGCCCCGAACGATGTCCAGAGGTTGCATGCGTGTGATGGACCCGCGTGATCCCCAAAGCCCAACAAAAAAACGCAACCCGCCACGCGTCATCGCCGTATGATCTGGTAACCCCAAGGCGCTTGGCTCATGATTCAGATCAGTGAGATGCGGGTCGACTACGACGGTTTCACCGCCGTTCGTGACCTGACGCTTGAGATCGCCGCGGGCCAGGTCTTCGGGCTCATCGGGCCCAACGGGGCGGGAAAAACCAGCACCATCCGCGTCCTCGCCACGCTCCAGCAGCCCACCTACGGCGAGGTGTTCGTCGGTGGCTACGATGTCGCCGAGCAGCCCGACCAGGTCCACGGCATCCTCGGCTTCATGCCCGACCTCGCGCCGGTCTACGACGACCTCAAGGTCTGGGAGTTTCTCGACCTGTTTGCCTCGGCCTATTACATCGACCGACGCGAACGGCAAAAACGCATCGGCGAGGTCCTCGACATGGTCGAGCTGGCCGGCAAACGCGACGTCAAAGGCGGCACACTCTCGCGCGGGATGACCCAGCGGTGCGTCTTAGCGAAAACCCTTCTGCACAGGCCACAGGTCCTCCTGCTCGATGAGCCGGCCAGCGGCGTAGACCCGATCGCACGCATCGAGTTTCGCAAGATCCTCCGCCGACTCGCGGCCGAGGGGCGCACGGTGCTGGTCTCCTCGCACATCCTGACCGAGTTGGCGGACATGTGCGACTCCATCGGCGTCATGCAGAAGGGGGAGATGATCGAGTCGGGCCGGATCGACGACATCGTCCAACGCATGCAGCCCAAACGCGTGGTCGAGATCGATTGCCCCGACGCCGCAGACACCGCGGCAGGCCTGCTGGCGGGTCGGCCCGGCGTGGTCGAGCTTTCACGGCAAGGCAAAACGATCTCGATCGAGTTTCAGGGCGACCAGGTCGAGCTCGCAGGACTGCTGCGCTACCTTGTCGCGAGCGGCATCGCGGTCACCCGGTTTGTCGAGCACAAGATGAACGTCGAAGACATCATGATGCAGCTTGGCGCAAAGGAGGTCTCGTGACACCTCCTTCCCACAACGCGGTGGGCAGAGCAGCCAAACTGCTCAGCGAGCTCAACCCCGCGACCAACCCGCTAGTGATGCGCGGCATCCGCACTCGGCTCCGGCCCCAAGCGATGCTCAGCGCCGCACTCATTACCATCACGATCTCCGGCTTCCTGTACACGATGGTCTACATCACGACCGTCAACAACACGCAGATGCCCGAAGACGTGACCCCCGTCCAGCAGGAGCACCTCGTCCGCGCCGCGGCGAAGTCCGCCATGATGCCCCTCATCTTCCTGCAAGGCATCATCCTCATGGTCCTGGGCACCGGCGCCGCGGCCGGCGGCATCGCCCGCGAACGCTCAGACCGCCTGCTCGACTACCACCGCGTCTCGCCTATGCCCCCGCACGCGAAGATCCTCGGCCTGCTCTTCGGCCTGCCGATCCGTGAATACTTCATGTTCGCGCTCACGCTGCCTTTCGTCGGCTACGCAGCGTACAAAGGCCACGTCCCGCTCTTCGCCCTGCTCCAGTTCTACGTCGTCTTTATCAGCTCGGTCTGGCTCTACCACCTCACCGGCATGGTCTCGGGCATGATCGTCGATCGGCCGTGGCGCGCGGGCTTTGTCGTGCAGGGCCTCGTCATCGGTCTCTACGTCGGGCTGCCCCAGCTCTCCGCGTTCGGGCTGACCTCGTTTGAGTACCTCACCGCCCGGCCCGCGTTCTATGGCATCGTCCAGCAGCACCTGCTCACCGACTGGAGCGAGATCGGCTCGATGGGCGAGGGCTGGCGGCAGGCACGTGAACAGCTACGCATCCTCCGCTGGAAGAGTGTCGCGTTCTTCAACCTCAAAATGCACCCGCTCGTCTTTTCGCTGATGGTGCAGTCATTCGTCCTAGCGATCCTCTACACCGTCATCCACCGCAAGTGGCTGGGCGAGTCGCGGCTTGCGCTGTCCAAGCCGACCGGGCTCGTCTTCTTCGCATTGCTCCAGCTCTTCGTGCTCGGCTCGCTGCTGGGCCTACTCTGGGATGCCGCCTCGTTCACCGAGATGGTCAAGAGCGGCGGCAATATCGCCAACGCCGTCTCGCGCGGCGAGCAGTGGGTCGCGTGGCGTTTCGCCTTCGCGGCGCTGGCGGTCTCGGGTATCGCCGGCACGATCCTTCTGCACATCATCACCCCCACCTGGCATCAGCAGGTCAACGCGCTGCGCAAAGCCCGCAAACGCGGGCGCGCACGGCTGCCCCTTTTGTCTGACGCCGCGTCGCCCTGGCCCGTGGCGCTGGGCGTGATCGCCATGAGTGCGGTGGCGTACATGTTCATCGTCCGTGAGATCGGCCATGCCGGTGTGCTCGACGATGGGCCGCACATGAGCGCGGCATGGGGCGGGGTCCTCTTCCTCTCCCTCGCGCTTTGCACGGTATTCCTCCTGCGCGAGCAGGTCGGGGCCAAGCCGTTCACCATGGCGATGTTCCTGTTCTGGGTCGTCCCGTTCCTGGCATGGGCGATCCTGTACTTCGGCCTTAGGCGCGAGGTCCTGGCGGTCTTCATCTGCCTGCCATGCCCGGTGACGACGATCTACCTCTTCACCGTGCTGCTCGTGCACGACCCGGACAGCGGCGCGAAGGCCTGGGACATGATGCCCGACGAGATCGGCGGGGTTGCGCAGCTCATGGGCGTCCTGGGCATCTTGGGCTACTTCGCCGTGACCGTCGCACTCGCGATCGCGTGGTTTTTCAGACGACGCCGACTGCTGCGTAGCGCCCAGGTCGAACGCGCCGCTAACGGATCGCCAGAACCACATCCAGAATCCCCGCTGCGCCCAGCAGCAGACTGATCACCCCGTTGACCGTGAAGAAGGCCATGCTGAGGTGGTTGGTCTTGCTGCCCCAGACCAGCGTGTGCTCGAGAATCAGCAACGCGCCCGTCAATAGGACCGCGACGCCAAAGAGCGTGCCCAGCAGCGGGCTGCCATACCAGGCAAGGACGAGCGCGACGATCGCGGCGATGTGAAGCGCCCTGCTGACCCAAAGCGCAGGGCCGACGCCCAGACGTGAGGGCATGGAGAAGAGGCCTTGCGATCGGTCGTGTTCGACATCCTGCAGCGCGTAGATCACATCAAACCCCGCGACCCAGCACAACACCATCGCCGAGAGCAGCCAGATGCTGGGAAGCGGGCCCGACGCCGACGCCAACAGTGCGCCCGGCTCAATGGCGATCGCGGCCGCGACGGGGCTGATCGCTAAGGCAAACCCGAGGAAGAGGTGGCACAACCAGGTAAACCGCTTGGTGAAGCTGTACCCGGCGACGACGACCAGCACGATCGGCGAAAGCAGCACGGGCCAAACATTTGCATAGAACAGAGCGAAACCGGCGGCGGCGAAAACAAAACCGACCGCGCACGCCAATGAGGCGAAAAGCATCGCCCGGCGTGAAACGCGGCCGCCGGGCACTGCGCGACCGGCCGTGCGCGGGTTGCTCGCATCGATCCCGGCGTCGGCCCAGCGGTTCACCGTCATCGCCACCGTCCGGGCGAGCACCATGCACACGACGACCAGCGCGAACTCGCCCCAAGCCGGGCGACGACCCGCCCAGCCCGCCGCGAGGAACGCCCCTAGCAGCGCGAAGGGCATCGCGAACACCGTGTGCGTCAGCTTGATATCGCGGGCGATGTGACCCGCCACCCCTAACGGCGTCGGCTTCGCGTGCATCGTGGTCACTGGGCACGCTCCGCCTCTGACGGCTGGCTCCAGCGGACATCCAGCCCATGCTCAACCCCGGCCAGATCAAGCACCCGCGCGACGACAAAGTCGACCAGGTCATCGATCGTTTTAGGCATCATGTAAAACCCCGGCTGAGCCGGGCAGACAATCGCACCCGCCTCCGTCACCTGCTGCATGTTGCGGATGTCGATCAGCGACAGCGGCATCTCGCGATGGACCAGCACCAGCTTACGGCGCTCCTTGAGTGTGACATGCGCCGCGCGGTGGACCAAGTTCTGCGCCATCCCCGAGGCGATGCAGCCGAGGGTGTTTGAAGAGCACGGGACGACAACCATGCCATCGTGCTGGAACGAGCCCGACGCGATCGACGCGCCGACATCACGGTACGCGTGGAGGGTCAGGTTGGTGGGCGTCGGTGAGCCGTCGGGCAAGCCCGCGAGTGCGGCGAGGTTGCCTTGCGTGCCGCCCATGCCCTCGAGGCCGAGTTCGTCGTGGAGCAGGCGTTGCCCGAGGGGGGAGATGACCAGGTGCGTGTCGATACCTTGTGCGACGACAAGCTGGATCAGCCGACGCGCGTAGCATGCGCCACTCGCGCCGGTGATGGCGATGACAAGTCGGCGTAGGCGGGGGGGTGTCGTACTCATTCGTCGATCTCGATGCGCGGCTGGGGCGCGTCGGGCGTCGCGTCAGCGCGGGGGCGGCGAGCAACGGTGGTGCGTGTGAGGTGGATCGCGTCGTCGTGGACCTCGATGCCGGTGATTCGGCCGTTGCGGATGCCGTCGTCCCCGGGGTCGATCGGGACATCCATCGGGCCAAAGGGCTGGCCGGTAAACAGCTTCATCAGACGGATCTCCCCCCATTCGCGGTCGCCGCCGATGATCTCGCCGATGCGGTCGAGCGCCTGGGCGCGGGGTAACGTAAGTTCGCCGCCGCGGGCCGCGACAAGGTTGCTGGTGATGATCCCCGCAGGCGTTGCGGAGACTTCGAGTGTCAGACTGAAGACCTGCTTCAGCTTGGGCGCGTCGTACTCGAAGGCGACAATGATTCGGCCCCGGCCGTCACTGGTGACCATGATCCCCTTGACCGAGTCGGGCAGCGGCATCCCCTGACTCTCGAGGATCGCGGGCAGTTCGACTTCGAGCAGGATATTGAGGTCGTCGTAGGGGATGATGATCGTGCGCGTGTCGCCCAGCACGCGGTCGGCGGCGTCGGGCGACTCGATCAGGTCCTGCGTCGATTGCGCCTCGCCAAACGCGCTCCACTCTTTGCCAAAGCGTCCAAGGAACGTGTCGGCCCGCTCGCGTTTCTGCTCGGCGGGGAGCATCGCGAGCATCTTGCTGTTCTCCTGCCAGTAGCTCGGCTCGGCGGTCCACTGCGTGTACTTGAAGCCCGCGAACACCAGCCCGCCGAGCAGCAGTACGAGCACAGCCAGCGCGGCATAGCGGAATAGCCGACGCCTGCGCGGGGGCGGAGCCCCATCCTGGATGGCGATCGTCGCCTGGCTCATCGGACCTCGGTGTGTTGAACCGCGCGGGCTGCGTCGGCCAATGCCTGGTGCAGGAGTTCATGGTCCCCGACGGACGAGAGCGCGGACTCGATCTGCCCGACGCGCTCGGTCGTGCCAGGCGGCGCGGAGATCGACGCGAGCGCGGCGTCACCCAGGGCTTCGCTGGCCTGCATCCACCAATGCGCGGGGGTGTATGCCGAGCCGGGCCCGCCGGGCACCCATCGTGACTGCCACTCGGCGTTTGGCGCGGGGCGCGGGGCTTCGAACCCGGCCCCCGACAGCCCGCGGATGGTCCAGGTGTCAGCATCCACCGGGTCCGCGTAAAGCACCTCGATCGGCTTGCCGGAATCGTCGGCGGCCTGCGCACACGCGAGCGCCTGCTTGGCCGTGAGCGGGGCGGTGATCACCAGGCAGCCCGCGTCGAGGTCTTCAAGCAGCGAAACCACCGTGTCCGTACCATCGGCAGTACCCAGCCGGATGCGGCCTTCGAGCGCGGCCTGTCGTTTCAGACGACGAGACTCCTGCAACGGCAGCACGACCCGGGCGTAATCAGTCCAGTCCTGCGCCGCGCGGGCGTGCGCCAGGGCCTTGATGCACAGGGATTCACAGCGGGGGTAGTCGCCGTCGGACAAGGCCTGGCTGGCGGTCTGCATCAATGGGTCGAGCGTATTGGGCATCCCCAGATTCTACCCGCGCCGACGCGGGCGGGGCGGGATCGTTTACAACCAACGGACCGCAATCAGCAGAAGAGGCAGTGGGATCATGAAAAACACAACGGTGTTGACAACCCAAACACTGCTCGCCATCCGCGCGTCGAGGTGGAAGAGGTTTGAAAGGATGACTGTCTGGATCGCGGCCGGCATGAAAGCGAGCAGCATGAGGGACTGGGCCATCAGCGGCGGGGGGGGATCGACAACTCCCAGCCGTGTCGCGGCGAGCAGGATCACGCCCAGAAACAGCGGCAGGGCGACGAACTTCATCCCCGCGAGCAGGATGTGAGCTTTGGCGTTGGGACGGATCTCGCTGAGGTGTAGGCGCATCCCGACGCCGAAGTACGCCCCGGCCGCACCGAGATAGAACAGAATCTTCAACAGGTGCCAATCATGGACGACCTGCGGGAACGGGACGCGAAGATACGCCAACGTCACGCCGACGGTCGCGAGGTAGAACATCATCGCCTTCCAGTCGACAAAGCTGCGGAAGATGACGGTGCGGAGTGGCGCGTCGCCCTGGCCGTTCTCCCCGAGTTTGTAAGCCAGCGGGAAGAGGAGGAAAACCGCGGCGGCGGACATCGTCATCACCGTCAGCACGCCGTAGGCCAGCGCGTTGTAGGCGAGCGTCTCGGCCTCCGCGCCAGTCGCCAACTCACGGGCCAGCAGGTCGGGCGACGGCAGCAGTGTGTAGCAAAGAAACGCGCCGAGCGTGAAGCCGCTGTTGCCCGTACCCGCGGCGATGACCAGGACGCCGACCCGCGTCGGTCTCATCTTCATGGCCTTGGCGAGCCAGAGCGTCAGGTAGGCCGGCACCGCGACCGACAGCGGGACGATCAGCAACACCCAGAGGTTGGCGGGCTCAGGCGCGAGGTTCCAAAGACTCAGCAGCCCGCCCAGACTCCACAGCACGACGATGGTCACCCAGTGGATGCGTCGGCTGAACTCCTCACGCAGCCAGCCGCGCTCGCGTGCGACATAGCCCGCCACAATCGCCAGCACGCTGAACACGCACAGCACCAGGAACTCGATGGCTTTGCTGTCCATACGTCGACGACAACCTGCGTAAGTGATTTAGTCGATCAGGCGTGGCGCGGCGGTCTCCGACACGAAGGCCTGATAGATCGCGGTCACCGCCCGCTCGAACTGCTCCATGTTCACGCCGACGATGATGTTGAGTTCGCTCGAGCCCTGATCGATCATGCGGATGTTGACACCGGCGTTGCCCAGGGCGCCAAACAGCTTGGCCGACATACCCGGCAGGTGCGCCATACCGCGGCCCACGGTCGCGATCAGCGCCAGGTTGTTGTCGACATCCAGCTTGTCGGGCTTCACCGCCGAGTGGATCGCCGCGACAACGTCGTCGAGCTTGCCCTCGAGCTGGGTATCGTCGACCACGACGCTGAGCGTGTCGATCCCCGAGGGCATGTGCTCGAAGCTGATCTTGTGGTCGGCCAGAACCTCGAGGACCCGCTTACCAAAGCCGATCTCGCTGTTCATCATCGACTTCTCGACCTGGATGATCGTGAAGTCTTTTCGGCCGGCGATGCCGGTGATCTCGTAACTGATCTTGGCCTTGGGGTGGTCGCTGCCAACGATCATCGTGCCCGGGTGCTCGGGGTCGTTGGTGTTGCGGATGTTGACGGGGATGCCCGCGTCGCGCACGGGGAAGACCGCGTCTTCGTGCAGGACGCTTGCGCCGGAGTACGAGAGCTCCCGCAGTTCGCGGTAGGTCACGACCTCGATGGTATAGGCGTCGGGCACGATGCGCGGGTCGGTGATGAGCAGGCCGTGCACGTCAGTCCAGTTCTCGTACGCCTCCGCATCGACCCCACGGGCGATGATTGCGCCGGTGACGTCGGAGCCGCCCCGGCTGAACGTCTTGACATTGCCATCGGGCCCCATGCCATAGAAGCCCGGGATGACGGCACGCTCGACGCCCGACAGCCGGGCCGAAACCGCGGCGTAGGTCCGCGCCTCGTCGAGTCGGCCGTTGTCGCCGAAGTAGATCAGCTCAACCGGGTCGACGAAGGGGCAGTCGAGCACTGCGGCGAGGAGTCGGCCGTTGATCGCTTCGCCCCGGCTCGCGGCGTAGTCGGCGCCGAACCCCTGCTTGCCGTTGTAGGCGATCCGCTCACGGGCTTCGTTGAGTAGCGGGTCCAGGTCGATCGACAGCCCGAGGTCCATCGCGATCTGCTGAAACCGCTGGCAGACCGGGCCAAACGCCTCCTCAAACGCCAGGCCCCGGCTGGCCAACTCGTGACACAGGTAGAGCAGGTCCGTGATCTTCGTATCATCGCGGTACCGCTTGCCCGGCGCGGAGGGGACAACGAACCGGCGGCGCGGGTCGGCCTCGATGATCGCCTTGACCTTGCGGATCTGGGTGGAGTCGGCCAGCGAGGTCCCGCCGAACTTAGAGACGATAGTCTGCATTGTTTCAATCGTGTTACGGGGAGCAAAACACCCGGCGATGACAGGCCCATCGACCGCCGCGAAGCCCGCCACCATATCGCATCCAAGGCATCCACGCGACACGCGGTTTTGACGCCCACCGCCCATCCACTAGAATCGTTCGCTTCGGACCGTTATGTCAAACTCGGCCGACCCCGTACCCATTGCGTTTTTCCCTTATTCGCAACCTCGGCGATTCCCGCCGACAACGCATGCGAACCCGGCGGCTTCCCCGCCAAGCACCCTCCGTTCCAAGGACACCCACCCGATGGCCACCAAGACCAAGAAGAAGCCCGCCAAGAAAACCACCAAGCGCGTCGCCCCCAAGAAGTGCTGCTACTCCTTTGGCAAGATCAAGACCGATGGCGACGGCACGATGAAGGAGCTCCTGGGCGGTAAGGGCGCAAACCTCGCCGAGATGACCAGCATCGGCCTGCCCGTCCCCTGCGGCTTCACCGTCACCACCGAAGTCTGCGCCGCCTACTACAAGGCCGGCCGCAAGCTCACCCGGCCTGTCCTCGACGAGGTCGCCAAGAGCGTCAAGCTCATGGAAAAGGAAACCGCCAAGAAGTTCGGCGACGATAAGAACCCGCTGCTCGTCTCCGTCCGGTCCGGTGCAGCCGTCTCCATGCCCGGCATGATGAACACCATCCTCAACCTCGGCCTCAACGACAAGAGCGTCCTCGGTCTCGCCAACGCCACCGGCAACGAACGCTTCGCCTACGATGCCTACCGCCGACTCATCAACATGTACGGCGACGTCGTGATGGAAATCGACCACCACCACTTCGAAGCCGCCTTCAGCAAGATCAAGACCAAGTACGGCGTCAAGAACGACACCGACGTCCCGACCCAGGGGCTCATCGAACTCGTCGACGCGTACAAGGCCGTCTATAAAAAGTACACCGGCAAGCCCTTCCCACAGGACCCGATCCACCAGCTCGAACTCGCGGTCGAGGCGGTCTTCAAGAGCTGGATGGTTGACAAGGCCATCAGCTACCGCCGCATCGAAGGCATCACCGGCCTCGCGGGTACCGCCGTGAACGTCCAGTCGATGGTCTTTGGCAACATGGGCCAGGATTCGGGCACCGGCGTCGGCTTTACACGCAACCCCGCGACCGGCGAGAACAAGTTCTACGGCGAGTTCCTCGTCAACGCCCAGGGCGAAGACGTCGTCGCGGGCATCCGCACCCCCCAGCCCGTCGCGGAGATGCCCAAGTGGAAGGCCCCCAACAACAAGACGATCGGCAAGGACTCTTTCAACCAGCTCCAGGCCATCAAGAAGAAGCTCGAAAAGCATTACAAGGATGTCCAGGACATCGAATACACCATCGAGCAGGGCAAGCTCTACATGCTCCAGACCCGTACCGGTAAGCGCACCGGTGCCGCCGCGGTGAAGATCGCCTGCGACATGGTCAAGGAGAAGCTCATCACCGAGAAGCAGGCGGTCCTCCGCGTCCCCGCCGGGGCGCTGACCCAGTTGATGTTCCCTTCGTTTGACCCCAAGGCGAAGAAGGATGTGCTCACGATCGGCCTCAATGCGTCGCCCGGCGCGGCGGTCGGCAAGCTCGCGTTCACCGCCGACGAGGCCGTTGACCGGACCCTCGAGGGCGAACAGGTCCTGCTTGTCCGCCAAGAGACCAGCCCCGAGGACGTCGAGGGGATGCACAAAGCCGCGGGCATCCTGACCAGCACGGGCGGCCGAACCAGCCACGCGGCGGTCGTCGCCGTCGGCTGGGGCAAGTGCTGTGTCGCGGGTGCCGGCGAGATCGAGATCGACGAGAAGAAGCGTACGATCAAGATCGGCGGGCGCAAGTTCACCCACAAGGACACGCTCTCCATCGACGGCTCGACGGGCGAAGTCATGGCCGGCGCAGTCCCGACGATCGAGCCCAAGGTGTCGGGCGACTTTGGCAAGATGATGAAGTGGGCCGACAAGTACCGGAAGCTCAAGGTCCGCACCAATGCCGACTCGCCCGCCGACGCGAAGCGTGCCCGCGACTTCGGCGCCGAGGGCATCGGCCTTTGCCGGACCGAGCACATGTTCTTCGAGGGCGATCGCATCCTCGCGATGCGTGAGATGATCCTGGTCGAATCCGAGGACGCCCGCCGCAAGGCCCTCGCCAAGCTCCTGCCCTACCAGCGCAAGGACTTCGAAGGCATCTTCAAAGCGATGAACGGGCTGCCCGTCACCGTCCGCCTCCTCGACCCGCCCCTGCACGAGTTCCTCCCCCACGACGCCAAGGGCCAGGCCGCCGTCGCGAAGGCGCTGGGTGTCTCCGCCGCCAAGGTCAAGAGCCGCGTCAAGCAGCTCCACGAGATGAACCCCATGCTCGGCCACCGCGGCTGCCGACTCTCCATCACCTACCCCGAGATCCTGCAGATGCAGGTCACGGCCATCACCGAGGCGACCATCAACTCGCTCAAGAAACGTGTGAAGGCCATGCCCGAGATCATGATCCCGCTCGTGGGCACGGAGAAAGAACTCGCGACCCTGCGTGAACTCACCGAGCAGACCATCGCCGAGGTCAAGCAGAAGAAGAAGTACACCGGCAAGCTCGACATCGCGATCGGGACGATGATCGAAATCCCCCGCGCCGCGCTGACCGCCGACCAGGTCGCCAACTCCGCCGACTTCTTCAGCTTCGGCACCAACGACCTGACCCAGATGTCGTTTGGCTACTCGCGTGACGACGTCAACTCCTTCATGCCCGACTACCTCGCCCAGGAAATCCTTGCGGACGACCCGTTCCAGACGCTCGACGCGACGGGTGTGGGCCAACTGGTCGACATGGCCGTCACCAAGGGCCGGGCGACCAAGAAGGGCCTCAAGTGCGGCATCTGCGGTGAGCACGGCGGCGACCCGCGCTCGATCGCATTCTGTGCCGAGGTCGGCCTGGACTACGTGTCCTGCTCACCGTTCCGCGTGCCCGTCGCCCGCCTCGCCGCGGCCCAGGCAGCCCTGAGCTAAGCACGCCAACCCGAGTCAACATTGAACAAGCCCCCGTCGCAAGGCGGGGGCTTGTCGTATCGGCTGTGCCGGTTGTGCCGAGCGTTTCGCGGGGGTGAAACACCGGCCCGGGTAATCCAGCACTTCGGGATGGTCGATTGTCTCTGCATGGGATTTTGGCCAGGCAAATCCAAACAAACCGGGGCGGCTGGGTGGCGTCATCGCCGCGCCGAGCGATTCGGCACCGCCTCGGTCAAGTGCCAACTCGGCTCCGTCCTTGATATGTCCGCGACCGGCATGCGGCTGCACTGCGAAAAGAAACCGCCGGTCGTGGTGGGCAACGTCTACACCACCCGGATCCGCTTCGACGATGGCGCCATGCCCCTGCAGGTCCAGGTCCGCTGGATCAAACGACGCGGGCTTCGTCAGTACGAGCTCGGGCTCCAGTTTGTCGCGCTTAAGAGCGGGGCCGACCGCGTCCTCGAAGCGGTCGCGAAGTTCGGCATGGCCTCCGCCGCCAAACACGCGGGCGGCACGTCCACATCGGGCAAGGCGGGTGTCAAAAACAACCGTTCGGCGGGCCGGACGAAGGTCAGCACCGACCTGCCCGACTACTTCGCCGTGATGAAACTCCGACGCGACGCGACGCCTCAGGAGATCAAGACCAACTACCGAAAGCTCGCTGTCGCGCTGCACCCCGACCGCAGCGACGCCCCCGATGCGATGGAGCAGTTCGAGCGGCTGCACGAGGCCTACCAGGTCCTATCCGATAGTAAACGCCGCGCGGCTTATCTCGAGATGACCGCCGGCTAGAGCATTTCAGCAAGAACCGATCCCCAGCAGGCCTTGCGTTGGTAGAATCCGACGCATGACCCACCTCCTCACATCGACCGTCGCCGCCGCACTGCTCACGAGCATCATCACCGGCTGTTGTGCCCGCCCACCCCAGGACCCGGGACAAGCCGACGCCACCCCCGCGGCCGAGCCCGCGCCCGTCGCGCTGCTCGAGAGCCAGGCGGACTGGGACAAGCTCAACTTCGGGGCCGACGGCGAAGTCTTTTTCGAGGACAACGCCCTGCACCTGGACATGGGCGGCCCGCTCACCGGCGTCGTCTACAACGGCGACATCGCGGAGCTGCTGGGTGACACGCTCGAAGACTACGAGATCACGCTCGAAGCGCAACGCCTCCAGGGCAGCGACTTCTTCGTCGGCCTCACCTTCCCCGTCGGCACCGACGGCCACGTCACCCTCATCATGGGCGGCTGGGGCGGCGGGCTGGTCGGCCTGTCGAACCTCGACCACGCCGACGCCTCCATGAACTCCACCACCCAGCTCATGCAGTTCGAGTCTAACCGCTGGTACACCGTCCGCGTCGCGGTCACCGGGGAAGCGATCCAGGTCTGGCTCGACGGCGAGCAGTTGATCAACCTCGACCGGGCCAACCACACCGACTACTCCCTACGCGGCGAAGTGATGATTACCGAGCCGCTGGGCCTGTGCTGCTACCAGACCCACGCGGCGTATCGAAACATGGTGGTCAAGCGGCTGCCCCCTGGCGAATAAGCGGTCGTCGGCTCAGCGATTCGCCAAAATCCAAGCCACCAATTCGTCCACCTCGCAGAACGCCAGGCCTGTGACGGTATCGGCGCAGCCGTAGTAGATCGCGATGCGTCCCGTGTCTCCGTCGGCCAGCGCGGCGCAGGGGAAGATGACGTTGGGCACATCGCCGACACACTCGTAATCTTCCCAAGGCCCCATCAGGTACGGCTTGGCGCGAGCGACGACCTTCCACGGCTCGTCGCGGTCCAGGAGTGCCGCGCCGATGCGGTAGACGTAGCCGTTGCAGGTCGTGAGGACGCCGTGGTACAGCAGCAGCCAGCCCGCGTCGGTCTCGATCGGGGCCGGGCCTGCGCCGATCTTGGTCGACTCCCACGGCTGATCTCGGCCCATCACGTACTTGTGTCGGCCCCAGTGGATCAGGTCTTTGCTGTGGCTCAAAAAGATCTCACCCAGCGCCGAATGCCCCGCATCGCACGGGCGCGAGAGCAGGAGGTAGTCGTCGCCACTGCCGTCCTTCGCGGGAAACTTACGGGGGAACAACACGCCGTTGCGGTTGTAGGGGAGCGTTGCGTTTTCGATGAGGTGGAAGGTCTTGAAGTCGTCGGTGTAGCCCAGCCCGACCGTGGGGCCATGCCAGCAGTTGCACCAGATGATGTAGTACCAGCTATCGATCTTGACAACGCGTGGGTCGTAACACTCGTCGACCGGGTCAACCCCCTCCGGCACGACCCACTCAATCGGCTCGGCGTTGATCTCCCACTTGAGCCCGTCGGCGGAGAACCCGGCGTGGAGCTTCATACGCAACTCGCGCGTGTCGCAGCGGAAGACCCCGGCAAAGCGCGTGTCGTCGACGCCCTCAAACGCGATTGCGGCGCTGTTGAAGATGCTGTTGCAGCCGGGCTTGTCGTCGCGGGTGACGATCGGGTTGCGGCTGAACCGCCAGACCGGGTCCATGCAGCCGGCGGGCTTGTCTTCCCAGGGCATGTGCGGGAGGGCGGGTGTGTTGACGAGCTTGGCCATAGACTTCATCCGAAGGGGGTGCGATAGGCAGATCAGCCCGGCCAGTCGCCGGTGAAGACCTCGGTCGCGGGACCGGTCATGAAGACGTGGCCCGTGCTCGATTCGGCCGCGTCTTTCCAGCTCAGCTTGAGGTCCCCGCCGGGCAGGTGGGCAGTGATGTCGCGCTCCGTGCGGTTTGTCAATACCCCCGCGACACACACGGCACACGCCCCGGTCCCGCACGCGAGGGTCGGGCCGCTGCCGCGTTCCCAGTGGACGACACGCACGTGGTCGCGATCCAGAACCTCGACAAAGTGGATGTTCATCCGGCTCGGGAATGCCTCGTGGTGCTCAAGCGACTTGCCCCAGGTGAGCAACGCCTCGCGGTGCTCATCATCGACCTCATCCAGAAAGATCACCGCGTGCGGGTTACCCATCGAGACAAAGGTCGCGTTGAACCGCTGGGTCGTCCCGGGCACGCTGACCTTGTAGGTCTGGGGCTGGTCGGTCTGCACCAGGGACTCGGCGTCGATAGGCACCTGCTCGGGCGCAAGGATCGGCGCGCCCATATCGACGGTGGCGTTCTTCACCTTGCCTACCGCGTCGGCTTCGTACGAGACGCTGAGCACGCCTGCACCCGTCTGGATATTCAGCGGGTTGGCGTGCGGCTCGGGGCCGATGCCGTGGTCGTGCACCATCTTGCAGACGCAGCGGATGCCGTTGCCGCACATCTCGCTCTCGCTGCCGTCGGCGTTAAACATCCGCATCCGGACGTGGGCCTGGACCCCTTGCTCCGCGGGGAGGATCAGGATCAGCCCGTCGCTGCCGATACCAAAGTGCCGGTCGGCCATCGCGATCGCGTGGCGTGCGGGGTCGTCGATGGTCTGTTCGAATCCGTTGATGTAGACGTAATCGTTGCCGATCCCCGTCATCTTCACAAAACGCATAGGTCTCCTCTGACCGTCTGGAACGCGGGTCATACCAAGCGGCGGATTATACCGACCGCCTCGACCAGCGCCGGCGCATCGTCCCCGGCCGACCATTGCAGCCAGTAGAGCACGCCCAGCAGCAGTGCCGCCGCGAGGGCCGCCGCCTTAACACGCCACAGCACGCGGTCGACCTGGGCCTCGTTGATCGGCTGGCCGATGATCGAACGCAGGTGGTCCTGACGCCAGCGGATCGAGCCATGACGCCAGCTCTTCCGCTGCGTGGGGATGTGGTTGAGCGTCGCGACCCGCTGGAGCGCGGCGATCATGGCGTGGCAGGCCGCCGCATCGAAGACGACTCGGCCCTGCGCATCACGCTGACGTGGCTCGGTGTGCTGTGCCATGTGACGCGCGGCGAACACATCCGCCTGGCGCTCGATCCGGCGGGAGACCCAGCCAAACACCAGCATCGCAATCGCAAAGCTCACCAAGGCAATGAGAACGATCTGCGACGTCCCGTCACGCAGCAACGCCTGCACATCCAGCCCCGCGATCTGCCGGGGGCCGTGGGTCGCCAGCGTTTCGTCGAGCGCGATCAGGCCATACTGCACCGCCTGCTCGCCCAGCCCGAGCGCCGACATCAGGACCAGTAACATCCAGAACATGTGGTGCTTGCGGACATGCGCGATCTCGTGCGCCATCACCGCCTCGACCTCTTCACGGCTGAGCTGGTCGAGCAGCGCATCGGAGAGCAGGATAAAACGCAGCTGACCGATCATGCCCATCACGGCGGCGTTGATCAGGACGCCATAGGTCCGCCAAAGCAGCAGCTCGCGCACCCTGACCTTGTGCTGGCGACACAGCGCAGCCATGCTCTCGCGGATCTCGCCCTCGGGCAGTGGGGCGGTGTCCCAGAGGTAGCGGATGATGAGCGGTGAGAGCAGGAAGACGCCGATCGCCCCGGCGGGCGCGAGCAGCATCGCCTGGGTCTGCGACAAAGGGCCATCGAAGTCCGGCCCCAGGAGCGCAACACTCTCGGACCACGCGGCGATGATGAGTAGCGGCACAAACAACAGCGCAACTTGGTGCCGAAGCTGCGCCAGCAGGTACTGGCCCCGCGTGGGCAGGGGGTAGATCGCGAGCCCGCGGTCGACCCGGCTGATCAGCCCGGACTCGCGCATCCGCCGATCGATCGGGAAGTACACCAGCCACGCCAGGACAAGCGTCGCCAGCGTCGGGAGCATCACGATGATTTCATCGACCAGGACGGTGTGACGGAACGGGACGCGTACCCATCGCAGCGCGCCGACCGTCAGGTCGCTCGCATAACACACCAGCAGCGTCAGCGGCATCAGCCCGGTGAGGTGGTCGGTCCGCCGCATCCACGTGGTGCCGGCTTTCGTCCCGAGGCGGCGCAGCGTAACGCGGCAAGTCGCGGTGTAGACCACGAGAAACAAGAACTTGGGAAGTAGCACACACGCGACGACCGCCCAGAAACCCAGCGCGGGCCAGACGTCGCCGGGTAGGGCTTCGGCGGCGCTCTGCCCCGGCACGGTCGCGGACACGTCGTGCAGGAACACCCCGAGAAACAGACCCAGCAGCAACAGGTGCATCGAATACGGTTTCCGGGTCGGGTCGCTAGGAGTCAGGGCTTGGCGGTGTAAAACTGCTCGCGGTTCATCCGCTGGGCAAACCGGGCGGCCTGCCGGATGAGTGGGTCGTCGCTTTCGCTGGCGCGTTGGATCGCCTGGGCAATCATACGCTGGTTGCCCGGCTCGCTGCGCTCAAACCGTGCATAACCGAGTTGGTGCGTTGCATACACACGCAGCGACCGGTCGGCGTCGAGCTCCGCGACACGGATCAGGTCCGCGACATTGGGCCGGGCCGACGAGATCCAGTCGAGCTTTTCACGCCACGCCGAGTCGATCGCGACGACCGCCTGCTCCCAAGCATCGACGTGCTCTTCGACCTGCACGAGTTCTTCGAGCCGACCCGCGTCAGTGGTTTCAAGCGTCGCCTCGGCCTGCGCCGCCTGCCGGATCTGACCGAGCCCCGTATCCATCAGCCCAAGCCCATGCTGCCGCGCACGCAGCCGGATGTTCTGTGTAAAAACGCGACGGCCAAGCTCGAAGTGCGCCCGTGCCAACCGGTCTGCCGCTTCGTAGTCCTCGGCTTCCAGCAGTCGGGCAAAACGCAGATTGATCGCCTGCATCGTGACGCGGAACAGTTGGCGAAGGTCATCCGAATACAAGTCAAAGGGCGGGACCAGCCGATCGGCAAAGCCATCCTCAAACGCACCCGACGCCAACGCATTTTGAAGCGCTAAGCAGACCGCGTCGCTGTGTTCGATCTGGAGCGTTTCATCACTGCTCGCGATCGGCTGCGCGGCCTGCTGGCAGGCAAGCAGCAACGCATCAAAGCCCGCCCCCAGCACCGCCGGTTCGCCCGGCTCATATATCGCGGGCAGGTCTTCGGGCAGCGCACTGCGGACCAGCTTCTGCTCGGCGGTCGCCCCGGTGTCCTGATCCACGGGCTCGCGCCGCTCAAGCATCAGCAGACCCGCGACGGCCGCAAGGATAAAGACGCAGATAGCGAGGCCGGTCTTCAAGACAGAATCCGTAGGGGGTCATTGGCCGGCGGCGGCACAGTCGGCCGTCGATGCAGTCATCGGGCCCAGGTCGCCCGCGTGGATCGTCTGCCCCAGCAAGACGCGCAGCAGGTTGGGCACCTGCGGGTCGTCCCGATCGCCCGCGCCGTAGCCGACTTCGCCCAGCGTCATCGCCGGCGGGGGGCCAAACTGGTCACACAGCCCGGCGACGAGCGCCGCACCCGTCGGCGTCACCAACTCGCCCACACGGTCTACCCCGATCGTCGGTATGCCCTGCATCAGGTACGCCGTCGCCGGCGCGGGCACCGGCATCAGGCCGTGGGCACATCGCACCATCCCCCGGCTGATCGGCAACGGCCCGCAGGAAACCGACTCGACCTCGAGCAGCTCCAACGCGACCACCGAACCGAGCATATCGACGATCGAATCCACCGCGCCGACCTCGTGGAAATGGATCGACTCCATCGGCACAGCATGTACACGCGACTCGGCCTGCGCAAGCCGCGTTACAACCTCACCGGCGCGGGCCTTGCCGCGTGGTGTGGTGTCGAGCATATCCACCATCGCCATGATCTCTCGGTACCCCGTGTGATGATGGTGGTCGTGGTGGCTGTGTTCGTGAGGCGCGGGGTGGTCGTGCGTATGAGGATGGCCATGCCCATGGTGATGCTGGTGGGTATGGGGATGGCTGTGCTCATGTTCATGCGCATGGTCGTGTCCGTGTGGGTGACCATGGTCATGGCTATGCGGGTGGTCGTGGGCGTGGGCATGGCTGTGTGAGTGGCCGTGGTCATGGGTATGGCCCTCGCCAGTACCTGTGTGCTCCTTGCCCTGCTGGACCTCGACGGTCAGATCGACCGCGCCGATGCCGAGTTTCTGGACCCGGCGTGTGTGGATCGCATACGGCTGCTCCACCGGCAGCTTCGCCAGCGCCGCGCGGACCGCGTCCAGGTCAGCCCCAAGGTCAATCAGCGCACCGAGGAACATATCCCCCGCGATGCCGCTGAACGGGTCGATGTGCAGATGTATCGCCATAACGCCGATCATACCCAGACAGACCAGACCGGACCAACCCCCGCCCAGACGGTACAGACCGGCCCCGGCGGGCCCACCACGAAACCCGATACCCACGACGCGCAGGAGTCACACCATGAGCAGCCCCGATAACCCCCAGCCGACCGGCAGCCCGCAGCCCCCGATCAACCCCGCCGGCACCTCCAGCGCGCCGCCGCCCCCGCCCGGCTACGTCCCCGCCGTCTACGTCCAACAGCCCAGCACCTCGGGCGGCTTCAACAAGATCCTGATCTATGTCCTCCTGGTCCTGCTCCTGTTCTCCGTCACACTGAACATCTACCTGCGCGGGCCGATCCGGACGATCGCCAATGTCCTCACCGCGACCGGCCCGACCGAGGTCGACTACACCCCGGCCGTGAACGAGCAGCGATCCGAGGACCGCGTCGCCGTGGTCGTGGTCTCCGGGACGATCGACGACCCCACCGCAGAGTACTGCCGACAGGCATTCGCCAAGCTCGAACAGAACCCGCCCAAGGCCGTCGTCCTCCGCGTCGAATCCGGCGGCGGGGGGGTCACCGCCTCCGACCAGATCTGGCACTACATCCACAACTTCCGCGACAAGCACCCCGAGGTCCCCGTCGTCGCGAGCTTCGGCAACGTCGCCGCCAGCGGCGGGTACTACATCGCCATGCCCTGCGACTACATCTTCCACGAGCGCACCGGCATCACCGGCAGCATCGGCGTCCTCGCGCAGGTCCCTGCCTTCGGCGGGCTCATCGAACGCTATGGCGTCGAGATGAACATGGTCATCGCTCAAAACTCGCCCAACAAAGATGACGCCAACGACCTCTTTGTCGAGTGGTATGACGACGAAGGCAACCTCACCGAAGACGGCCAGGAGGCGGTCGCGGTGCTGGGCAACCTCGTCGATGATGCCTACGAGACCTTCTTTGAAGTGGTGCGTGACGGCCGAACAAACATGAACGCCTCGATCACAGAAGACGAACTCCGCGCCGCCGCCACGGGTAAAATCTTCATCGGCGAAGAAGCCGTCGAGGCGAAGCTGGTCGATGCGATCGGCTACCTCGACGACGCGATCACCTACGCCGCGGCACAGGCGGGGATCACCGGCGAGCCCGATGTCACTGTGATGCGTGAACCCGAAGCGTTCAGCGTACTCTCGCTCTTGGCAAAACGCGAGGGTGCCGACTTCACCAACCTCACCGGCGAAGACCTGCACCAGCTCTTCGAAGAGACCGCCGCGGTCCGTCTGGAGTACCGCTGGGCGAGCCCGTAAGTGCCCAGCCGTTTTCCGGGCTGGCTCGGGCATACCCGATTGAGGCACAGCACAAAGAGCGGTACAATGCCCGTCTCTGGGTGATCGTTTCGTGAATCGTGCGTGTGTTTTTTGTGTGTCCGACGTCGACCCGCCGAGTTCTCGGCCAGGCGATCCGCCTTAGGAGCTGATGCGATGAGTGCCCGTGAGTTTTTCAACAACAACCCCGCGATCGTGACCGGCGCGTCCGTTCTGGTCCTCGTGCTCTGCCTCGCGGCCATCGCGTGCAGCCTCTTCGGCGGGCTCCCCAGCAGCGGCAGCGGCTCGGTCCAGCTCATCTACTACGACATGAGCAACAACACGATCAAGCTGGTCCCCTCCTCCGACCGCCCCGGCAGCCCACTGGCAGAGAACGAGCAAGCCTTCCGCTGCTTCGTGATGACTTGTGGCGAGTGCGGCAAGATCGAAGAAGGCATGACCGCCGACGACATCATCGCCAACGGCATGTTCATCTCCCACCTGCAGACCTTCCCCACCGCCGACCGCATGATGGGCCCCGGCGGGATGGAAGACGACACACAGGTCCTGATGCTCTCCGACGAGAACCCCCAGTGGTACTCCATGAGCTCGCAGGACGGCATGGACATCATGCGTGCCGTGTCGACTTGGCAATGTGAAGACGGCAGCACCGCCAAGCAATGCCAGCCGTGAGCCCCGGGCCACACAGCGATTCGGCGCTTCCGACCTCCCTGCGCATCCTCGTTGGCGCTTTGTGCCTCGCTGCGCTGCTTGCGGCATCGTTGATGCTGGTTGGCTGCCAGTCGCAACCCATCACGGACCCCGTCGCGACCGCGAACGATCGGGGTGCCTCTACCACCCGGCGCGTCCGCGCTGTACGCGAAACGCCAGCCACCCAAGCCGACGGCCTCATGCCGCTGGTGCTGTCGGTGCGTCACCCGTTTGAGGTGCGCCGCGCGGCGGTGGAACGCATGGCCCAGGCCGACGCGGACGCGTTCTGGCACGCGGTGGGCACTTCCATCCGACGCATCAACGATTGGCCGATGCTCGAACTGCTGTGCGAGCGCTCCGCAGAAGCAGGGCGGGTGGACTTCGTCCCCGCGTTGGTCCAGAGCTGGGCCCGGCCATCCATCCGCTACGCCGACATCGATCGGCCCGAGCGCATCGCGATCCAAACGTTAGCACCCGCGTTGACTCCCGAAGAGCAACTTTGGCCGATGTTCCACAGCGCTGCAGGCGACCGCGCATCCCAGCGCATCGCGGAGGCGTCCTGGATCATCATGTGCCGAACACACGATCATGCGGACCTGCGACGCCAGCTTCGCGAAACGCCCAGTCGGCATGAACTCCACACCCAGCTACAACGCATTTCGGCCTCCATCGAGCAGCTCCCGGGCAACAATGAAGAACTCCTTCGGATGCGCACCCTCTGCCGCACCTCAAGCGACGACGACTGGGGCCGCCGGGAACACTTGCTGTCGTCGATCCCGACGGGTTCCCAGGCCGCCCCGGCCGTGGCACTGCGTCACCTGCCCGTGATCGACCACGCCGACGATACCGCGGTCCGCATGCCGCGCGGCGATCGCTGGTCGTCGCTGACCCGCCGGCTCACTTCTGCCCGGCATGTGGAGCGGGCCGCACCGGCCGGGCGCTCCGGGCCGGGCGAGGGGGCCCAGACGCTGGCCCGCCACGCCGACACGCTGGGCTGGGCCGACCTGCTGGTCATCGAGGCGATGCTTGACGCGATCGCACAGCCGTCGGTGGTCTCGGCGCTTTTCGAGCAAGCCGAGCAGGACCGCCTCGACACAACCACGGAGCTCGGTGGGGTGCTGGTGTGGGACGACGATGGCCGGCTTGTCGCGCAACCCTTCGAGCCCGCGATGCGTCGGCGGGATGCCGAGTTCATCGCGTCCGACGCCTGCGTCCGCGCGATGCACACCGGGCTTGCGCACTACCATTTCCACGCCCAGCGATACGACAACGCCGACTGGGCCGGCCCCGGCGGAGGGGACGAGGCCTTCGCCGACAACATGCAGGCCAACTGCATCGTTTTCACTTTCGTCGACCGCAACACGCTCAACGCCGACGCCTACTTCCCGGGGGGCATCGTGGTCGACCTGGGCTGCATCCACCGGTAGGGTGGGTGGAGGAGTCCGCGACGATACCCACCGTCGTGACTCAAAGAGTGTTGGCCGCGCATGGTGGGTATCGCTCGCGGACGCGCTCCACCCACCCTACACCGAGCGCGCCTTCTCGCACTGCTCGACGGCAAAGTCCACGGTCAAGTCGATCAGTTCGCGCGTCGCGGCGGGCACTTCCTCCCAAGGCGTATCGATCGGCAAAGGGTTGGGGCAGTCGAATGTATGCGAAGCGCCCTCGATGATCGCCAGCCGACTGTTCGGCGTCGCCGCGTGGTGCAAGTTGTGGGCACACTCGACGGGCACGGTGGTATCCCCGCTGCCGTGGATGATGAGGGTCGGGCACTTCACGTGCGCCGCCGCGAGGACTGGGTCGTACAACTCCGGGTCGCGTTCGATCTCGTCGAGCCAGTCGCGGCCGACGTAGAGGTCCTGCCCCGTCCGCCCCGAAGGCGAGAGCAGGCGGCCCTCGGCGCGGAGTTGGTCTTTGGCAAGGTCGTCGAGGTTGCAGGCGTAGTCCGGGGCGGCGGCGGTGATGAGGGCGGTAAGAGAACGCAACTCGTTCAAATCCCAGTAACGCTCGTAGAATCCAGAATCTTGACCCCATGCTGCTGAAAGCAAAGATGTCACTCCCCCGCGACTGTGGCCAAACAGGATGCAAGGTAAGTCACTGTAGTTCCCAGCCCACTCCTGCGCATTTGAAAACCTCGCACCTTGATGCCCGGAACCATGCTCACTGATCACGGCAGCGAGATCGGTGATCTGTTTGCTCCAAGTGTCATGCTCGAAGTTCTCGGGGCGCTCAAAGGTTTCAGTGCGATGCGTCATACCGCTGTGCGAGAAGTTGAATCGAAACGCAACAAGCCCGGCGCGTGAAACCGCGTCGCAAAGCAGCGGCAAGAAGCCGTAATCCTTGTAGCCCTTGAATCCGTGACAACAAAAGAATAGCCCTAGGGGCACTTCGTCAGGCCAGTGTTCATTCCCGTAAATCGGCTGCCCATCGCTGCCTGGGATTTCCCACGAGATGATTTCGGGAGATTCCACGTGTGAGCACTCCACGTTTAGCGGGTGACGCGCAGCGTCCCGCGTTGTCCGACTGGCGGCGTGAATCCTGCGGGACGCTGCGCGTCGCCCGCTAAACAGTTACACCCGCTTCGCCACCGCGTCCGCGAACTCGGTCGTGCTCAGCGTCCCGCCCAAGTCGCGGGTCTTGTCGCCCTCCGCCAGCGCGGCGTTGTACGCCCGCTTGATCCGGTTGGCGCACTGCTTGACGTTGTCATCCCCGTGCTGCTCGTGCAGGTGGTTGAGCATCATCACCGCCGACATAATCAGCGCCAGCGGGTTGGCCTTGTTCTGCCCGGCAATATCGGGCGCGCTGCCGTGCACCGCCTCAAACACGGCGCAATCCTCGCCGATGTTTGCCCCCGGCGTCACGCCCAGCCCGCCGACGAGCCCAGCGCACAGGTCGCTGACCACATCGCCGTAGAAGTTCTCCATCAGCAGCACATCAAACTGTGTCGGGTCCTGCACAAGTTTCATACAGCCCGCGTCGATGATGCAGGTGTCGTAGGGCACGTCTGGATACTCCTCGTCGTGCACCTTCGCGACGCGTTCAAGGAACAGGCCGTCCGACATCTTCATGATGTTCGCTTTGTGGAAGACCGTGACTTTCTTTCGGCCACGCTTTCTTGCGTAGTCGAATGCGGCACGGGCGATCCGCATCGACGCCTTCTCGGTCACGATCTTCAGCGAAGTCACGACCCCAGGCACGATCGCGTTCTCGACGCCGGCGTAGAGCCCCTCGGTGTTCTCACGAAAAACCACCAGGTCGACCCCCTCGTAGCGCGTCGGCACCCCCGCCAAGCTGCGGACCGGGCGGATCGCGGCGTACAGGCCGAGCGTCTGGCGAAGCTGAACGTTGACCGACCGGAAGCCCTTGCCCACCGGCGTCGTGCAAGGCCCCTTGATCGCGGCTTTGTGCTCGCGGATCGCGTCGAGGGTCGATTGCGGCATGACCTCGCCCGTCGCCTCCATCGCAGGAAGCCCCGCCTGGTGTGTGTGGTACGACAGCGGGGCGTCGGCGGCGTCGAGCACCTTCAACGCCGCGGCGGTGACTTCGGGACCGATCCCGTCGCCGGGGATCACAACAATGGGGTAGGTCTTGGACATGCCAACGAGTATAGCGTTCGAGGCATCGCCGGCGTACCCAAGCGCAGGCACTACGCGTCGGTTTCGGCTTCCGTCCCGTCCGCCCGCCGAGCGTGTGTGTCCCCACCTCGCGACGACGCGGCGCGCTGCCCGGCCGCACGCTCACGCAGCAGGTCCAGCATCCCGCGGGCTTCGTCGGCCATCCGTGTATTAGGAAACTCGCGGATGATGTGCTCGCCGACCGCGACTGCGCGGAGCCATTCCTTGTCGTGGATCGCGATCTTGAACTGCACGCCGAGGTTTTCCCGCTTCTTACCGATGATCCCGCGTGCGGTCTCACGGAACGGCCCCGCCTCCTTCTCGGTGAGGTAGCGGTCGAGCACCTTCAGCAGGTCCATCGCCCGGTCGACATCATCGACCTTCGCGGCTTCGAGGAACTCACGCTCCAGGTCGTGCTTGTACTGCTCCCGCGCGTGCGCGACCTTACGGTGCACGTCCTTGACCCGTGGCGAATCGGAGTAGAGCCGCTGGATCTTGAGCGCCTCGTTGCCCGCACTGTCGAAGTCGTGCCGCGCAAGCGTTTCGTCGAGTTTGGCCAGCGCCCGGTCGACTTTTGTTTCCATCTCGGTGGTGCGGGCGTAGATGATCTGGTCGCGGTACTCCTCGGCCTCCTCCTTGTGGCCATACGTCTTGCCGATCTCATTGACCAAGACCAGCGCGGCGTCGAAGTCGTGATTCTGGATGTCGGTCTTGATCGTGCTGCGGAGCAGGTCGATGTCTTCGTGGCGATACGCGATACGCTTGGCGGTCTCGCTGAGGAGCATGCGTTCGTTGATGGAATTAAGCAGGCCGAGTTCCTGGTCGTTGCCGGGGATGCCGGTGGCGTGCTTGCCGTGCACGCCCCAGCGGACGCTGCCGATGAGAAGCATGACGGTCCCGCCAATCGCGACGAGGATCGGGACGGTGTACCCGATGTAGGCCGTGAGGATCATGTTGGTACGGTCGTCGGACGAGGTGAATGCGATCGCGGCCGCTTCTTCGGTTTCGGGGTTTTCGGTTTGTGATTGATCCATCGCGATGGTGAGCGCGCAACTCATGGCAAAGGAGAGCACCCACAGCGCGAACCCGCCGGTGATCAGGCCGGGCGGCGTGGAAAGAAAAGACTTGCGGCGGGCGGGGGATGCGTCGGTTTGCTGGGCCATGGCGTCTTCCGTTGGCTCGCGCGGGATCATGGGCGGCTTGAGGCGAGCACGCCCAGGTGGCCAGCCCCACTGGCTTGGCCAAAAGCGGTGCGTTGCTTTTGCTTACGACCCGGGCGTCGGCTTGCAGCCCTCTTCACCACAGTCGAACGCCGTCGGGACCATGCACATAAACCGGAACGGCTTGTCGCTCGTATTGCGGAACTGGTGCACCTCGTTGGCGGGGACAAAGAGGACGTCGCCCTGCTTGACCGGATGGGGCGTATCGCCGCTGTAGGCCTCGCCTTCACCATCAAGGACCAGGATCTCGTGCTCGTAGTTGTGCTGGTGGTGGGGCGTCTGCCCGCCGGGCTCGACGTCGAAAATCCGCATCGCGAAGTTCGGCGCACCATCGGCCCGGCCGACCATCAGCCGCATCTCGACGCCTTCAGCGCCGGGCATGGTCATCGTCTTCGGGGCAATATCGTCGGGGTTTCGGATCAGCATAGTCACACACCTGTTGTACGCATTGTATCGGCCGAGACTTTGCCGGCCCAGCGACACCGAAGGCAACACCCTACGCCTCGTCGGCGAGCGAGTCGAACGCGATGACATCCGCACGCGCATCCATCGCAAGGTTCGCGAGTTGGTCGGCCCGTTTGTTGCCCTCCCGCCGAACGTGGCCGATCTCCCACTTCGCAAAGCCGGCCAACAGTTGCACCGCTTCCTGATACAGCGGCTTGAGGTTGGCGGCCTTGACCCGATACTTGCCCAGCACCTGCTTAACCATCAGCTCCGAGTCGCTACGGATCGTGAGGGCGGTGCAGCCGAGTCGCGTGGCCGCTTTGAGTGCGTGGAGAAGCCCTTGATACTCGGCCTCATTATTGGTTGAGGTGCCAAGCCAGAAGCCCGCCTCGTAGAGCGGTTCGCTGCCGTCGGGCGTGGTGATGGTGACACCGGCCGCGGCGGGACCGGGGTTGCCGCGAGCGCCACCGTCGATATGGATCAGGCAGTCCATGCGGGCCGGCCCTTGTGTCGGTCGGCCTTGAGAAGCCGAGTGAAACCGGAAACGGGTAGAGGAGCGATGACGCGCGGCGGCTTCATCAAGACTTGGCACCCGAGAGCGAACTGCGGATTTCCTCAGACACAAAGAGGATGCGTTCGCAGTTACCGCAGGTGACGACTTCGTCGGGGCGGGTGATCAGCGTGTTTACCGTCTCGACCGGGATAAGCGTGTAGCAACCGTCACAGGTGTACTCCATCCGACGCTTGTTCTGCTCCTCGATCCCGGCCATCGCCTCACCGTCGTGAACATCACACAGGCGGTCGAACTGCTTACGGACCGCCGGAGCGATCGGCTCGCCCGCCTCGTCGCGTTCGCGGGTGAGCGCGTCGAGCTGCTCGCCGACCTCATTGCGTGCCGCCTCGACATCCGTCGCGGCGGACTTTGCGATCCGGTCCTGCTCGTCGACACGGGCCTTAAGCGTTTCGAGCTCGGCGGCGAGCTCTTCGACCTTCGACATCGCGGCAAGGGCGAGTTCTTCGTGCTTGCTCTGCTCGAGCTTGCCGGTGTTGACTTCGACCAGCAAGGCGGAGTACTCCTTGTTGCTGGTGACACTGTTCATTTTGTCGCGCAGGCCGGCGATTCGTTTTTCGAGGCCGCTGGCTTCGGACTCCAGCAGCGCGGCCTTGGCCTGGTGCTGTTTGAGCTGGGCCTGGAGTTCCGCGGCCTGCTGTTCGAGCTGGGCCTTCTTGCGTTCTTGGGCGGCCTGTCGGTTCAGCGCGGCGTCCAGGCGGGAGCGCATGGCGCGGACACGTTGGTCGAGCTCGTAGAATGCTCGGAGCTGGTCTTGGAGGGACAAGTCGGCGTCTCCGTGGCGTCGTGGAAACCCATATTGTAGCACAATGTTGCCCCCGTTTGCCCGCCGATTTCGTGGGGTTGCGTTGCCTGAGTCATGAAGATATAGTGCGTCGCTCGCGGTTGACCGCGATGGGGCTGTAGCTCAGTTGGTAGAGCGTCTGCATGGCATGCAGAAGGTCGCAGGTTCGATCCCTGTCAGCTCCACTTCTTGTTT
>JBITAC010000090.1:0-17122 GCA_044439905.1 Phycisphaerales bacterium JB063 | reverse complement strand
TGGGGTTGCGTTGCCTGAGTCATGAAGATATAGTGCGTCGCTCGCGGTTGACCGCGATGGGGCTGTAGCTCAGTTGGTAGAGCGTCTGCATGGCATGCAGAAGGTCGCAGGTTCGATCCCTGTCAGCTCCACTTCTTGTTTCTTCCTTTCGATGTCACGGCTGACGTGACCCCCGCTCCCCAGCGGGTCGGCCCGAGCCCGGGTCGTCTTGGGTGGCCTATGACCGGGCCACTGGACTTTGGGGTTTGGCAATCTTCTGACAATCAAAGTCGATGTTTGATCTGGCCGGCTTGGCATTCATGCTGGGGCTTGGATGCGATGCGTCTTTGCCGTTGAGTATGAAGCGAGGCCAGTTCTGCTGTGGGGCTCAGACGATGGATGCCCTTGGGGGGTGGCCAACGTGGGCCCGTATGCATGTGTCGTTAGCCGCGAGTCTTTGACCCGATCCGGAGCGGCGTAGGGTGTCGGCGTCTTGGAAAGACGGCCCGGTCTTGTAGTGGTTTTATGTACTGAGGCCTCGAGGCGGTGCGAGTTTGGCCCGGCGAACTCGGGGTGTTTAATTTTTTCTTCGGGCGATGCTCCAAAACCCTACAGCGCTATTGCGCCCAAACGCGGCCTCCCACGCCGCAACCTGACCAACCCGCAGGACCGGACCCGGTGCACGCGGCCGATGATTGCGGCCGTGGCCTGTGTCGCGGCGCAGTGTCATGCTTCCTTCGAATCAAACGGGATCGATCAACACCCTTTTTTCGGGAGAAAACCATGACCTTTTGCAAGCACATCGCCGCCGCCTCGCTCACCCTCGCCGCCGCCGCAACGGCCGCTGCCGGGACCGCCGACATCGAAGTCCTCGCCGACGGAAGCCACGAGGGCATCGACCTCTCGGTCACCGTTCAGGAGTCGAACCTCCTGGGCTATGACTTCGAGTTTGTGATCGAGAACAACACACAGATGGGCAACAGCACCATCACCGGCATCTACTTCGAATCGGGCTGGGGTAACCTCGTCTCGACCAGCCCGTTCAACCGAAACCTTGACCTGCTCAGCGCCTCGGTCTTCACCGAGGGCTCGGTTACCCCCGAGATCGGCGGATGGTCCGGCTCGCTGGTCAGCTACGAGGCCGCAGTGCAGGTGGAGATCAACCTGTTCGGCGGGCTGGGCAACCTGCTCGAAAACCTGCTCGCGGGCCTGGGCCTCGGGCAGAGCGCGACGGTCGCCTTTGTCGCTCAGACTGACACGACGCTGGCCGACCTTGAGTTGGCACTGGGCTCGCAGGGCTACGGCATCGGGGTCCAACTCGGCGGGCTGGATAACGGCTCGGATGAGGACTGGGGCCTGGCCGCCTCGCTTGAAATCAACCTCGACCTCGGGCTGCAGCTGCCCGAATGCCCGCCCAACGACTGCGACCCCAGCGCCGTGCCAACACCCAGCGCCGCATTGCTCGGGCTCGGCATGGTCGGCATGGTCATGAAACGCCGTCGTCGGGATCACTAAGCTCTCTTCGGTTCCACGTCTCACCGGCAGCACCACCTATAGCGGGTGGTGCTGTCTTGCATGGTGCGAGAAGTCAGCTTGATCGTTTTTTGGAGATGTATTGGTTTGCGATGGACTTTGCCACGAGTTGGATGAGATGAAAGAGCGATCCATGTATCGATATGCTGGGGAATGGGTGCCCCGAGTATGGGGGCCTCGCCATGCTGGCGCACTAAGCGGCACCGCTTCGCCCACCGCCCGCGACGCTACAATGCTGCTGCGTGGCTATCCGGCCACGGGTTTTATACGACGTGGACGGCCGACCCAGGCCGCCGGTATAAGCAACGCTGTTTTCGCTCACGCCGGACCCCTGCGATGAATATCAACTACAACCGCGGCATGTCGGAGCGCGGTGAGTTTGTCACACCCGAAATCGCGACCGGCCTCGTCCAACGGCACCTGAACCCCGATGCGATCGTCACGACGGTCCGTAAACTCTACGGCGGGAGCAACAACCGCGTCCTCGAACTCATCCTCGACCGTGGGCGCGGCTCGGTCGTTGCTAAAGTCAATGACCACAGTGTCGCGCATCAGCTCGAGGCCGAGCGCGATGCGCTGGCGTACTTCCGTGAACACACCACGTTACCGGTGCCCAAGCCGCTGGGCCTGATCGTCAGCGACCCGGGGTTTACCGGCGTCATGCTCATGATGGAAAAGATCCCCGGCACGACCCTCGAACGGGCGAAGATCAACGCCGGCGGGATGCAGCGCTTCGAGCACCAACTGGGGCATCACATCGCGGACCTGCATCGGCATACGTCGGACTACTTCGGCCCTGCGGCGGGCGCGACAGCCGAGCAACGCTTTGGCACCTGGCTTGACCTCTATGGCCCGATCGTCGAGCGCGAAGCCAACGGCGCACGCTCGATGCTTGAGTCGGCCTGCCGGGATGTCGTAGACCATGTCGCCAAACACCTGGCCTACTGGCTCGATCACGACCCCAAGCCCACCCTGATCCACGGCGACCTGTGGGCCAACAATATCATGGTCGATGACGGCAACCCCGGCCGGCCCCGCATCAACGCCTACATCGACGGACACGCAAGCTTTGCCGACCGCGAGTACGAGCTGTCTTACCTGCGTCTCTTCAAGACGGCCGGGCCGTACTTCTTCAACATCTATCGCCAGCATCACCGAGAGCGCGAGGGCTTTGAGCGCCGCTGCCGGGTCTACTGGCTGACGACGATGCTTCAGCACTGCCGGGTCTTTGGCGGCAAGTACATCCCCACCTGCGAACGCATCGCGCACGAGCTGCGTCGTCTGCGTTAGAACGATCGATACTGCCTAAGCCGGGTCATGGCCGCTCCCGCCCCAGGGGTGGCAGCGGGCGATACGCTTGATGCCGCGCCACCCGCCGCGCCACGGGCCGTGCTTCGCGATGGCGTCGAGCATGTACTGGCTACACGTGGGTTGGTATCGGCAATGCCCGCCCATCACCCAGCCCAGCGTCACCCGGTACAGCCAGACGCCGGCCACGAGAAGGGCAGAGACGATTGCGTTGGCCCAGCGTGTTACGATCATGCAGGAATCATACCCTTGCCCATGGGGAATCTGCATGACCCTGCCGACCCTGATCGTCTTCGCCGTTGCGTTGCTCGCGAGTACCGGCTTCGCGTGGGTGATCCATCCCAGCTACGACGAATCGTCCGTGCCGGAGTTTGTCCTGCCCGATCCGTTAGTCTCCGCAGACGGCACGCCCATCACGACCGAAGAGCAATGGCCCGCCCGGCGCGCAGAGTTACTCGAATGCTTCCGTGACCAGATGTTTGGTCGGCTGGGCGAGGTGACGCGTGCCGCCGACGTACGTTTTGAACGCATCGAGTCAGACAGCGCCGCGCTCGATGGTAAGGCAACGCGCAGGCAGGTCCGCATCCACTTCACTCATCAGGGCGATGGGCTGTCGATGGACCTGCTGCTGTATCTCCCGAATGATGCGGCCGGGCCGGTACCTGTTTTTGTAGGGATGAACTTCGATGGCAACCACACGGTGCATGATGACCCGGCGATCCTATTGCCGCGTAGCTGGGTGCGCGACAGCGATACGCTGGGGGTCGCAAACCATCAGGCAAGCGAAGCGGGGCGGGGGGCGCGCAAGAGCCGCTGGCCGATCGAGACGATCCTCGCCCGGGGATACGGCATCGCGACGGTTTACTACGGCGAGCTCGACCCCGACTTTGATGATGGGCTTGGTAACGGCGTACACGGGCTGGCTCCACCCGAGGATGAATCGGATCGGCCGGGCGATGCGGGTGGGGCGATCGCGGCGTGGGCGTGGGGCTACAGCCGGGCGTTGGACTACATGGCAACCGACGATGCGGTCGATGCGGCCCGGGTGATCGCGATGGGGCATTCGCGGCTGGGCAAGGCCGCGCTCTGGGCGGGCGCCAACGACGAACGATTCGCGATGGTGGTCTCGAACAACTCGGGCTGTGGCGGGGCGGCCCTATCCCGACGGCGTTTTGGCGAAACGATCTACGCGATCAACAGCCGATTTCCGCACTGGTTTTGCAGCAACTTCCACGCCTACAACGACAACGAAACCGAGCTGCCTTTTGATCAGCACGAACTCCTGGCGCTCATCGCTCCTCGGCCGGTCTACGTCGCGAGCGCGCAGGACGACCGGTGGGCCGATCCGCGCGGCGAGTTTCTGGCATGCGTCCATGCTTCGCCCGTCTATGAACTGCTTGGAGTGGATGGACTCAAGACTGATACGATGCCGGCGGTCAACGCGCCGCAGCATGAAGGCCGAGTCGGCTACCACCTGCGGACCGGCGGGCACGATGTCACCGCGTATGATTGGCAGCAGTACCTCGACTTCGCCGACCGACACGTGAAGGGACAAGTGGATGAGTGAAGACGCAGGCCATAAAGTCTTAGCCGATGCAACGGCTAAGGAAAGCAACCTCGCCAGCGCACGCCGATGGGCGGGGATGACGCTCGGTGTTTGCGGGCTTGCCATCTCGGGCTACCTTGCGTGGCTCACGCTCACCGGGCGTGTCGCACCCGGCTGCGGGAGCGGCGCGGGCTGCAATCAGGTGCTGTCCAGCCGATGGTCAGCCATCGGGCCGGTACCCGTGAGCGTGCTCGCGGCGGGGGGGTATGTCGCCATCCTCGGGCTGCTGGTGCTTCAGCCGCTGGCCGCCGCTACCCGTCGCGTCTTGCTCGGCGTCATGGGCGTCGTGCTCCTCGGCGCAGCGGCGTGGTACATCGCGTTGCAGGCCCTCCTCATCGGGGCGTGGTGCCCGTACTGCCTGGCCGGGCACGGTATCGGGGCGGTGCTTGGGCTGGTGCTGCTTAGCGCGTTGCCGCTGCGACGGATGACTGTCCCGTTCGGGGTCGGCGTCCCCGCGGTCATGCTGCTGATGGCGCTACAGGTCTTGATGCCGGCGACCAAGGAGTACGGCATCGTGGTGCCCAGCGACAAGGACTACGACCTCACGGATGAAGCCGGGCGACAGCTCGGCGTGCTCGGTGGCCTGCTAAAAATCGACGCGGACGACACGCCACACACCGGGCCAACCGAGGGTGAATCGGTCGTTGTGCTCTTCCTTGACTACGCCTGCCCGCACTGCCGCGAGGCCCACGAGATGATCGACGAGCAACGCCCCAATCACCCGGGCCTGGTTGTGTTTGCGCTGCCTCTGTCACTGCACGAAACACACAACCCCCATATCCCGATCGACAACGAACGCTTCGGCCACAGCTACGAACTTGCGTTGCTGTCGATGGCGGTGTGGCGGCACGCGCCCAACGACTGGCCCGAGTTTGATGCCTGGCTTTTCAGCGGGAGCGAGTCGCTGGACGGGGAGTACATGTGGCCGCGCACGCTGGCCGCAGCCGAGCAGTATGCCGGCGAGCTCATCGGCCCCGAGCGGGTCGCGAGCGCCTACGACGACGCCGACCTGGTCGCGGAGTACCAGCGGAACCTCGAAGCGCTGGGCCATGTCCTGAAGATGTCACCCGATGCGGTGCCGGGCCTGCCGATCGCGATCGCGCCTTTCGCCAGCGGCGCGATCTACGGCCGATTCGATGAAGCGGACCTGCTCGCCGCGATCCTCGAAGACGCCGCGGCACGTCGGCCTTAGCACATCGTGATTCCCAGCCCGTACGGGTCGGCGGGATCGACGATCAGCGCCGCCTCAGCGTTCACGTATGCCCGGCCTGTGATCGATGGGATGACGCGATCGCCGGACAGCTCATAGCTCGCTTCAAACACACTGCCGATGATGCTCTGCTGACGCCAGACCTCGCCGGTCGCAAGCCGGCCATCCGCCGCAAGGCACGCGACTTTGGCGCTCGTGCCTGTGCCGCACGGCGAACGGTCGTACGCGCCGCCCGGGCAAAGCACAAACGATCGGCTGTCGGCAACCGACGGGGAACTCGGCGGACCCAGCAGCTCGATGTGATCGACCTCGCCACCGTCTTCGCCCGTGATGCCCGCAGTGTGGATCGCACGCCGGATCGCCCAAGCCACACGGGTCAGCTCTTCGATGTTGCCAGGCTCGACCCGTTGGCCGTGATCGCTCACAAGGAAGAACCAGTTGCCGCCCCAAGCGAGGTCGCCGTGGACCCTGCCCAGCCCGGGCACATCGACCGGCACCCCCGCAGCCGCACGGTACGACGCGACATTGCGGACGGTCGCGCCGTGGCGGTCGTCGTGTAGCGTGACCTCGACATCGCCAACAGGCGTTTCGACCGTGTGGACGCCCGGCGTGATGCGGCCGAGGTAGGCGAGGGTTGCTGCAAGCCCCATCGTGCCGTGCCCACACATGCTGAGGTAGCCGACGTTATTGAAAAAGATCACACCCGCGGCGGCATCCGACGAAACGGGCTCACACAGCAACGCCCCGACAACCGTGTCACTGCCGCGCGGCTCGGTGCAGCAGACCCGACGGACCCAGTCGTGCTCATCGCGCAGCACAGCTAGGCGCTGGGCCATAGTCCCAAGTCCTAAATCGGGTGCGCCATCGATCACGACACGCGTCGGCTCGCCCGCGGTGTGCGAGTCAATCACCCGCAGGGTTTGGCGTTGTTGTATCGTCATCGCAGCCGTCCTCCTCGCGTCACTACGAGCCAGCCACAACGTCCGCAGTGGTCCAGGCCCCATCGATCAGGCGCATCACACCCGCTGGATTCTTGTCTTGAAGCAAGCGGGGCAGACGATGTGGGCGGACGTTGTCGTAGCAGTGCAGCGCAGCGAAGCGGCGGACCGAGGCGGGGAAACCGACCGCGGTAAAGCCCGGGTGCCCGGTGGCGGGGTAGGGGCCGCCATGGTTTTGTGACGCGACAACGGCGACTCCGGTCGGCATCTTGTCGTTTAGAAGACGCCCCACACGCTGACGAAGTGCGGGCTCGATGGTGTCATAGGCCTCGTCGTCTGCCCCCTCTTTCGCGGAGTACACGCAGCCGGTGAGTTGGCCTTCAAGTGTTTCGATCACGTCAAGTGCCTGCGCGATGTCTTCTACCACCACGACAAGCGAGCTGTTGCCAAAGGCCTCTTGCTGGAGCGTCTTGGCGTGGCGGAGGAATGTTTTGCCATCGACGCGCATCAGCGTATTCGAGACGCTGCAGCCGTCGCCCGCCCCCTTGTCACCACCGGTAAGCAGTGTCGCCCCGGCTTCTTGAAGCGACTGGATACCCTGAGACAAACTCGTTTCGCCGGCCTCGTTGAGCAGAGTGCCGACGGGCGCGGCTTCAAACTTCTCCACCGCCGCCGAGATAAACGACTCGGCCTCTTCGCCCGCGAGTGCGATGACCAGGCCGGGGTTGGTGCAAAACTGGCCGACACCGAGCAGGCACGAAGACACGAACTCGTCAACGATGTCCGCACCGCGTTCTTCTAATGCGCCCGGCAATATCACAACCGGGTTGACCGACGACATCTCCAGGTACGCGAGTTTGCCGTTGTCGTCGCACGCCTTCTTCAGTGCGAGCCCGGCCCTGCGTGAGCCGGTGTAGCCCAGCGCCGCGTTGCGCGGATCGGCCATGAGGTAGAGCCCGTCGTCGTTGCTCATGTGATAGAGCATCTGGACAAGCCCCTTGGGCATACCCGTCGCCTCGATCGCTTGGAGGCATAGCTCGGCGAGCATCTGCGTCGTCTTGGGGTGTGAGGGGTGGGCCTTGGCGATCACCGCGTTGCCCGCCGCGATCGCCGAGGCGAAGTCGCCGCCCGCGATGCCGTTGTAGGCAAAGGGAAAGTTGTTGGGGCCCAGGACGCAGACGACACCGAGCGGCCCGAGTTGGCTGCGCAGCCCGCTGCCGGTATCGATCGTGGGCATCGACCAGCCGCCGTCGCGCGCCGAAGCCGCGGCCTGCCGGAGCTGGTTGACGGTACGTGGGATCTCGCCGCCGACAAAACGCGTCGGCGCGGGCAGGGCGGTTTCCTCGTTCGCTTTGGCCGCCAGTTTCTCGGCATTGGCTTCGATGCGTGATGCATAGTCTTCAAGAAACGCCGCGATCTGCTCGCCCGGCAGCGAGCGTGAAACCTGGTACGCCTCCGCCGCCGCCGCCAGCGCCGCGTCTAAATCAGACCACTGACTCACCGGGAACACATCGGGCAACCGCTCACGCGTCGCGGGATTACTGGCCTGGAAAGTCTCGGCCGCGTCGGCCTGCCGCCATGTGCCGGCGATCAGAATGGGTTGGGTGGCCACACGTTCTCCTTGGTAAACAAATGAATCCTGGCTGAATGCGAGGCGTTTCGCGCAGCTTGCGTCGAAAACCGATCGCGAGATATTTACGCCTTCGCCGGGATCGCCGGGCGGGTCTTGATCGCGTGTCGAATGATGGCGAGAACCTCTTCGCGTTCCTTGCCTTCGATGTTCAGCCGTGGTGCCCGGCAGCGTTCGTTGCCGTAGCCGCACTCCTGCGACGCGAGTTTGATGTACTGCACCAGTTTAGGCAGCGTGTCCAGATGTAAGAGCGGGGTGTACCACTGATAGACGCGCTGCGCCTCCTTGAAGTCGCCCGCCTCGCACAAGTCCCAGATCAACGCGTTCTCGGTCGGGAAGGCATTGACGAGGCCGGATATCCAGCCCTCTGCCCCGAGGATGTACGACTCCAGAAACAGGTCGTCGACACCGCAGAACAGCGTGAACCGGTCGCCCACCGCGTTGCGCAGATCCGTGATACGGCGGGGGTCTTCGCTGCTCTCTTTGATCGCGACGATGTTGGCGAGATGCGTGAGTTTCTTGAACGTATTGGGCAGGATGTCGATGCCGTAAGACACCGGGTTGTTGTAGACCATGATCGGCAGCGGGGTCGCGGCGGCCACGGCCTCGAAGTGCGCCAGGGTCTCGCGCTCGTCGCTCTTGTAGACCATCGCGGGCAACACCATCAGCCCGTCCACACCCGCCGCCTGGGCATCCTTCGCGAACTGGCAGGCCTGCGCGGTGGTGTACTCGGCGACACCGGTCAGCACCGGGACCTTGCCGCCGATGCGTTCGACGGTGGCTTTGAGGACTTCAATCTTCTCATCGTGCGTCAGTGAGCAGTTCTCGCCGACCGTGCCGAGCATGACCATGCCGTGGACGCCCGCGTCGAGCATCGCGTCCAGATGATCCATCGTCGTCGGCAGGTCAAGGGAACCGTCGGCTTGAAACTGTGTACACGCGGCGGGGAAGACGCCTTTCCAGTTGATGCTCATTGTTCGGGCTCGCTTTACCAGACGGAGAAGTTGAGTGGAAGAGAGCAGGGTAGTGATTTTGCGTGCAATGTCAAATGTGGTGCCGCACGCACTATGGCTCCCGGTGGGCCAGGTGATCGATCATCTTCGCGGTGTTGGACTGCTGGGCGCGGATGTGGCGGGTCAGGGCTTTGCACGCGGTGCGGAGATCGCCCGCTAGGAGCGCTTCCAGAATCTCACGGTGCTGGCGCGCCATCGCCCGGGTCGCGCCCGGCTCCAGCGCGGCGTAGTCAAAGAGCGCGCTGTAGAACGTGCCATGGTGCGCGAAGAAATCGATGATGTAGCGGTTGTGCGACTGCTCGATCCAGTAGGCGTGCAGACGGTTGTCGAGTTGGACCGATCGGTTGCGGCCCCCCGGGTCGTTGCCATCGAGGCAGGTTTGCAGCACGGCCGGGTCAAGCCGGTCGCGTGCCAGACGCAGGGCCTTGACCTCCAGCGTCTCGCGGATGTCGAGGTAGTCGAGCATGTCCTTCTCGCGGTAGGGCCGAACCAGCCAGCCACAGCGCGGCACGCGTGTCAGCAGGCCCTGGCCCGCGAGTTGCCCGAAGACCCGGCGGACGACCGTTCGGCCTACCCCAAACTCCTGGGCGGCCTCCGCTTCACGCAGGTAGTGCTCGTCCCGTGTCAGACTCCGGGTGACCACCGCGTCGGTGATCCGCTGCTCGATCGATGCAGCGTCGTCTTCGCCGGGCCACTCGGTCTGTTCGAGCGTCGCGACGACGACCGGGTCGACCTCGAGCCGCCCGTTGCCTTGCTTACGCAGCACGCCCTGGCTAATCAGGTCGGCCACCGCCCGGCGTACAGGCATCGGGCTCACGCCGAAGTGTTTGGAGATCGCGGTCAGGGTCAGCTTGAACGGCAGCGGCTCGGCGTCGGCAAGCAGGACGATCAGTTCACGTTGGATACGGTCAGAGAGGGTCATGGAAGCTCCAGTCGCTTCTATGATACCGACGCCCACCGCCCGGTAAGATGCGGCGATGCCACCGAATCCCGACACCCCCAAAGCCGCCCCCGAATCGGCGTCGCGCGTGAGCCCCGGTTCGCCGGTCACGCTGCTGCCCGGCGTCGGGCCCGCGCGGGCGGGGGCGCTTGCTCGGCTAGGCATCCACACACTCGCGGACCTGCTTCGCCATCAGCCCATGCGCTACGAGAAGCTCGACGCCGAGGGCCGGATCTCGGACCTGCCGGTGTTTGAGGATATTGTCGCGACCGCGCGGGGGACACTCAGCGCGGTGCGCTGGGTGCCCGCGCAGGGCCGGGGCAAGAAAGGCCGGTTTCAAGCCACACTGCAGGACGATTCGGGCACGCTCGCATTGGTCTGGTTCCACGCCAGCTACCTCCGTGAAACCCTCCACGCCGGCCAACCGCTCCGCGTCCAGGGGAAGGTCAAACGCTTCGACGGCTACCCGCAGATGACCAACCCCAAGTGGGAAAAACTCAAGGAAGAAGACGACGCCCCGGCCCAAGGCGATCGCCTGCGTCCGGTCTATCCATCGACCGAAGGGCTCCCCAGCCACGCGATCGAGAAGCTCATCGGCGAAGCGCTGGATCGTGTCTTACCCACGATGTCCGACCCTTTGCCGACGACGCTCACCCAGGCGCACAACCTCCTGCCCCTCGCGGACGCATTCGAGAAGCTGCACCGCCCCGCTGAGCCCGACGACCACAAGGAGGCTCGTCGCCGGCTGGCGTATAACGAGCTACTGCTGCTCCAACTCGGCATCGCGATGAAGCGCGCCTACGTCGCCAAACGCCAGGCCGCTCCGGCGTTGACACACAGCGACGCGATCGACCGCCGGATCCGCGAGCGCTTCCCGTTTGAGCTGACGCCTTCGCAGGACAAGGTCATAGCAGAAGTCGCGGCCGACCTCACGAGCGACACGCCGATGAACCGGCTGGTGCAGGGGGATGTCGGCTCGGGCAAGACGGTCATCGCGCTGTATGCGATGCTGCTCGCGGTCAGCGGGCGCAAGCAGGCGGCCATCATGGCGCCCACGGAGCTCCTGGCTGAGCAGCACTACCGCTCTATCTGTGAGCTCCTGGTCAACTCGGACGTGGAGGTCCGACTGCTGACCGGCGGGGCCTCGGCTGCGGGCTCGAAAGCGCGTCAATCGCTGCTTGCCGAAGTCGCCGACGGCAGCGCCGACATCGTGGTGGGCACCCAGGCGCTTGTCACGGATGCGGTCGTGTTCAAAGACCTCGGCGTCGCGGTCGTCGATGAACAGCACCGCTTTGGTGTCATGCAGCGGGCCCGCCTGCGATCGGCGGGGGAGACGACGCCCGACGGTCGGCTGCGCGTCCCTCACCACCTGGTCATGACCGCGACCCCGATCCCGCGCACGCTGTCACTCACCATCTTCGGCGACCTCGACGTCTCGACCATCACCGGCAAACCGCCGGGCCGGGTCCCGATCGAGAACCGCGTCGTGGCCGAGTTCCAGACCGACACCGTGTATGAGTATCTCTCGACCCGGCTCGAGCTTGGGGAACAGGCGTACGTGGTCGTGCCCGCGATCGATGGGCCCGGCGACGACGACGGATCGGGCGGGACGGCCCTGAAGAGTGTCGCCGAGCACGCGAAGCTGCTGCGGGAGAAGCTGGGCGGTGCGTACGAAGTGGCAGAGGTCCACGGCCGACTGTCGCGCGACGAGCGTGAGCAGGTCATGCAGCGGTTCCGCGCGGGCAAGTCGCATGTGCTCGTCGCGACCACGGTGATCGAGGTCGGCGTTGATGTACCCAACGCGACGGTGATGGTGATCGAGCATGCCGAACGCTTCGGGCTGGCCCAGCTACACCAGTTGCGTGGACGGATCGGGCGCGGGGCATCGGTTCGGCCGCCGCTGTGCGTCTTTGTCGCAGAGCCCTCGACCGACGAGGCGATCGACCGCATCAACGCGATCGCGTCCACGAACGACGGCTTCAAGATCGCGGAGGAAGACCTGCGGATCCGTGGGATGGGCGAGTTCTTCGGCACCAAGCAATCGGGCATGCCGCCGCTGCGCGTCGCCGACATCCCGGGCGACCTGGACTTGCTGCAACTCGCACGCCTCGACGCGAAGCGGCTAATCGAAACAGACTGGCTGCTCAAACAGCCAGCCCATTCGTTGTTGCGTCGAGTATTACTCCACCAGTACGGCGAGTCGCTCGGGCTGATCGATGTGGGGTAACCGGCTGTCGATTAGAACGGCGCGGTGATCTGGATGCGCCCGACGACCAGGTCGTCTTCGCCGCGCCAGAGCTGCATCTTCATCAAGCTGTACTGGTCGAGGATCTGGATCATCTCACCGAGTTCACCGCCGACGACGGGGACATCGATGCCCAGTTCCGGGCCTTCGTCTTCGACAAAGCTGCGCCAGGTTCGGAGCAGGTCCGCGATCCCGTCGGGCCGAACGGTGACCGCGAGGATGGGCGTCTTGGCACGTTCATGGACCGGTCCCTCAAGCTGCATCTGGAAGGGGACCCCCGCGCGTTCGGCGTCGATGCACTGCTGGAAGAAGTGTTCCTGTGTACAGACGACGTAGTACTCGCCCACCTGGCCGTAGACCACCTGCACCGCCTCAAGCTCGGGCCAGCCCGACTGCTGGGCCAGCGGCACGCCGACGTGCGCCACGCGGTAGGTGCTGTCCAGGTAGGTGTTACGCTCGAATTGGATCGGGTCCACACCCCACTGCGCCGTCGCGAGGTTGGCGAGCAGCATGGTCTTGTCCATCATGCCGGTCAGGTCGTTGGCAACCAACACATCGTCCATCTTCACGGCCATCCCGAGCACGGGCACGTCCAGCCCCACCGCCGGCTCGACCGCGTCGCCCGAGACCGAGCCCATGAACAGAACGGTCGGGGTCCCCAGCTTGGGCAAGATGTCATCCGTAAACGACGCGGGCGCGGCGAGGATATTCAGCCCCATCATCAGTTCGGGGAGCTCGACATTGTCGGGCGCGACAAGATTGAACGTCGCGGCCGCGAGCGTCGCGGCGGGCAGCGGGCCAAAGTCCGCAACTTCGGTCTCGCCGAGCATCTCGAGAACCTGCTCGAAGCCCGCCGACTTGCCGAAGTAGGCGACATCCATGCCATTGCCGACCCGTGTCACCCCCAGTGCGTGGGACTCGTTCGCCCCGGCCGCGACATACGCGGTGATCGTGCGTTCGACGGGCAGCAGGCCGGTCCAGTGCGCATAGCCCGCAGTATCGGCGAGTGAGTCGGCGTCCTCTAACCCGGCAACGACGCTGCGCATGTAGTCGAGCGCCTGGAGATCGCACAGGCCGACCCAGCCATCGGTGACCGCGATGCAGCCGTTGCCGTCGGCGGTGCGGTAGAGCGTGGTATCGCCGATGGTGTCGATGGCTTCGAGGAACAAGCGATCGACGGCGTGTTGCGCGTCAAGCAGCGCGACCTGGGTAAACATCACGCCGTGGCCGTCGGGCTGTGCCTGGGGAGCAAAGAGGACGACATCGCCGCCGAAGTAGGTTGCGAAAAACGTCGGGCTGTCCATCTCAAGCAAGGCGAGCAGTCCCTGCCAGCGGGGGGAGTCTTCGAGTGCCTCGAGCATCTCCGCCCCGCGCGGGCCTTGGGTAACGACGCCGAGCCAGTCGTTGAAGCCGTCGATGTGCAGGTAGACCTGCGTGTCGGCCGGGGCGAGTTCGGCGGGCGACTGAGCCGGGGCGGGGAGGGCAAAAATCGCGAGCAGCATGATCGGGAGGAGCAGGCGTTTCATCTTGAAGACTCCGGAAGGGAGGGGCAGGGGCGGTCAGGGTTGCGAAGGATTACACGGCCGGGCGTCGCGGGTTGCAGCTATCCGCGTGGTTGATCGCGGCGGGGCGGCAGAACCTGGGCCGGGTCGGGGACGGGGTTGGCGATGCCCTGCGTGAGGGACTTGAGGGTGAGCTGGTCGCTGGTCTCACCAATCGCCTTGGGCAGACTCGCGGCAGGTCGGCTGATGTTGGCTGAGGTTTCGGCGATCAATGCGCCAAGCTCGAGCGACTGTGCCAACGCCCGGCGTTCGGCCTCGGTGCGCGGCGTCTGCATCGGCGCGGGTGCATCGACCGGTGCGTTTGCGCCATCCGCAAGGCGGGGCTGGGGCGCCAAGCCGGGGGCCGAGGCCGCTTGCTCAGCCAGCGCCGCCTCATCGCCCATGTTGCTCGGGCTGAACAGCACCGCCCAGGCGACCGCGCCGGCTACCGCGACCGCCGCGGCGGCGGCGAGCGGAGCCCAGCCGATCCGCGCAACCACAGGCGGGGCGGTCGACACACGCCCGGCCCGGTCCAGCACGCTGCGCACAAACGCGTCTTCGCTCGCGGCGAGGTCCGCATCGGGCCGCTGCAACACATCGACCCAGGCACGCTCAAAAGCGTCGAGGGGCTCTGCCGGCTGGGCCGAGGAGACTTCAGTCGTTTGGTCCGAGTGGCTCATGGCATCACGTCCTTTTCGCGTGGCTCGAGCAGCTCACGCATTCTTTTTCGCCCGCGGTGCAGGTGGCTTTTCACCGTGCCGACGGGCATCTCGAGTACCGTTGCGATCTCGTCCAGCGGCATCGACTGCTGATAGTGCATCACAATGGCCAACCGTTGGGGCTCGCTGAGTCGTTTGAGCGCTGCATCGAGTAGCTTGCTGCTCAGGGCTACGCGTTCCGCACGCTCAGTCTCTATCGGCGGGTGGGCGGCCTTAGGGTCCTCTAATCGGACGGCCTCCACCCCCGGGACGCCGCGCCGTCGTTTCGCCTTCTGGCCGTGGTTGATCGAGAGCCGGCGGGCGATGGTCAACAGCCACGTCCGCATCGGGTACTTCGGGTCGAACCGGTGGGCGTACTTGAGCGCCCGGACAAACGTCTCCTGCGCCAGGTCGTCGGCGGCATCGCGGTCGTAACACACCCTCCGCAAAAACCCCCGGACCATCCCCTGGTATCGCCGAACCAAATCGCCGGCCGCCTCACGGTCGCCCGACGCGATCCGCCGGGCCAATGTCCCGTCGTCGTCCCCCGTCACATCGGCCACGTCGGCCACGGCATCGGCCGACCCGTCCAGCGCGGGCACGTTCATCGCGGAAAGGGCGGTCACGTCCCCTCCTACCGGTTGCTTGCCTCGCGGTTGCATCTTTGCAGCGTAACCGACCCCGTCCCAATCGGCACAGCCGACTCAATCCGAACGGCCCGGCGCACCCCGGCCCGGCCCGGGCTTGGGCGGCCGATTCGCCGGGTCACGACGCGCCTTGAAAAATGCCCGCAGCACCGACACGCACTCGTCCGCCAGCACGCCCCCGGCCCACTGCACACGGTGGTTAAACGCCTCGGTATCCAGCAGGTGATGCAGCGTTTCCACACAGCCCATTTTCGGGTCGGTCGCGCCGTACACCACCGCCTCAAGCCGGCTGTTCACCAGCGCCCCGGCACACATCGGGCACGGCTCCAGCGTCACCGCCAGCCGGCAGCCATCGAGCCGCCAGGTCCCCAGCTTGCGTGCCGCGACGCGCAGCGCCAGCACCTCCGCGTGGGCCGTCGGGTCCGCCTCGGTCTCACGCAGGTTGTACGCCGACGCGAGCACCTGGTCATCCCGATACACCACCGCGCCGACGGGGACCTCGCCCCGTGCCGCCGCCAGTTCTGCCTGCGCCAGGGCAAGCCGCATCATCGCCAGATCAGTCGTCGTCGGCTCCATCCGCGCCAGTGTAAACCGGCTGCCGGGGCGTGTGCGAACACCCACGAGACCGGGCCACAACGCCCCCGCCCTGTGGTATCGTGCGTGGTTCCGATTCCCTCGCCAGACACCCCAACCCCGAGCCCGCCATGCCTGATACGCCGCCCCCAACCGCCGCCCCCAACCGCATCGAAAAAGACTCCATGGGCGAGATGCCCGTCCCCGCCGACGCACTCTATGGTGCCAGCACCGCCCGGGCCGTCGCCAACTTCCCGATCGCCAACCGCCCGCTGCCCTCGGCCGTGATCCACGCCTTTGGCCACCTCAAGGCCGCATGCGCCCAGGCCAACAAAGACTTGGGCAGGCTCGATGCCAAACTCGCCGACGCGATCATCGCCGCCGCCGACGAGGTCGCCCAGGGCAAGCACGATGCCCACTTCCCCGTGGATGTCTACCAGACCGGTAGCGGCACCAGCACCAACATGAACGCCAACGAGGTCATCGCCACACTGGCGAATCAACGCCTGCAAGGCGTGCCCGCTTCAGCGGGCATGAAGGTCCACCCCAACGACCACGTCAACATGGGCCAGTCCAGCAACGACACGTTCCCGACGGCGATTTATATCGCTGGCGCGACGGAACTCTCACGAACATTAAGACCGGCGCTTGGTAAGTTGGCAGAAGCGCTTACAGAAAAAGCTGAAGCTTGGGATGAGATTGTCAAAGTCGGGCGAACGCATGTGATGGATGCAACACCGATCCGAATGGGGCAGGTGTTTGAGGGTTTTGCGCAGCAAATTATCGATGCTGATGGCTATGCTTCTTGGTCTATCGAAGAACTTCTACATAACCTCGCGATCGGTGGAACAGCGGTTGGTACCGGAATCAATGCGCATCCTGAGTTCGCTGAAAAAGTTGCAAGCACGCTAACGACACGAGTCCCGATCAGTGTCTACGGTGAAGAGCCGAGCGAAGACCATGGATTTCTTGCACGGCCAAGCCCAAAATCAAATGCGACCAAAGACAATTTTGTGCAAGCGCATGCTTATCTGAAAACACTTGCGGTTGCCCTCTCCAAGATCGCCAACGACATCCGCCACCTCGGGTCCGGGCCGCGCTGTGGCATCGGCGAACTCGTCCTCCCCGCGATCCAGCCCGGGTCGTCGATCATGCCCGGCAAGGTCAACCCCGTCATCTGCGAGTCCGTCATGCAGGTCTGCTGCCGGGTCATCGGCAATGACGCCACCGTCACCATGGCCGGCATGGGTGGCGTCGGCAG
>JBITAC010000089.1:0-2699 GCA_044439905.1 Phycisphaerales bacterium JB063 | reverse complement strand
TGGGTACCACGGCGTGGAGGAGTGGCCCAGCACGACGGTGCTCGAAGACGGCCGATACGAGGTGCGGCGATACGAGCCGGCGGCGGTGGCGATGACCGTGGTTGAGCCGGGCGTCGAAGACGTGGGCAACGAGGGGTTCCGTAGGCTCGCGGGCTACATCTTTGGGGGCAACGCGGGCAACACCGATATCGCCATGACCGCCCCCGTCGTCATTGAACAGAACCGCGCGGCTACCGGGGGCGGCGGGACAGACATCGCGATGACAGCGCCAGTCGTGATGGAGCAGACCGACGCCGGCTGGGTGATGGCCTTTGTGCTTCCCAAGGAATACACGGCCGAGAACGCGCCGACGCCCGACGACGACCGCGTCAGCATCGCCACCGACCCCGGCGGGCTCTACGCCGTGTACTGCTACTCGGGTTTCTTCGACAAAGACGACTTGGCGGTGTACACGCCACGCCTGATGGACTGGCTACAAGCCAATGGCTACCGCGCGGTCGGCTCACCCCACATCGCGGGCTACGACCCCCCGTGGACTCTGCCGTGGCAGCGGCGCAACGAGGTCATGGCGGAAGTGGAGAAAGTTGACGAGTGATCCGGCTGTAGGGTGGGTGGAGGAGTCCACGACGATACCCACCGCGATAAAACGGATGTCTCTGTCACCCCCGGTGGGCATCGCTCGCGGAGTCGCTCCACCCACCTACTTGTTACTTGCTTCAACGCTTGAGCTGTTTGACGTCGAATCACTTCCCCGCGTAGTCGATCAACCGGGCGATCTCGTTGCGTAGGTCTTTGCGGTGGACGACGCGGTCGACGAAGCCCTTTTGCTGGAGGAACTCGGCGCGTTGGAACCCGTCGGGGAGTTCCTGGCGGACGGTGTTGGCGATGACGCGTGGGCCGGCGAATCCGATGAGGGCTTTGGGCTCGGCGAGGATGAGGTCGCCGAGCATGGCGAAGCTGGCGGTGACGCCGCCGGTGGTGGGGTCGGTGAGGACGGAGATGAAGAGCCCGCCGGCGTCGTCCAGCCGGGCGAGGGCGGCGGAGGTCTTGGCCATCTGGGCGAGGGAGAGGGCGGACTCCTGCATGCGTGCGCCGCCCGAGGCGCTGACGACGATGACGGGGCGGTCTTCCTTGGTGCCCAGCTCGATCGCGCGGGTGATCTTCTCGCCGACGACCGAGCCCATGGACGCCATCATGAAGCGCGTGTCCATCACGGCCAGGACGACGCCACGGGCCTTGATGAACGCCCGTCCCGCGAGCAGCGCGTCCTTGTGGCCCGTCTTCTTCTGCTCTTTGACGATGCGGTCCTTGTAGGGGATGCGGTCGATGAACTTGAGCGTGTCGGTTGGGCCGAGGTCTTCCCAGAGCGGCTCGAAGCTGCCGGGGTCGACCAGGAGGTCGATGCGCTGCTCGGCGTCGATGCGGTAGTGGTGCTCGCACTCGGGGCAGACGTGGTTGTTCTGCTCGACGGCCTTTTTGTAGAGCATCGCTTCGCACGACGGGCAACGCATCCAGAGCCCTTCGGGCACGGTCTGTTTTTTGCCGGCGGCTTCGGCGGTGCCCTGCCAGGTGCGTGGGCCCTTGGCGGTCGAGTGGGTCGGCGTGGATTTCTGGGTATCGGTCACAGGAGGAGCTCCTGGGGTGAGCGGTGCGCTGGGGTCGGGCCCAATGCGACGGGCGCGTCGGCGACGGTCGGGGCCGTTTCGGATATCGTCAAGCGGTACGGATTATAGCCAAACCTGAACACGGGAGCAGTGCATGCGGGTCGTGCGGTTCGAGGACGAAAGCGGGCAAGTCGTTGATGGTCAAGACCTTGGCGACGGTACGGCGGGGGTGCTGGACGCCTCGCCGCTGGCGGTGTTTCCGGGGCTGCCCAGGCCGACGGGGGAGGTTGCGCGGATCGTGAGACGCCTGGCGCCGGTCGACCCGCCCAACATCTTCGCGATCGGGCTGAACTACCGGGCCCACGCCGCCGAGACGGGGGCGGCGGTGCCGGATCGGCCGGTAGTGTTCATGAAGCCCACGAGCAGCGTGCAGCACCCGGAAGGGGAGGTGCGTGTGCCGGCGTGTGAGTTCGACGGGCCGGAGACCGATCAGGAGGCGGAGCTTGCGGTGGTGATTGGCAGGGCGGCGCGTGATGTGGCGGTGGACGAGGCGCTTGACTATGTGCTGGGCTACACCTGCGGCAACGATGTCAGCGCGCGGTGGTGGCAGAAGCAGGGCGGCGGCGGGCAGTTCACCCGGGGCAAAGGCTTCGATACGTTTTGCCCGTTGGGCCCGGTGCTTGTCACGCAAGGCGATGGCGACGATGAGATCGCCGACCCGCAGTCGCTGCGCATCACCGGCTCGCTTGATGGCGAAGTCCTGCAAGACAGCAACACGAGCGACATGATCTTCAGCGTCGCGGAGTTGATCGCGTTCATGAGTCAGGACACGACGCTGTTGCCGGGGACGGTGATCTTGACGGGCACCCCGCCGGGCGTGGGCTGGGCGCGGGAGCCAAAGCGGTTGCTGCGGCCGGGGATGACTAGCGCGATCGAAATCGAGGGGATCGGAAAGCTAGAGAATCCTGTTGTTTGAGGGGAATGTTCAAGGCAACGCTTCGCTTTACCGCAGAGACGCGGAGGACGCAGAGGGCGCAGAGCAAGGCGGAAAGGCAGGGTTTTGAGATGGCAGAGATGGAACGATTGAATGAGTTG
>JBITAC010000088.1:0-43640 GCA_044439905.1 Phycisphaerales bacterium JB063 | reverse complement strand
CCAGCAAACGCGGCGTCACCGGCTACGGCGAATCCTTCAAGCACCGCCCCTGGCTCAAACCCGAGTTCTACGCCCAGCAGGCCAACGGCGCGGACTGATCTGCCATGCGGGTCACACAACCGCCCTGTCCGCGGGGCCGCTGTGCGGGACATCGCTGACTCATTCTTCCCGGATTCAACCACGACACCTCAACCCATCGCCCGCAGCGAACAGCTGCGGGCTGTTGAAAATATTGCGTGTGTTGGGGCACCCGATACCCCTACTCAAACCGCAGCGACTCGGTCCAGGCGCGTAGCGTGTCCTGCTGCGCCCGCAGCGTGTCCGCGTCGCCGGTGATCTTGAGGGTCCACGTCTCGGCCTGCGGGGTGGGGTTTTCGCCGCGCGGCGCCCAGACGCCGATCATGGCCAGCCCCCCGCCATCGAGCAGCGGCATCCAGGTCGCGTCCGCGTCGCCGAGGGTGACGGCGGAGAACCCGTCGCGCAGGGCCTGGATCGCCGCGGCGTCGCCGGGGTTGTAGCCCGCCTGGCCCAGCCAGCGTGTCAGGTTCGCCTCGAGCCCGCCGACCCCGTTGGGCCAGAACCCGACCGCGATCTCGAGCCCATCGTCGGTGAGCAATGTGAGCGTCCGCATGGGCTTGGGCCCGCCGACGGTCCAGCCCTCGGGCACGGTATAGATCAGCCCCTCGACGGTGCGGGTATCGGCGTCGTCGGTTGCGCTGCCGGGGTCGTCCATCACACCCTCGGCATCTGACGCACCGGCATCATCGGGCGACTCGACCTCGGGCTGTGCTTCAACCTGCGACTCATCGACCGGCGCGGCCCCCTCGGGCAGGTCGGCAGCATCGGGGGCGTCACTCCCACAACCGGTCAGCAGCGAGAAGGTCAACAGGAGCGCGAGCAGGCCGGGCGTTTTCATGGCGTGGTCTTTCGTAACTAAACGTAAGGGTTTCGTCGTTTTAGTGTACCAACCCACCGCCGTTTAGCCGCCCCACGCGAGGCGGCTCACGACGCGATCGGCTTACCCTGACGATCAAAGCGCACCCGCTCGCCGCAGAGCTGGCACTTGGCGGTACACATCGTCGGGCTGTCGGCCGCGGCCTTCGTGAGCGCGCCCTGCTCAAAGCCCAGCCCGTTGCAGACCGGGCACCGCGCCCGGCGCACCGCCGCGCGGGCCTTGGCGGGCTGCGCGGCTCGCATCAGGCATACGCCAACGACGAAGACGATCGTGAGACTGATTGCGATCGCCCATTCCACCGCTCGAACTCCGTGCTTCGTTCGTCGAGATACAAACCTTGTTTAGCCGGGCTTACACCTTCAACGACGGGTCATAGCTCAGTGCCGCCGCGAAGCGCTCACGGATCGGTGCAACAACTTGAGCCAGAAACGCGTCGACCTGCTCAGGCGCGCGGCCCACATACTGCGTCGGCTCAAGCACATCCGACAGGTCGATGTCCGCGAAGCCCGGCTGCTGTTTCAATCGCTCCAGCAGGTCGTTGTCCGCGCCCTCTTCCTTTACCCGCGTCGCGACCGCGATCGCGTGTTCGCGGATCACCTCGTGCAGCTCCTGGCGGTCGCACCCCTGCCGCACCGCCGCCATCATGATGTTCTCCGTCGCCATGAATGGCAGGTACTTCGCGAGGTTCGCCGCCACCATCTTGTCATACACCACGATCCCCGACGTCACGTTCAGCGCGATATCGAGCACACCATCGAGCGCGAGGAACGGCTCGGGCAGCGTCAGCCGACGGCACGACGAGTCGTCCAACGTCCGCTCCATCCACTGCTCGGCCGCGGTCGTGAATGGGGCCTGGACCAGCGAGATCACAAAACGCGAAAGCCCGCACATCCGCTCGCAACGCATGGGGTTGCGTTTGTAGGGCATCGCGGACGAGCCGATCTGCTTCTTCTCGAACGGCTCATCCATCTCCAGTCGATTCGACAACAGCCGGAGGTCCGTCGCCATCTTCATCACCGCCGCGGCGACCGTCCCCAGCGTCGCGCCGACCATCGCGTCAAGCAGGCGCGGGTAGGTCTGACCCGTCACGGCGTAGCGTTTATCTGGGTCCCACCCCATCTTCTGCGTCACCAGGCGGTCGAGTTGTTCGACCTTGTCGTGGTCGCCGTCGAACAGCGCGAGGAAGGACGCCTGCGTGCCGGTCGTGCCCTTGACGCCTCGGAAGCGCAGCGTGTCGATGCGGTGCTCGACCTCTTCGAGCGCCATCGCGAGCTCCTGCGCCCACAGCGTCGCGCGTTTGCCCACGGTCGTCGGCTGCGCGGGCTGGTAGTGCGTGAAGCCCAGCGTCGGCATGTCACGGTACTTCCTGGCAAACGTGCCCAGCCGATCGATGACGCCCGCGAGTTTCTCGGCGATACACGTCAGTCCATCGCGCAACTGAATCAACTCGGTGTTGCACACGACGAACTGGCTGGTCGCGCCCAGGTGGATGATCGGGCGGGCGTTTGGCGCGACATCGCCCAGCGCGTGGACGTGGGCCATGACGTCGTGGCGGAGCTGCTTCTCGTACCCGGCCGCAGCGTCGTAGTCGATGTCGTCGAGGTGTTCGCCCAGCTCGTCGACCTGCTGCTGCGTGACGCCGAGCCCGAGTTCCATCTCGCTCTGCGCGAGCGCCAGCCAGAGCTTGCGCCAGGTGGAGAACTTCATGCGGGGCGACCAGATCGCTTGCATCCGGGCCGAGGCGTTGCGGGAGGCGAGGGGCGAGACGTAGGTGGTATCGTTCATGGCGTTTTGGGGCTATCCGGTCAGAATCGGGCAAACCGCTCATGGTACACTTGGGCCCGGCCCCCCGCGTGGTAGACGGGGCCGATGAACCCGCCGTGGACGGCGGACGCTAGAACACGTAGCCACGACGTGTTGCCAAGGCCCGGTCAAGGACGACCGTAGGCAAGGGGTGCTCAGCCCGATGGACCAGTCCAGCGATGCCGACCTGATCGAATTGATCCAGCAGGGCGACCGGTCTGCGCTGGGCACGCTGCTGGATCGGCACCAGAAACGGCTGTTCAATGTCGCCCTGCGTATGGTTTCCAACCGCGACGACGCGGCCGAGATCACCCAGGACGCGATGCTCAAGATCTGCGAGCACATCGACAGCTTCCGCAGCGACGCCAAAATCACGACGTGGATGACACGCATCGTGATGAACCTCAGCATCTCGCTCTTGCGAAAGCGTAAAGTCCGCAATCACATCAGCTTAGAGTCCTCCAGTACGCCCGACAACGGCCAGGACACCGCGGCCTCGCTCCGCCACGTCCTCGACGATCCGCGGGAACCCGAACCCGACCAACGCGTCGAAACCGGTGAGATGCTCGAACGACTCAAAAACGCGATCGGCCGACTCGACGACGACTTCCGGGCCGTCCTCGTCCTGCGCGACATCGACCAGATGGACTACCAGCAGATCGCCGAGACCCTCGACCTCAAAACCGGTACGGTCAAGAGCCGACTGTTCCGGGCCCGGCTCGCACTGCGACAAGAGATGCAGAAGCTCGAACGCCCCCAACACTCGTCCTCGCCCCGCTGACACCCAACCGACCCGCCGACGCACTACGCCCCGGCCTAACGATACGACACACGATGACCGACCGATACGACCAAGACCTGCTGCTGGACTACCTCGAGGGCGACCTCGACCCGGCTGCCCGCGCGCAGGTCGACCAGATGCTCGCGAGCGACCCGCCCCTGGCGGCGCTGATGCGCTCGCTGGCGCAGGACCGTGAGCAGCTGCGATCGATCCCGGCCGAGGACGCGCCGGGGGACCTGAGCCTGGACCTCGTGCAGGGGCTCGAGCGCCGGATGCTGCTCGATGCGCCGCAAGTGGAGTCGGGTGGGCCGATCCCGATCAGCCGTGGCCGGGGGATGCCGCCACCGACGGGCGGGCCGCGCTGGGGCCGGATCCTCGGGCTCACGGGGATGGCCGCGGCGATCGCGCTCGCGGCGGGCGCGGTGATCTGGTTCGACCGCTTTGCCAACCCGCTGTCGCAGACCGCGCTCGAGATGGGCCAGGATAGCGCCCCCGCCGCCGAGGCGATGCCCACCGACGACGACCGCGACACCCTGGCCATGGCCGACGCCGGCGAAGCCAACGCCTCCGGGCTGGCCGCCCCCGGCACGCCGGGCACGCGCAGCAACGACCTCGCCCGAACCGCGCGCAACGAAGACCCCGCCTCCCTCGCCGAGCGCGCCCGCCAAGCCATGCTCGACGGGGCCGCCGCCGACCGCGCGGCCGAGCTCGAAACCTCCCCCATCACCAGCGCCCCCAACGCCGCCCCACCCGCCGACGCCGTCGCGCTCGCCCAGTCCGCCGCGATGCTCGCGAATGTGACCATCACCGCCTTCGCCCCCAATCAAGCCCTCCGCATCGAGTCGGACGACCGGCAGGTCAGCCAGGCGCAGGTCCTCGAGTGGTGCCTGCGCAACGGCGTGCCGATCGTCGAGCCCCAGGTCGAATCCGTCGAAGACCCAACGCTCGACGGGCCCACACAGATCGCCCTGCTCATCGAACAAGAGCAGCTCGACGCGCTGCTCAGCGACCTCAACCGTGACACCCTCGAGCAGCGGCACAACCGCCAATACGCGACGGTCGACCCGGCCGACTCAAGCTACTACCAGCAGGCAAGCACCGTCCCCGATGCCGTCGACACAGACGGCCCGACCACCGATACCCCGACACCGCAGGCCGAGGAGGTCGGCCCGCAGATCGTGGAGCTGCGCGTGCCCGAGGACCTTGGCGATGCGGTGCAGACCCGGCTGAATGTCGCCAACACGCTGATGTACTCCAACCGTGCCGAGCTCGCCTTGGCCGCGCAGCGCGACGCGGAAGTCATGCGCAACCAGCAGGCCGTCGAAGAAGAAACGCCCGGCATGTCCCGGTCTGGCGGCGCACGCAACGAAGACCCCGCCGCCGACGGCCCGGGCCAGGCGGGCAATGACGGCAACACCCGCAGCAACCCGCTCCGCCGAGACGGCAGCCGGTCGCGCAGCGGCGGCGGTGGCAGCCGGGCAGGCGACGCACCGGACCCGGCCGCGCCCGGGTCCGAGCCCGACCAGCCCGCCGAACGCTTCGCCGACGCGGCCGACGAAAGCGACGACGAAGCATCCGACGACAGCGCCCCGCCGATGCGCGAGGACCAGGAACAGGCCGGCACCGACGAACAAAGCGAATCCGCCCAGGAACACGACGCCGACGCCCAACCCGACATCGACGACCTTGCGCTGAGCGAGGCAGGCGAAGGCGAAGCGACCGACCCGCCGCCCGCGCGTGGCAACTGGCTCCTGCCCCAGGTCCCACTCGCGCCAAGCACACCGATCTGGACCAACCCGCCCACCGCGCAGCTTGTCCCGATCGTCTTTGTCCGTCGGCTGATCGATGAAATCCCCGCAGCCGAACTCGGGCCCGACGCCCAGCAGCCCGAACCGCCCCGCGAGGACGACCCCGAGTAATCCCTCGGCCGCACCGCCCGGCGCGACTCAGGCACCCACCTATTCCGCGATGACCCCGCCACCGCCGCGGTGCCCTTCCCACACGATCCGCCCGTCGCGCGCGATGGCCAGGTGCACCATGCCATGCGTGTTCGTCGTCAGCCGAGGCACGCCGGCCGCCTCTAACGGCTGCGCCCAGCGGTCCTCATCAGGCCGACGCGGGCCCGACGACTGCAACGCCACCAGCGGGTCCACCGCCTCGAGCCAGGCCGGCGACTCGGCGACCCAGCTCCCGTGGTGCGGCAGGTCCGTTACATCCGCTCGCAGGTCCACCCCCGACCCGAGCAGCGCCGCGATCGCCTCGCCCTGGATGTCGCCGTTGAGCAGCACGCGCCGGCCCCCCGCCTCGCACGCCAGCACCAGCGAGTGGTCGTTGTTGGCATCGGATTCAAACCCCGCCACAGGCCACAGCAGCGTCAGCGCCGCGTCGCCAAGCGTCATCGACCAGCCCTCGCCCGCGACGGTCGGCTCGTACCCCCGCTCACGCAGACCCGCCAGCAAGAACGCCGTCGCGCCCTCCGGATGCGCCGCCGCATCACGCAGCATCTCCGCCGACACCACCACCTCGCCGACCTCGATACCGTCCAACACGTCCAGCGTCCCGACGTAGTGGTCCAGGTCCGGGTGCGAAAGCATGAGCACCTCAAGACGGGACACGCCCAGCGCGCTCAACGCCGGCACGATGCTCCGCTCGCCGATCCGCAAAAACGCCTGCGAACCACAGTCGTACATCATCGCCCGCCCGCCGCTCCGCAGCAGATAACACGACCCGTCGCCCACGCCAAACATCACCACCTCCACCGCCGGATCATCCGCCCCCGCGATCCGGACCGGCACGGCACGCTGCTCCCACACACCAAGCCCCACCAACAACGAGAGCGCAAGCAACAGCGCCGCCCACCGCCGACGGAACCAGCCCGCCATCACCGCGACGACCAGCGCCATCGCCCCCGCCGTCCACGCCACCGTCGGCTGATTCGCCAGCGGAAAACTCGACGCCGGCAAGCGCTCCGACTGCGCCACCAGCGCCACCATCGAGTCCGCCAGCCACGCGACGGGCATCGCCAACAGCGACGATGCGCTGGGCAACAACAACCCCAGCAAGACCTTCAAGTACCCCACGCCCAACAGCGCCGTCAACACCGGCAAGGCAAACAACGACAGCAGCGCCGCCAGAGGACTCACCAACTGGAAGTGATACATCACCAAAGGCACCGCCACCGCGAACGCCACGAGACTCACCGCGACAAAATCGACCAACCACCGCACCGCCTGCTGCGTCGCCGTCGGGTGGATCACCTGCACCGTCGGCTCGGGCCAAAGCCACAAAGACACCGGCCGCGAGAAAAGCAACAACCCGCCGACCGCGCCGAAGCTCAGCTGGAACCCGGCCGTAAACAAGTCCGTCGGCTTCCACACCAGCACAATCAACGCCGCCGCCGCGAGCATCTCGATCCCGCGCAGCCGACGCCCCAGCCCGTACCCCGCGCAGAACACCCACGCCATCACCGCCGCCCGCACGATCGGTGTCCGCCAAGGCACCGCCAGCAGAAACAGCACCAAGACCGCGAGCACAATCCACGCCACCACCGTCGGCCGACCAATCAGCAAACGCCCAAGCCACCACACCAGCACCAGCAAGATCCCCAGGTGCGCCCCGCTGATCGACAGCACATGCGCCAAGCCCACCGCACGGAACGACTCGCTCAGGTCCTTGATGTCGCTGGTCCGACGCCCGAGCAGCAGCGCCTCGAGCAGGCCCGTCCGCTCCGGGTCGTGCGGCAGCCCAAGCCGGAGCGATGCCGCGGCGGCGTCGCTGATCGCACGGCGGATGCCCAGCAGTGTCCAACGCGGGGGCGGCGCAAGCTCGCGCCAGTTGCCCCGCCGGATCAGCGTCATACGCCCGTGGACCCCCTCGCGCGCCAGGTACGCGCGGTAGTCGAACTCGCCGGGGTTCTGTGTCTCGCCGATCGCGCTAAGCCAGCCCGACGCCTCGATCCGCTGGCCCAGCGCGAGGCGGTGGTCGTGCTGCCGGGTACGCACGAGGATCGCACCCGACGCCGGCTCAAACCCCCCGCCCGCGTCGATCGCATCGACCTCCAGCTCAAAGAGCGTGCCCGGCGTGCGGAAGTTGAAGTCGCCAAAGCTCCCCTGCGTCGGCGAAACGTCACGCGGCGAGCTGACCACCGTCCCACGCACCCGCGCCAGCGCGCCCTCCTCCGACACAAACCGCGCAACCGTATCGCTCGAGATGTAGTCACGCTTCGCGATCAGCCACGACGCCGACACACACGACACCGCGACTAACGCCAGCCACATCGCCGACGCCCGTCGACGCGCACCGGACCGCCCGCTGTCCCCCGCCCGTCGCCAGCCCACCACGACCGACAACAACAACGCCGCCCCCGACAACGCCACCCACCACCACAGCACACTCAGCACCCAGCCCGCCACCGCCCCCGCGATCCACGCCAACGCCAGGCGCACGAGCAGACACTGCCCCGGTACAGGCATCGCCTCCTGACTCAACGTGTCGCCGGAACCCAGCACCCCGAAAGTCTACGGCATCGCAACCCGACGCACAGCGTGACGCCCACACCCCGCCCGACCGTACAATCTGACCATGCCCCGGCCGAACCACACCCCGACGCTCGACGGCCTCATGCTCGCCGCACGCCGACTCGTCGACGGGCTCTACGCCGGCCGGCACGCCTCCCCCCTCCGTGGCACCGGCGCCGAGTTCCACGACTACCGCCCCTACACCCCGGGCGACGACCTCCGCGCGATCGACTGGAAACTCTACGGCCGAACCAACCGCTACTACCTCAAACGTTTCCGGCAGGAAACCGACCTCAACCTCCACCTCGCCATCGACGGCTCGGCCTCCATGGCTTTTTCCGCGCTCTCGCCACCGCGCGGCAAAGACCCACCGCCCACCAAGCTCGACACCGCCAAACGCCTGGCCGCTGCGCTCGCGCTGCTCGCCGTCCGCCAGGGCGACCGGGCCGGGCTCTGTGTCTTCGACGCCCAGCTACGGTGCCACCACCCCGCGTCGGGGTCGATACGCCAGCTCCAGGCGATGACCGCGCAGCTTGAACAGACCACGCCCGCCCCGGGGCCCGCCGACCTTGGCGCATCACTCCAGCAGCTTGGCGCGATGCTCCGCCGCCGCGGCGTCGTGGCCGTGGTGTCCGACCTTCTCGATGAGCCCGACACCCTGCTGCGTGCGATCGATCGGCTGAGGCACGCCGGGTCCGAGGTCATCGTCTTCCAGGTCCTTACCCCCGACGAGCTCGACCTCCGCGGCGCGAAGCACAACGCCCTGCGCATGACCGACCCCGAACGCGACGCCGCCATCAACACGCGCCCCGACCAGGTCGCGAAACGCTACGGCGAACTCATCGCACAGCATCTGCAACACCTGCGGCAACTGCTCGCGGCACGCGATGTCGACTACACCCTCGTCCGCACCGACCGCCCGCTCGAGGCGACCCTGCGACGCTACCTGCTGATGCGCGCCCGACGCCTGCGCTGAGTCAACAACCCCCAGCACCACACACAAGAAAAAACCGGGCGGCATGTCGGCCGCCCGGCGGGTTGCGTTTGTTGCGGTGTCGTCAGCGTGACGCTTACTCGCCGGCGGGCGCGGTCTGGTCCGGGTCGGCGCCGGGGGTGTCGGCACCGGCGGGGACCGTAGGCTCGTCCGAGCCGGGGTGGGCTTTTTCCGCTTCGAGCAGGACGTTGAGCATGATGTTGCGGGCGGACTCGACGGAGTAGCCGTTGATCCCGTACTGCCGGACGCCGAGCATCCCCAGCGAGAGATCCTCGTTGGAGATCAGCACGGGGAACCGGTCGTCCTTGCGGATGCCGCGGAGCAGCATGTTCGTGCCGGGGTCGGCCAGCTCGATGGTGAGCGGGCGGAAGATCACCCGGCTGTTGCGGACCGAGCCCTCGGGCAGGCCCCGGCCGTTGATGATGGGCCCGATGCTGTTGCGGAGCAGTTCGTCCTGCCCGCCCACGCCGGTGGCGAGTTGTCGGCCGACGGTCGAGGCGAAGTCGCTGCGACCGCCGAGCGTTTCGACCAGCACCGTCCCGCCGGATTCGATATAGGACTGCAGCACGGACTGCTCTTCGGGCGAGAGCTGCGTCGCGTGGACCCCGATCAGGTGGACCAGCGTCGGGTCCGCGATCGCGATGTCGGCCAAGGGCATCTGCTCAACCAACAGGTCGTAGCCCGAGGCATTGAACACGACGTTACGCATCGCGGAGTAGACATCGGTCTCGGGCAGTGGTGTGTCGCCGATCGTCGCGGTGACGACCTTGATGGTGCCCTGCGTCGGGCGCTGCTCCCGGGCCACCAGTGGGCTGGAGAGGCGCGGCGTCAGCTTGCCCCGGTCGGTGACCACGGCGTAGATGTTGGTGATGTATCGCCAGTGCTCGTCTTCGCTGGCGTCGGGGTTGGTGTCCCGCTGGAACTCCATGCCCCAGTCCTGCTGGGGGAGGATGATCAGGTCGCGTGCGCCGTTGTTGAGCACCTTGATCGGCGGGCCCCGCCGGGCACGCGGCTCGCCCGAGACCAGCCGGGCCATCGGGTGGGTCGCTTCCATATCCGTAAACGCGAGGTGCGGGTACATCCGCTCGGCCAGGGTCAGGACCGAGTCGCGCATCGCGCTCGAACGGTTCTCGGGGTTGACGATCAGCGTGCCCCCCATGTCGAGGTACTGCTTGATCTTCGCGACCTGCTCGTCGGTAAACTCGATCGCCCGGGGCGAGGACAGCCACATCAGCGGGGCATTCATCCACTCGTCGGGGTGGGTATTGATGTCAACGATCTGCCAGTTGACTTCGGTCTCGATGTAATCGCTGATGTAGCGGTTGAGGAAGTAGACATCGTTGGGACGGTTGTTCCACTCGGCTCCGTCGATCTGGAGCTTGTTGATCCAGACGGGGACACGGCCGCGGGCGAGGAACATGAGGTCGAAGGCGGCCTGGTGGACGCTGTTGCCGTAGCGGGCGTCGCGTTGCACGATGACGTGTGCGATGCCGGAGAACCAGTCCTGGCCGGCGAAGTATTTGCGTCCCGAGGCGAGCGCGACGCGTTCATAGCCGTAGTAGGTGTAGTTGGCGCCGCTGTGGGTGTCCATCTGCGGGATGTTGTAGTTGCGGTCGAGGAAGCCAAAGCCCTTGTTGATCGCGGCCTGGATGTTGGGCTCGGGCGTATCGCGATCGCGGAAGAGTTCCTGCTGTGCGACAAGCAGGACGGCCAGCCCCGCACAGGTCATCGACTGCGTGGTGTTGGGCGCGGTGCTGTAGGCCCAGCCGCCGTCGTTCTTCTGCATCTCGATAAAGTTGCGGACCGCGGCCTCCCAGAACGGCGCGGGGATCCGCCCGCCCCGTTTGGCGACCTGCCAGAGCGCGAGGATGCCGTACTGCGTCGTGGAGTTGTCGATGCGGGTATCGTTTTCGTTGAACGGGTCGGTGCCGTAGACGAAGTAGTTGAAGCGGGCCCCCTGGTAGGCGGACGCGAGCATGGTCGAGCCGTCGTTATTGAGCAGCGGCTTGAATCGCTCGGGCAGGTAGGACCAGACGTGGGTCCGCATCGACAGCGGGTAGACGCCCTGGATCTCGACCTCGGCGAGCAGTTCGAGCGCCTTCTGGATCTCGGGGCGCTGGGGTGATTCGCCCGACACGATCAGCGCCAGCACCGCCATCGCGGTCTCGCCCCACTGGTGCTGCAGCGAGCCGTCGTTGGGCCCGCTCTGGTAAGAGCCGAACCAGGCCCCGCTCGCGTCCTGCGACGCGAACAGGTATTCCTTGATTTTGTTGATGCCCTCGGTAACCTCTTCGTCGGTCAACTGCTGGGCCTGTGCCTGTGGGGTAAAGCAAACCGCAGAGGCAACGATCGCCAAGACAATAACGAACAACTGATAAAGCTTGTGCATCACTGCAGTATACCGGCATCGAACCGGGTTCGACAAGCAATTTTTGCATGCTTAGTGTGGTCATTCGCGGTTTTCGCGCGACTCACGATCGATGGGTGCCCGCCCCACCGGAATCCGCCACGCATGACCGCGTTGCGAGATCAGCTGGCGTTGCGTTGCTCGGATGCCGCATCTGAACCGGGCGTCCCCACCGCTGCGGCCCGCTGGGCCTGCGAAGCCGCGATGCCCAGGCGGTCGATGATCGCGTCCATGTTCGCCGGCCGCTGCTTGGGCTCGGTCTGGACACACTCCATCACCAGGTTCGACAGGGCCGGGGGCACCTCGTCGTTGACCTCGATCGGCGGGACAAACTCGCCGTGGCCCTCGGCCCGGAGCGAGATCGCGGTGTCCTTCTTCGGGATCAGCGTCGGCACGTGCCGACCCGTCAACTTCCAGTACATCGTCGCGCCGAGGTTGAAGCTGTCCGTCCGGAACGTGATCGGCCGACGCAGCACCTGCTCGGGCGCGATGTAGTCGGGCGTCCCCTGGATCCGCTGCTTGACCGTATTGACCTTGCAGCTCTGGCCAAAGTCGATGATCTTAACCTTGCCCTCGTTGGTGATCATGATGTTGCTGGGCTTGATGTCCGCGTGGACGTACCCCGCCTCGTGCATCATCTTGATCCCCGTCGCCGCCGCGTGGAACAGCTTGCAAAACGACAGGATCGACGCGAGCTTGACGTGCTCGATCGTCTTGCCCTCGACCATCTCCAGGAGCACCAACACCTCATTGGTGCGGATCAACGCGCGGTGTTTGATCAGCCGATGCACCTTGCGCAACAGCGGGCTGTCCACCTTCTGCGCGACCTCGTACTCACAGATCGCCTGGTCCAGAAAACGCTGCTCGCTGGGCGAATTCTTCACCACGCGCTTGAGGCAAAACATCTCGCCCTTCTTGTCGCGGACCGCATACAGCGTGCTTGCGGCCCCCTGTCCAAGGGTCGCAACCACGTCATAACCTGCGATCTGATGAAACTCAGCCATACTTATACCGGGAGGAGGTTCCGCAACTTCCTAAACAGCAAGGATTTGCGGCTCCCAGTTCGCCTTCGGTTTGTCACCGTTATAAGTGAATAACAGGATGCACACACTTTAGCTTCCTGACTACGCAAACACAAGTACTACGGGATCAGCATCGACCGATTTCCCAGCCCGCTTGACCCCCCAAACCCTGCGTAGACCGGTACCCACGCCGTTTTGGTGGATCAGAAAAATTGCTGGGTCATGGAAAATCATTAGCCAGACTGATCCCACTCTCCCCCGCAATACGTGGTAAGCAGGCCCGGCGGTTCACCCAAAGCGCCAGAAAAAAGAGGCCCGCCGATTGGGCGGGCCTCGCTGAAGTTGCTCAAACCTGGGTTGGCGGATCGGCCGGCCGACCGGGCCCGCTCAGTCCGCCAGTTGTCGGCGGAACTGCGACTCGGGGAAGTAGGCCGCAGGGTCGGCGGTCTGCCCGACCTGGACGATGACCCGCTCGCGGGGGATGTTGAACTTGCGCTGCAGCTCACGGACCAAAGCGGTCAGCGACGCCATCTGGTCGCCGCTGAAGCTCCGCGCATCCGCATCACCCATGACACAGACGCCGATCGCGATCCGGTTCCAGTGGTCGTCGCCCTCGGCATCGATGTACCCCCCGGGGTACTGCTCCTGCCACCGCTGGCAGACCTCGATCTCGCCGTCGGACTTGCCGGCGGCATCATTCACGACAAAGTGGTAGCCCGCGCCGCGGGGCGAGAGCCCCTCGCTGGCGTAGTACTGGTCCCAGAACCGCTCGAGGTCGGCGACAGACCCGGCCTGCCCACGGCTGTCGTGGATGATGATGTACTGCCAGTCCTCGCTCAACGGCTTGCGGGTCGCAAACAGGGCCTGGTCGATCGACAGGGCGTCGTCGGACTCCATCGCCGAGAGCGGGATGCTCAGGCCGTTATGGACCGGGCCGGGGTCGAGGACCATGAGCACCGCGCTGATCGCGGTCATGCCGACGATCAACGCGGAAAGGACACGGAATGTTCGTTTATCTGGCACGCGCCGCTTCCCGCCTAGAGTTGCCCCCACGAGACCGAAGGCGGGCTTACGCTTGCCGGCCGTCGTGCGTCTTGTGGGTACAGTTTTCATCGGACGGTGCCCTGTTCTACGATCAAAGTTCGCGCCGGGGGTGGCGATAATACGACGGCGTTCAACGCTCGCGCCGCCCGTCACGGCGGCTAGCGGCGCTCGTTGGGGGTCAGCCGGGCACGCAGCGCGGGCCTTCGGCGACCGAACGTATCCAACTCGTAGGCCGGCGGCGCATCCCCACGCAGCAGTTGGTACCGCTCGTAAGGCGTACGCGGCAAGTCTGCTGCGAACGGGCTTTTCTGACAGCCCGCCAGCACCAGCAACATCCCAATCAATGCAACGCAGTGCGCCGTGGTTGCCCTCATGGTCCGTCACTCCGGCTGAATCGGCGTAAGAAAGAAGTCTAACCCGCGCGCGATCGGGCAACAACCGTGTTGATAAGTCAGCGCGTCCTGCCACAAGCATAGGCAACCCACCCCGCAACGATCAAGCCGACGACGCACCAACCCCCATGCGCCACCCCCGTCCGCCAGTACACTTGGCGCGATGCAGCCCACCTGCGACAGCCCGAGACACGCCGCCCTCACGGTCATTCGCACCCTGCGCTCAGCGGGATACACCGCCTACCTCGCTGGCGGATGCGTACGCGACACGTTGCTCGGCCTCGCGCCCAAAGACTACGACGTCGCCACCGACGCCACACCCGACACCGTCCAACAGCTTTTCCCCAACACCGCCGCCGTCGGCGCGGCCTTCGGCGTCGTCCTCGTCTACCTCCGCAAGCCCAGCCAAGGCCGACACACCATCGAGGTCGCCACCTTCCGCGCCGACGGCCACTACGCCGATGGCCGACGCCCCGACGGCGTCCGCTTCACCACCGCACAGGAAGACGCCCAGCGACGCGACTTCACCATCAACGGCCTGTTCGCCGACCCGCCGCCAACAGATGGCGTAGGCGAAGACACCATCATCGACTTCGTCGGCGGGCAGGACGACCTGAAGGCGGGCATCCTCCGCGCGATCGGCGAGCCCAGCGCCCGCTTCGGCGAGGACTACCTCCGCATGCTCCGGGCGGTCCGCTTCGCATCGCGGTATCGCTTCACGATCGAGCCCCGCACCGCCGAGGCGATCACCCAGCACGCCCCCAAGCTCGACCGCATCGCCCGCGAACGCATCGGCGACGAGGTCCGGCGGATGCTGATGGGCAACCACCCCGCGCAGGCAGTCAACCAACTCCACGAACTCGGGCTTGACCAGGCCATCTTCGCGAGCCCCGCCCAGTGTCTCGACGCCCAGCCGCTCGAACGCCTCGCCGACCAAGCCGACTACGCCACTCGGCTATCGGTGTGGATGAAGGGACGCATCCCACTGCAAAGTGCCGACGCGATCCGCGACGCGCTGATGCTTTCAAATGAAGAGCACAAGGGCTACAACGATCTCATGGGGCTCACCGCCGCCCTGTCGAGTTGGGAAGTCGCATCGGTCGCCGCAAAAAAACGCCTCGCCAACCACCCGCGCTGGTCGCAGGCAATGATGAAGTGGCAGGCCGAGCACGCTTATCCGACGATGCTCGAAACCATCCTTGCCGAGGTCGATCGTTTCGCCCACGACGGCATCGGCCTCGCCCCCACCCCCTTCGTCACCGGCGACGACCTTATCGCCGCGGGCCTCACGCCCGGCCCGAACTTCAAAACCATCCTCGACCTGACCTACGACGCCCAACTCGATGGCCGAGTGACCAACCAAGACCAGGCCCTCGCGTTCGCACAAGATCAAGCGTAAACAGTCCACCCGGAACAGTGAGCAGCACGTTTTCTCCCCCTGTTCACAGTTCACGAATCACTCTCCACTCGCGCCGGCGCATTCCCCGCTACTCTGTCCGTGTGATCGAAGATTGGCTCAACCAGTACGCCCCCAACGCCCCCTACCTGGTGATCTTCGGCGTGCTGCTGCTCGCCGGGTTCGGGCTACCCATGCCTGAGGACATCCCCCTCATGCTCGGCGGCTACCTCTGCGGACAAACCTCGGGCCATCCCCACCTCTGGGTCATGATCCCCGGCTGCATGATCGCCATCCTCGGCGCGGACGTGCTCATCTTCCTCGCAGGCAAACGTTGGGGACGTACGCTCCACCGCCACTGGCTCATGAAACGCCTGGTCGGCGGCAGAAACCTCGCTCGCGCCCGCGTCCTCTTCGCCAGGCACGGCGCCAAGTTCGTCTTCTTCGCACGCTTCCTGCCCGGCGTGCGCACCCCCGCCTTCTTCACCGCCGGGACCTTCAAGATGACACTCCGCCAGTTCCTCCTCTGGGACGGCTCGGCCGCGCTGCTCAGTGTCCCCTGGGTCGTGCTGCTTGCGGCGTACTTCAGCGACGAGCTCGAACACGTCCGCGACGGGCTGAGCAAGGGCAAGGCCTACGGCTTTGTCGCGTTGGGCGTCGGCCTGGCCGTGCTCGTGGGCTACCACCTGCTCATCGCACGCAAGCTCGCGAAGGTCAAGGTCGACCCCGACAAAGAAGCAAAGAAGACGGGCCGGGCCAAGCCCTGACCCCACGCCAACACACGGCACCACGCCCCGCCGCCGCCTGCGCGTTCCTTGCATCCCCCGGCTATCCGGCCTACTCTTTTCGTATGTCAACGGAGAACACCATGAGCCCGTCGCAGCTGCGTGAGGCGTACCGCGTCGTCACCGATCGGGTCGGCGAAGCGGCGGTGCGCTCGGGACGCAATGCCGACGACGTCGTCATGGTCGCGGTGACCAAGTACGCCACGGTCGATCAGATCCAGCAGCTTATCGAGCTGGGCCACGTCGACCTGGGCGAAAGCCGCGGGCAGCAGCTCACCCAGCGGGTCGCGCAGATCGACGAGTTCCTCGCCCGCAAGCGAACCCTCGGCGGGGCCGCGCCCAAGAGCAAAGAGCTCATGCCCGAGCACGTCCGCTGGCACATGATCGGCCACCTCCAACGCAACAAGGTCAAGCAGGTCGTCCCGCTCGTCTCGCTCATCCACAGCGTCGATTCGCTCCGGCTGGCCGAGGAACTGCACAACTACGCCGCCCGCCACGACCTCACCATCGACATCCTGCTCCAGGTCAACGCCGCGGGCGAGGACCAGAAGTCCGGCGTCGCCTGCCCCGCCGCCATCCACCTGGCCGAGCAGATCGACACCATGGTCCACCTGCGTCTCCGCGGCATCATGGCCATGGCCGCCAAGAGCGACAACCCCGAGGACGCCCGACCCGCCTTCGCCCGCGCCGCCGAGATCTTCCACGACCTGCGCAACGAAAAAATCGGCGGGCCCACCTGCAACGTCCTCTCGATGGGCATGACCCACGACTTCGAGGTCGCCATCGAAGAAGGCGCCAACGTCGTCCGCATCGGCTCCGCCCTCTTCGGCGAAAAACCGGCCGACCACAGCGACGAGTAGCCCGGCACCGGCCCCGATAACACCTTGGACACTCATCCCCGCGCGGCATCACGCCGATGCTCCGATAGGGGTGCGCGGCTGGCAACCACGCCCGAGGAGCGCGTATGCGGACTTCCAACATCACCGTCCACCGCACCGACCTCCGACTCAGCGCGGACGACCGGCGCGTCATCGCACGCTTCTTCCCCGTCGGCGGCGACGAACGCACCCTCAGCGTCATCCAACGCGTCGGCCGAATGACCCAGCCCGAGGTCGCCGCCGACCTCGCAAGCGTCCTGCAACGCTTCGAAAAACGCCACCCCGATATCCGCGGCATCTTCGCCCAGCACTTCGCCAACATCGCCCACTGGATCGACGACCCCGCCCACCTCAGCGAAGACCGCCGACTCCTCCTGGGCGCGTACTTCACCATGGAGTACGCGATCGAGTCGGCCGCGCTGTTCAACCCCTCGGCCGTGCCCCACCCCGACCAGACCGGCCTGAGCGAAGGCGAGGTCCGACTCCTCATCTCCCTCCGCGCCACCGGCGAAGGACACGTCTCCTCCATCGTCTTCCGCACCGGCGTCGCCGACGCCCACGGCAAGGTCCGCCTCGACGACCTCACCCCCCACGTCGCGCCGATGAAAGTCCACGGCGACCGCTTCTACGACAAACAACTCTTCTTCCTCAAGCTCATCGAGATGGCGGCCTACAACGACCAGGTCGGCATGATCCTAAGCGAACTGCCCGACCGCTTCGCCTACCCACAACTCGACCGGCTCATCGGCGAGATGCGACAACGCGAAGGTGTCGGCGGTGCCCCCTTCGACGAGGCCGCCGACAAGATGCGCTGGCTCGCGCGGTCCAACTACGAGCTCATCATCCCACACGCCTCGGACCCCGCCGACCTCGTCATCTTCCCGACCTCCGAAAACGAGTCGCGCGGCATCGAAGACGCACGCCTCACCCGCTTTGTCGATGACGACGGCAGCGTCACCTACTACGGCACCTACACCGCGTACAACGGCCACACCATCCTCCCGCAGATGTTCGAGACCACCGACTTCGACACCATCCGCGTTCACACGCTCAACGGCCGATACGTCCAGAACAAAGGCCTCGCCCTCTTCCCGCGCCGCGTCAACGGGTTCTACATGATGGTGTCCCGGCTCGACGGCGAGAACCTGTTCCTCATGAAGTCCGACAACCCGTACTTCTGGAACACGGCCGAGAAACTCCAGGGCCCGATGTACCCCTGGGAGTTCGTGCAGATCGGCAACTGCGGCCCGCCCATCGAAACGCCCCACGGCTGGCTGCTGCTCACCCACGGCGTGGGACCGGTCCGCACCTACTGCATCGGGGCAGCACTGCTCGACCTCGAACACCCCCAGCGCGTCATCGGCCACCTCGAGTTCCCGCTCATCGCGCCCAACGAGAGCGAACGCGACGGCTACGTGCCCAATGTCGTCTACTCCTGCGGCGCGGTCCTGCACCACGACAACCTCATTATCCCCTACGCCGTCAGCGACAGCGCCACCACCCTCGCGACAGTGAAGATGGACGAGTTGATGGACGCCCTGCTCAACAGCACCAAGGCCTGCCCGCTACCCGACCGCCGGATCACCAAACGCGTGGGCTAAGCCAAGGGCATCCACCGCGCAACTGTGTGCTGCGGCAACAAGCATGCCCCCCCGGCCTACTCCGCCGCTTCGCCATCAATCTGACGCGGCGGGGTCTGTCCGATCTGCGGAGCGTCGGCGTGCTTCGACTTGCCAAGCTTGTTACCGCGCTTCTTCGCGGCGGCGCTGGCCTCCTCAATCATCGCGTTAGCCTGGATCATCTGCTGCGCAGACGGGTCGATGCGCACGCCCGGCAGCGCGGCACCGCTGTCGGCGTAGGTCTGGAACCGCTTGACCAGTGTGCCCACGAGCTGGCGAAGATCGTCGTTGACCTCGGCGCTGACGATGTATCGCAGCTGCTGTTGCAGGGCCTTGGGCCCGTAGCACTCGGTGACCAGCGACGACGCGTAGAGCGTGAGATAGGTGTCGCTCTGCATCGCGGATCGGCGGGCGTGGAGCTGGCCGCCCCGGCCGTCGCCCAGCCCGATCTCGCTGGAGGTGTACGTGCCGTTAAAGTCCATCAGGATGAACGCGCTGCGGAAGCGGTAGACGAGCTGCAATGAGCGGGCCTCGCCCATCAGCCGGGATGCAACGACACAGGCGACCAGCCCACCGAGCATCCACAGCGCGATGTCGTAGACGGAGGACTGCACGAGGGGGTTGACGGGCATGAGGACGAGCGCGGCGAGGCCGACCGCGCCCATGAACGCCCCGCCCATCCCCGCAATGACACACGCCAGCGCCCCGCCGGTCTTCTTAGGCCAGGGCTGGGTCTCGAAGAGCATGAACCCGCGGAACTGCTTGGTTTCGCCCGGCCGTGCGGTGCCGATGTCGGGTCGGGCGACGTTGTACATCCGGTTGGGGAAGTCGCCGACACGTTCGTCCTCCACCGCCTCGGTCGCGTGGTTGAAGAAGTTGACAGGGTTGCCGGTGTTCTCCATATGGACGCGCTGCTCGTGGACTTCGACGCGTGGCGACGCGGGCATCATCGCCAGCAGCACCAGCAGGCGGATCGCCCGCCCGCCCAGCACCACCGCGAGCAGGAGCCAGGGCACGCTCGTCGCGGTCACGTGCTTGGCGAGTTCCGGGTCGCCGACCATCTGCTCAAACGTCGGGCGAAGCGGCGGCAGCGACAAGACAGCGGGCACACACAGCAGCAGCGTGAGGATGATCGCCTTGGTCCCGAGGAAGGCGCGGATCGGTCGATGCATCGGCGGCGTCGCGTAGCGCAGCCGAGACGACACGAGCTGCGCCACCCGCGCCACAAAGCCCGGCAGCGCGGTGTAGGTCGAGATCGTCCGGTGCTTGAACAGGTCCTGGAACACGGTGTTCGCGTTGACGGTCGAGCGTGAGGGCTGCGCGGGCGCGCCGAGGTAGAGGTCCTGGGGCACCTTGACCGGGATGAACAGCGAGAGCATCGCCTTAAGCCCGCGCAGGAAACACGACATCGCCGTGACCGCGCCCACCAGCAGCCCGAGCAGCGACACGACATACGCGGCGACCCATACGACCTCGGCCGCGCCGGCGGTGTTGTTCTCAAAAGCATCAAAAACCGCCTGCGCATTGGCCGCCGCGAGGGGGAGCGTAATAACCGCCAGCACGCAGACCCCGCCCGCCAGCGCCGCGTAGACAAAACGCAAGAGCCCGTAGAGCCGGGCCCGGTTCTCGATCTTCAGCCGATTGCCCGAGAGCTGGTAGTTTTCCGCCATGCCGATGCCCCACTAGCATGTCAACGCGAGCCGCCACCCACGGACGGTGAGAAAGGCCACGAAGCATTCTGGCCGATGCATCGCCAAACCGCAAGGCGAATCAACGCCCAGCCCGACGACCGGCCATGAACACCATCAACCAAGCCCTGCTCGCCCGGCTCAAGCTCAACCGCGAGGCCCTCCTCGACGACGCGGGCAACGTCCGCATCGACCTCGCCTGCCGGTCCTGCGGCTACAACCTCCGAAGCATCGCGGGCACCGGCCAATGCCCCGAATGCGGGCAACCCGTCGAAGACGCGCTCCGCGACGACCGGCCCGAGCACAGCAACCCCGCCTGGCTCAAACGCACCGCGCTGGGCGGCAACCTCTTCGGCTGCGCCGCGCTCCTCGCCGTCGCCATCACGCTCATGCTCATCGCCACCGCTCTCATCGCCGAACACACGCGCCACCAACAACTCCTCACTTTCTTCTTCGTCATCGTCTGGGTACTCATCCTCAGCACGATCGGCCTCGCGCTCGCCGCGATCTGGCTCCTCACCAGCAAAGACCCCACACGCCACCCGATCAAACGCGAAACACTCACACGATGGTCCGCGCGCCTCGGCCTCACCGCCGGTGTGCCCGTCGGCTTCGCGCTCCTCTGGGCCGGCGCACTCGTGCCCTTTGGCATGACACGCAAAACCCTCGAGGCCGCCGCGTTCATCATCCCGCCCCTCCTGCTCGCCGCAGGCCTCATCACGCTCCTGCTCTACCTGCAGACCCTCGCCACACGCATGGCCGACTGGAACCTCGTCCGGTCTATCACCTCCGTGTGCTACGGCCTGGGTGGGTGTACCGCCACCGGCCTCTTCAGTCTCCTGCTCTCGGCCTGGATCGGCGAACTGGCCATGCTCTGCGGCTGCTGCTCGGCCGTCCTCGCCGCCCTGCTCGGGCTCTGGACCCTGCTACTCATCGAGTGTGTCCGGCAAGACCTCAACGCCGCCAAACAACGCATGCAATGGAACAGCGAATCCGTATAGCCCGACCCAACGCACCAAGCGCAGCCGACCCCGCACTCGGCTAGAGCACCGATACCGGGTCGACGTCGATCGCGGTGTGGTGGTCGCTGATGAGTTGGCCTCGGTTGCGCAGCGCGGTCATGAGTTGTTGCAGCGGCGCGGCCGAGGGGGCCTGGAGCTGGACCTCGAGCCGGTGAAAATCGGCGACGCGTCCGATCGCGCAGGGGTGGGGGCCGCGCAGCCGAACGCCGAGCTGAATCTGCTCGTTGGCCGCGCGCAGGTGCCCCGCCAGCTCAAGGGCGCGGCGCTGCACGGCGGCGTGGTCCGTATCACGCAGGACGATTCGCACCAGACGGCCCACCGGCGGGAGCATCATCTCCCTGCGTAGCGCGATCTCTTCCTGTGCAAAACCGAGGTAGTCGTGCTTTGCCGCACGCTGCACGGCCGGGTCGTCGGGCGCGAACGTCTGCAGCACCACGCGCCCCGCGTCCGCGCTACGCCCGCTGCGGCCGGCGACCTGCGCGATGAGTTGGAACGTGCGCTCGCGTGCACGGAAGTCGGGGAAGTTGAGCGCGGTGTCGGCACTGACCACACCGACCAGCCGAACACCCGGGAAGTCGAGCCCCTTCGCGATCATCTGAGTCCCCAGCAGGATGTCGATCTCGCCCTTGCGGAATCGGTCGAGCGTCTGCTGATAGTCCTCGGCGTTTTTCATCGTGTCCGAATCCATCCGCGCGATCCGTGCCGACGGGAACTTCTCACACAGCTCGTCCTCGACCTTCTGCGTCCCCAGCCCGAACACCGTGGTGCGCTTGCCGCAGTCGGGGCAGACCTGCGGGAGCACCTGCTCGGCTGTGCAGTGGTGGCAACGCACGACCCCGCCCAGCGGCAGGCGGTGGTCGCGGTGGTAGACCATTGACGCGTCGCAGTGGTCGCAGCACATCAGCCAGCCGCACTTGTGGTCCGGGCAGGCGATGTAGTTCGCGTAGCCCCGGCGGTTGAGCAGCACCATGGCCTGGGCGTTGAGCTCATCGATCGTCTGAGCCAGCCGCTGCTCAAGCCGGGCCGACAGCAGGTGGATGCCCCGGCGTCGCCGGCGTTCTTCGATGAGGTCGACGATCTCGACCGTGGGCAGCCGCATCCCCGGCACGCGGTCGGGCAGGTGGAGGTAGTGGGCCCGGGGGCTTGCCGGGGTTGTGGATGCGGGTGGTTTGCCGGCCGGCTGGGGCGCATCGCCCACCGCGTTGTAGTAGCTCTCCAGCGAAGGTGTCGCGCTGCCCAAAAGCACGGGGACGCCCTCGAGTTGGGCACGCTTGATCGCGACATCGCGCGCGTGGTAGCGCGGGAGTTGATCCTGCTTGTACGAGCTGTCGTGCTCTTCATCCACAATGACCAGCGCAAGGTTCGCGACCGGCGCAAACACCGCAGACCGCGCGCCGACCACGATCGTCGCCTTGCCGCTCTGGATCCGTCGCCACTGCGCATGACGCTGCGCAGCGGTGAGCCCGGAGTGGAGAACGGCCACACGCTCGCTGCCGAAACGCGCGAGGAACCGACCGACGGTCTGCGGCGTGAGCGCGATCTCGGGGACGAGGACGATGGCGGACGCCTCCCCAACAAAGGGGTCTGACCCCTTTTTCAGCGCCGCGATCGTGCGTAGGTAGACCTCGGTCTTGCCGCTGCCAGTGACGCCGTGCAGCAGGTGGACGCCGAACTGGTTGGCGTGTTGTTTCAGATGCGACACCGCCGACTGCTGCGCCGCCCCCAGCGCAACATCCTTGTCGGCTTCGCTTTCCTCTCGCGCGCGCAGGTCGAGCGTCGACTGCACCACATCCCGGTGCTCGGCAACCAGCACGCCCTTCTCGATGAGCTGTGTCACCGGCCCGCGTGTCTTGGCGCCGGCCCGGTCCGCAAGCTCGCGTGTGTCGATCCAGTCGCCGTGCTTCTGCGCCGCATCGAGCAGCGCCTGCTGCAGCTTCGTGAGCTTGATCGGCGTACCGTCCGCGTTGGTCGGCAAGGACTCGGCGGGCTGGACAACCTGCTTGCGCTTGGTGCCTGTCCCGCGTGTCACAGCCGAGGGCAGCATCGCGCCAAACACCATGCCCAGCGGGCAGACGTAGTACGACGCGATCCACTGCGCGAGCGCCACCAGCTCGGCCGAGAGCGACACATCCCCCGGCGCGGGCTTGGTGATCGGCTTGATCTTCTTTGCATCAAGCTCCACCGCGTCGCGTAGACGGATGATGTACCCGGTCGCGCCGCGGTTGCCTCGGCCAAGCGGCACAACCACGCGCTGGCCCACCGCGACGGGTTCGAGCTTCTGCGGAACCCGGTAGGTCAGGCCGGTCGGCGCGGCGTCGATCCCACGCTCGATCGCGACGTCGGCAAAGCGCTCGCCGGGCTTGGGCGCGTCGCGATCATCTCGGGTGTCGTTGGGGAACAGGCCGGTCATGTCGGCGATTGTAGACCAGCTGAGACGGGGCGCTACTCGAGGACGGGGATGCCGAAGAAATCGATCGGGGTCTCCGTCGTGCCGGGCTGGGCCTGCGGTGTCGGATTTGAGACGGGTTGAACCGGCTGCACCTCGATCGGTGCGGGTGCGGGAAGCGCGGCGGGTGTCACGGGTACATCGAGCCCGGGCGAGACCGCCGGCGTTTCACCTTCTGGGGCGGCGCTCGTGTCGATGGCTTCGCTCGATGGCCGCGGCGTGGTTGTTGCCGAGCGATTGGCTTGGCGTGCAGGGGTTGATCTCTCGGCTCGTGGTGCGTCTTGACGGCTGTTCGATCGCGTGGGCTCCGCTTGCGCGATGGCTTCGCCCTGGCCAGGCCCGCGTTTGTCGAACCAGCCACCGGCGACCACCACGATCAGTACCGACACGTTGACCATCAGCATCGCAACCAACAACACCACCAGCGCGCCCTGGCTGGGCGGCTTGCTCCTTGGAGGTATGGCGGTCCTGTCGCTGGAGTCGGGCATCTTTTCTCGCGGGGGATCGATCGGCCCGGGCGCTTGGCCCTAGGTCGGCAGATCGCGGGGTGGGGGTGGGGCATTGTACGGCCTGCCGACCCGGACGGCGCAGGCCGACCTGCGTCATGTGGCACAGGTGTTACAAACCGGCGGAGTGACCGAGCACGCCGTGCGTCTTGTTTTGATGCGGTACAGTACGCCGATGGCGGAGGCGACTCAGAACAAACAGAAGAAGGCGGCACCCGCCGGCAAGTCACAGGGCAAGCCGGCCGACAAGCCGAGTAAGCCCGGCAAGGGCGCGGACACGCCCGCGATGCGTCAGCACCGACGGTTCAAGGAGCAGCACCCGGGCTGCGTCCTGTTCTTCCGGATGGGCGATTTTTACGAGATGTTTTTCGAGGACGCGGTCCTGGCGCACAAGACGCTGGGCGTGACGCTCACGCAGCGCAGCGAGGGGGTGCCCATGGCGGGTGTGCCCTACCACGCGGTCGAAGGGTACCTGCGGCGGATGATCCAGGCGGGCCACCGGGTCGCGGTGTGTGAGCAGGTCGAAGACGCCAAGGATGCCAAGGGCGTGGTCAAGCGCGACGTCACACGCGTCGTCACCCCCGGGACGCTGACCGACGAATCGCTGCTCGAAGAGGGCGAAGAAAACCCGCTCGCGGCGGTCGTGTTCCACGGCGACGGCACGAAGCCCAAGGCGCAAACCGCGTCAACGCCCGGCTCGAAAAAAGAGTTGCAGCCCACCGCGTCGATCGCCTGGGCCGAGCTCTCGACGGGCGCATTCCACCTGATGACCGTACCCGAGGACCAGCTCGTCGACGAGCTGGCGCGCATCGCGCCGCGCGAGTTGATCTACTGCGAGACGGCGACGGGCGAGATGCCCGAGCGCGTCGCGCGGCTGGAGCAGGCGCTGGGCTGTGCGGTTACGGGCAGGCCCGGCTGGCAGTTCCGCCTGGGCGAAGCGGGCGAGGCGCTGCGTCGGCAGTACCGCGTCGCGCAGCTGGGCGGCTTCGGGTTTGACGACGACGACAAGTCGCTGATGGCCGCGGGCGGCGTGGTCCACTACCTGCTCGAGACCCAACGCGCCGACGCCGATGGCCGACTCACGCACCTGCGCCCGCCCCGCCGATTCGAACGGGCCAAGCACCTCATCATCGACCAGGCCTCGCTCCATGCGCTCGAGGTCGACCGCACCCTCCGCACCGGCCAGGTCGAGGGCTCGCTGCTGGGCATCTTCAAAGGCAAGACCGGCCCGGTCACCGCGATGGGCAAACGCTTGATGCGCCACTGGCTGTGTTACCCGTTGGCCGACCGTGCAGGTATCGAGCAGCGGCAGCGGGTTGTCACGGCGATGGTCGGGGACGAGCGTTTCCGCGACGAGCTTCGCGACGCAGCCGACAAGGTGCACGACATCGAGCGTATCTCCGCGCGTCTCGCCGTGGGCCGGGCGACCCCGCGTGACCTGGTCGCACTGGGCCGGAGCATCGCGCAGGTGCGTGAGGTACACACCGTCCTTGAGGGCCGCCCCAGCGAGCAGGCCTACCTGGACCGTGTCGCCGAGCTGCTCGAACCCTTGGAAACACTAGGCCGAACAATCATCGACACGTGCGTCGAGTCCCCGCCCGCGCACCTGCGCGAGGGCGGGCTCATCCGCGATGGCATTGATGCGAAGCTGGATGAGCAGCGGTCGCTGCAGCGCGACAGCCACGCCTGGCTCGCGCGTTACCAGGCCGGGCTGTGCGAGGCCTCGGGGATCCCGTCGCTCAAGGTGGGCTACAACAAGGTTTTTGGCTACTACCTCGAAGTCACCGCGGCGAACAAGCAGAAAGCGCAAGCGTACATGGACCGCCTCGCGGCCGACGGCGACGCTTCGGGCGGGTGGTCTCGCAAGCAGACGCTGAAGAATGCCGAGCGCTATGTCACGCCGGAACTCAAAGAGTTCGAGGGCAAAGTCCTCAGCGCCGAGGGCCGGGCCGTCGCGCGTGAGCAGGCGATGTTCAGCGACCTGTGCGCCGAGGCACAGGGGATGATCGACGAGCTTCACCGCTTCGCGTCGGTCGTGGCGGAGCTCGATGTGCTGGGCGCCTTCGCCGCGCGGGCGGTGCGTTCGCGTTATGCCTGCCCAACGATCGTGGAAACCCCGGTGCTCGATATCGACGCGGGCCGACACCCGGTGCTGGATGAACTCCTGGGCGACCGGTTTGTGCCCAATGATGTGGGGCTTGGGAAGGGGACAAGGGGCCAAGGGGACCAGGGGACCCGTGAGGAACAACAAGAAGAGATCGACGCAGAGCACTCGGCCCCTGAGCCCCTTGGCCCCTCGACCCCTTCCGCCTCCCTCGCCCTCATCACCGGCCCGAACATGGCGGGTAAATCGACCTACATCCGCCAGACCGCGCTGATCACCCTGCTCGCCCACACCGGCTCGTTCGTCCCCGCCGACCGCGCGGTGGTCGGGCTGACCGACCGCATCTTCACCCGCGTCGGCGCCAACGACGAGCTGCACGCCGGCCAATCGACCTTCATGGTCGAGATGACCGAGACCGCCAACATCTGCCACCACGCGACCGACCGCTCGCTGGTCATCCTCGACGAGATCGGCCGAGGCACGAGCACCCTCGACGGGCTCTCCCTCGCCTGGGCGATCGCCGAGCACCTGGCCGAGCGCGGGCCGCGCACGCTTTTCGCCACGCACTACCACGAGATCACCTCACTGGCCGAGCGATACGACAGCGTCACCAACCTCAGCGTGACGGTCCGCGAGTGGCAGGACGAGATCGTCTTCCTCCACCGCATCGCGCCCGGTGCCACCGACCGCAGCTACGGCATCCACGTCGCCAAGATCGCCGGCCTCCCCCCCGCCGTCATCGACCGCGCCAACCAGCTCCTCGCCGAGCTCGCCGTCAACCACGCGGGCCACGTCTCCCCCGGCAGCGCCCCGGACAGTTCCCGCCCCAGCGCGTCCCCAGCCCCCCCATCCGCTCAGCCGCAGCGCCCGCCCCAGCTCTCGCTTTTTACCGAGTACGTCGACCACCCCGCCCTGGCCGAGCTCCGTCAGATCGACCTCAACGAGCTGTCCCCGATGCAGGCCTTCGACGCCCTCCGCCGCCTCAGCGACCTGCTCAACCCGCCCGACGCCTGACCCCGCCGGCCTCCGCAAGCTTGACGCAGACGACCCAACACGCGTTTTCAAGCCGTGAGGGCACTTTTCCATTAGGGTCAATACCTGATTTGGAACAAAATGTCTCAATTTTGACCTGATGCCCTTCCTTTTGAGGTACATCATTCGTACTATCTGTGCGTGCGTGATCCCCCCCGCGGCCTGCCGGCCTCCCCCCACTCCGGCAGGCCGCTCTTTTTTAACCCCGCCGATACCGCGCCGCCCGGGTCTTTACAATGTCGCCCCCCCCATCGGAGCGACCCCTTGCAAAACCACCTCATCAAGGCCTGCCAAGCACTCTGGACCCTCGCCCTGGGCGGCTTCCTCGGCCTGACCGGGGGGCTGATCGTCGCGATCATCGTGATCTTCAGGGGAGCCGAGCAGATCGCCGCCTCGCCCGGGGTCGAGCCGTACCGCGACCCGATGTTCTCGGCGTTCCAACACCAAGCCGTCGCGGGCTACACCGGCCAACTCCTGTTCAAGGTCGGCGGCATCGCGGCGCTTGTGCTGCTCGCCCTCGCGGTGGTTTCGCACATCACGCTTGGTTTGATGAAACGAATCTGGCCCCCAACATCCAACCGCAGCCGTGTCGACACACTCCGGACCCTGGCACTCATCATGGCGGTGGTCTTCATGCTTTCCGGCACGGCAGTGACGCTGAAAATCAACGCGAGCTGGCCCGGGCTCTACGACACCTCCGCCGACAGCGACACCCTGACGCAGCGCCGGGCCGACTTTGACCAGCTTCACCAATGGTCCGAGCGGGTCGTTACAATCGCTTGGCTGTGTGGCGCACTCGCGCTGTGTGTTTCGCCCTGGTGCAAAGAGCCGGCGTCTTCGGCGGTGGTCACAACCGATTCTCAATAGGTGGGGCTCACGATGGATGAACAACTGGTCAGGCAAGCGGTCTGCCGAGCCGCGCACGAGCTCTGGCTGCGCGGGCTGGTCGCCGGGGATGACGGGCTGGTCTGTGTCGAGCTGAACCGCCGGCGGTACGTCATCGCCCCGCCCGGCGTGCGCAAGGCCGACGCCCAGCCCCACCAGACACGCGATGTCGACCTCGACGGCGAATCGGTCGGCCAGGCCCGCCCAGGCGGACGGCCAGCCGTGCCCCCGAGCTACTGGCGGCCGTGCTCCGCCGCGCTGCGACTCAGCGCACGCAGCGCCGAGGACCCACGCGGCGACGGCCCGATCGTTCGCGCCTGCATCATCGCCCAGCCCGTCACGCTGCTCGCCCTGCTCCACCGCGCCGGGGAGCAGGACCACGTCGCCCTCGCCTCCGGACGCGCCATCCCCGTCATCGACCCCGCCGACGAAGAACGCATCACCGATACCATCGGCGAAGCGCCGGGCATCCTGCTCCGCGGCGTCGGCCTGTTCGTCCCCGCCGCCTCACTGGACCGCGCGCTCAACCGCGTCGAACGCCTCGAACACGACGCCGCCATCACACGCGCCGCGCAGTAAACGCCGACCACGCCCGCGCCGCGCGACGGCCCGCGGGCGGTAGAATCCAACGATGCCCACCCCGCGCCAAAGCAGCAAGCCCAAAACCGACAAGGCCCCCGAGCCCGCACGCCGACGCGCCGCACGGATCTACAAACGCCTCGAAACGCTCTACCCCGATGCCCACTGTGCGCTGATCCACCGCAACCCCTTCGAGCTGCTGGTCGCCACCATCCTCTCGGCCCAGTGCACCGACGTCCTGGTCAACAAAGTGACCCCCCCGCTCTTCGCCGCGATGCCCACGCCGGAGAAAATGGCCCGCGCCAACCTCGCCGATATCGAACACCACGTCAGCCGAGTCAACTTCTGGCGCAACAAAGCCAAGAACCTCCACGCCATGGCGAACATGCTGGTCGACGAGTACGACAGCCAGGTCCCCCAGACCATGGAAGACCTCGTCAAGCTCCCCGGCGCCGCCCGCAAGACCGCCAACGTCGTCCTGGGCAACGCCTTCAACATTAACCACGGCGTCGTCGTCGATACCCACGTCGGACGCATCGCCAAACGCTTCGGCCTCACCACGCACGACGACCCCAAGAAGATCGAACGCGACCTCATGGCCCGGTTCCCCCGCAAAAACTGGTGCATGCTGTCTCACCTCATGATCTACCACGGCCGACAGGTCTGCAAAGCACGCCACGCCCTGTGCGCCGACAGCGCCCTCTGCCGCGCGTACTGCAGCAACGCGAAGGCCCAGCTCATGGATCAGTAACCCCCGCGATGGATGACGCCCCAAAGAAACAACTGCAACAGCGGGCGCTCGCCGTGCTCGCACTGGCCGCCGCGGCCCTGCTCATCCACGCGCTCGCGATCAACAACCCCTTCCTCATCGACGACCACAGCGCAATCCAACAGCACCCCGACGTCCAGGACTTCGCAGGCGGGCTCCGGCTATGGACCCACCACTACTGGCAGGGGTCGCCCTCCCTCGACGACCAGCTCTACCGCCCGGTCACCGTGTTCTCATACTGGCTGAGCCAGCGCATCACACCCAACAGCGCCGCGGGCTTCCGCATCGTCAACCTCCTGCTGCTCGCCGGCGTCGCGCTGTGCGTCGTGTCCTGGCTCAAACGCTACGCCGGCCTACTGCCCGCACTAATCGCCGGGGCCCTCGTCCTCACGCACCCCGCGAACACCGAAGCCATCAACCACCTCGTCGGCCGAGCCGACCTGCTCGCCGTCCTCGGCGTCGCCGGCTTCCTCGCGCTGCAGGCCCGCGCCCAGCAAGTCGGCTGGACCTGGCCAAGCATCGCCGGCGCGGCAGCGCTCACGCTCATCGCGCTGGGCTCAAAAGAAAGCGGGCTCGCCCTCATCCCCTGCGCCCTCGCGCAGTGGTGGGTCGGCACCCCAAGCACAAACCCGATCACCCACAACGAGCCGCAACCGTCAGGGGGCGGACCGACCACGCACGGCCAAGCCAACGCCTGCCGCACTACCCGCGGCATCTGCCCCAAACGCGCGTTCTTCTTTGCGCTCTTCCTCCCCGCCGCGGCCTACCTCGCCGCACGACTCGCCGTCGTCGGCCTCCCCGCCGGCTACGCCGCCACGACCGACGACCTCACCGGCAACCCGCTGCGCAGCATGGGCCTTCTCGATCGGCTGCCCGAGGTCTGCGCCGTCGCGGGGTGGTACGTCAAGCAGTTCGCCTGGCCCAGCACGACCTACAACCACACGCCAGCGCCCGGAGCGATCGGGACCTGGCGGGCGCTGAGTTTCCTTGGGGTCGCAGCCTACGTTGTTTTGATCGCCGGCGTCGCCGCGCTAAGCCGCAAGCGGCGGGCGGCGCTGGTCCCCGCCGTCCTCTTCCTCGCCCACCTGCTGATCGTCGGCCACCTGCTCACCGTCACCGGCGCCTATGCCGCCAACCGACTCACAATCGCCACCACGATGGCCGGCGCGATGCTGGTCGGTCTGCTGCTCGCCAAGCTCATCAATCGCAGCCCCTTCCACCGCCATAGCGTCCTGGCCGCAGCGATACTGATCGCACTCGCCTTCACGTTCCTCACCGCCCGTGCCAACCGCGCGTGGTCGAGTGAATTGGCGCGGATGCATGCGGATGTCCAGGCCGACGACGAAGACCCGATCGCCCTCTACTGGCTGGGCCAGGCGCAGCTCGCGTACGACGCCGACGCGGGGGTCTCGCACCTCAAGCGTGCCGCCGCGCTCGCCCCGGCTTCTAACCAGGCCGGGGCCGCCCTCGCCGACGCCCTGCTCGCCACCGGTGACGACCGCGCGGCATGGAATCACTACGACACCCTGCTGAAACGCAACGCCCCACTTACCGATCCGCAACGCGCCAACGCCGCGATGGCCGCGTTCAACACCGGGCGCTACGACCGGGCCCAGCAACTCATTGAGCCGCTACCCGATGTGCTTGCGAAACCCATACGGGATGCACTCGAGCAGGTTCACGCAGAAGACCCGGAGTAAACCACCTCAAAACACACCCCGGTCTGACGGCTTATGCAGCCAGTCCAACCGGCACACTTCGATTCCACACACACCCCACCGCCACCGGATCACAGCAGCCCTGCCGTCTCCGGCAGCTCGAACACCGCGTTCATATTCTGGATCGCCTGCCCGCTGGCACCCTTCATCAGGTTGTCCTCCGCGGCGAACACCACCACCGTCTTCGCGTCGCCGTGCTCGGTCAGCCGGACCGACACGTCGCAGAAGTTTGTGCCCACCACGTCTTTGATCCCAGGCAGGTCCTCGCGCACGCGCACGAACGGCTCGTCCGCGTACGCATCATCAAACGCCGCGAGCAGTTCCTGCTCCGTCACGTCCGGGTCGGCGGGCTCCAGGTAGACCGTCTCCAGGATCCCGCGATCGACCGGCAGCAGGTGGGGCACAAACAGCGGGTCGATCGCCTTGCCCGCGACGCGCGAGAGTGTCTGCGCGATCTCGGGCTGGTGTCGGTGCCCGCCGATCGTGCCGTAGGCAAAAAAGTTCTGGTTGAACTCGGGGAAGTGCAGGTGCGGCTTGGGGGATCGGCCTGCACCGGTGACGCCCGAGTTGGCGTTGATCAGGATGCGCCCGGTCTTGACCAGCGCATGGCTGAGCAGCGGCGCGATCGCGAGCGCCGCAGCCGTCGGGTAGCAGCCCGGGTTGGCGACCAGCGTCGCGCCGGGCAGCTCGTTGCGGAACAGCTCGGGGATGCCATACACCGCGTCGGCCAGGTTGTCGGGGTCGTCGTGCTTCGTAGCGTACACCCGCTCGTAGAGTTCCTGCGACTCGATGCGGTAGTCCGCGCTCAGGTCGATCACCCGGAGCCCGGCGTCGAGCAGTGCGGGGGCGTGCGCCATCGCCGCCTTGTGCGGCAGGCCCAGGAACACCACATCCGCACACTCCGCGATCTGCTCCGCGTCGATCGGCCGAGCCACCGCCACCTGCGCATCAAGCCGACCCAGCAACTGCGGGAACTCCTCGCGCAGGTCGGGCGGTGTCTCGCGGTGCGACGCGAGGTAGGTCACCTCGGCGTAGGGGTGTCGCAGCAGCAGGTCGATGAGCACGTAGCCCGTGTACCCCGTGCAGCCGACGATCGCGGCGCGGGTCTTGGGTCGGCTGGGGTCCGGTGTCGTCATGGCAGTCTTCTAAATCCTGGCAAGGGTGAATAGGCATCGTATCGCAACCGGCAATGGTTTTTTTGACAGGATGGCAGGATGCGGAGGATTGACAGGTTCAAACGTGAGACTCAACCGAGCTTCAATCCCACCTCTGCGAACGACGCGCCCTCTTCGGTCAATCTCGCCCGAGAAGTGGCGTATCAAAAAGCTGCTGCGTTGGCTTACCGCACACACCAAACTGCCAAACCGGCAGAACATCCAGATTCCCGGGGCATCGCAAGTCAGTTTTTCAGAACGACTTATGCCGACCACGCCTGGCACGATGGTTGCATCTCTACCCCCGCCGACGGGCCACCTTTTCACCGGCTCGGTCGGCCCGAACGTCACTGGCACCCTATGCTTCTAGAAAGGAAACACGCCATGATCCACACCATGAACAAAGTCTGGGACAACCCCCTCGAGATGCTCCGCGACGTCGACCGCGCGATCGGCAAACGCTTCAACTTCGACACCGGCGACCTCACCGCGCAGTACCCCGTCGACATCCACGAGGACGACGACGCCCTCACCGTCGAGGCAGAGCTGCCCGGCTTCGCCAAGGACGAGGTCGATGTCAACATCGACCAGGGCGTCCTCACCATCAGCGCCGAACGCAAGCCCACCGACCGGACCGACGGCGGCGCCAAGCCCGGCGGCACGATGCATGTCCACGAACGCAAATACCTCCGCGTCGCACGCAAGTTCACCCTGCCCAGCTCGGTGGACCCGACCAATGTCGACGCACGACTGGCCGACGGCGTACTGACGCTCAAGCTCAAGAAACGCGAAGAAGTGAAGCCACGCAAGATCCAGGTGCAGTAAGGCACAGCCCCCCCGCCGCGTCTTTCATGTGAGACGACCCGGCACGCACCTGACCCAACGACAACCCCGCTTTTCTCCTCCGCCGCCGCGCGTACCCGACAGGGGACCGCGGCGGTTTTTCATACATGCCGAGGTCAGACCCTTACAGCACAAAATCCTCGATCGCGTGCCCGACCGCCTCGTTGTCGTTGCCCTCTTTGAGGATGACATCGGCGGCGTGGCGGGCGTCGCCGAAGGCGTTGGCGACGGCGATGCCTTTGCCGGCCCAGCGGAGCATGCCCGCGTCGTTGGGCGCGTCGCCCATCGCCAGGCATTTTTCAGCGGGGACCCCAAGCGACTTCGCCACCCACGCGAGGGCGCGTTCCTTGCCCACGCTCTTGTGCGCGATCTGCATCACGTGCTCGTCGCTCTCCATGAACGCGGCCTGGCCCGCAAACTGCTCGGCGATCGCCCGGCGTACCCGCTTGAGCCGATCGCCCGGCGCGAGGAACATCAGCTTCGTGATGTCCTGCTCGAGGGGCACATCCAGCGAGCCAATAAAGTCCGGCTTGAACTTCTTGGCGGTCTCGGTCTGGAGCGTGGGGTCGTCGTGGTCCGTAAAACACTTGTCGAGGATCTCCATCGTCACGACGACCTCGGGGTCGACGGCCCGCGCACAGTCCACCATCGCGCGGGCGAGCGGCGCGGGCAGGGGCTGGTGGAGCAGGTGCTTGCCCTTGTCGCCCTGCCTGGGGTCGTGGATAAGCGCGCCGTTGTAGTTGATGAGCGGGGTGTCGAGCCTGAGCTCGAGGTAGATCTCGCGCGACGATCGCGGCGGGCGGGCGGTGGCGATGACGACTTTGACGCCGCGTTGGATGGCGCGTTTGATGGCGTTGACATCGAACATGGCGACCTTTTTGTCGGTGCGCATGAGCGTGCCGTCGAGGTCGAGCGCGATCAGGTCGTACTTGGGCGGGCCGACGGGGAGGACGGGCCTGGGGGCCTGGGGTTCGGGCTCGGGGACGTGCGGCTTGCCGGTGGCGTAGTCGATGCCGGCCGGGACGCCGTAGGGGAAGACGCTGTCGGAGACGCCGGAGGTGGGCAGGTCGATGTGGAAACGTGGGTCGATGCCGACGGGCTTGGCGCGGGGGGCTGGGGGCGTTTGATCGCTGTCGGGGAAGAGGTCGTCGAGGTCGTCGAAGCCGTCGGCGTCGGCGGCCTGCGCGGCGCTTGGGGCGGGCTGCCCTGCGGCGGGCTGTTCGTCGGGCCAGTCGTCGAAATCGAGGTCGTCGTCGGGTCGGATCGCGTTGCTCCGTGTGGGTGTTCGGGGGACCATCATAGCCGGGCCCGGGCCGACCTCGCGCGGCGGGGCTACACTTGGTTGCCGACCCGCTGTTACCGGAGCCGACGCATGCCCACGCCTCACCCCGCCGCAAAAACCACCGATGTGTCGATCGCCTCCACCGCGGGGTCTTGCCCGATCAGTGACGCGAACCGCCTGGGGCTGGATTACAGGCGTGAGGCCGAGGTGTTTGGATACGACGGCCCGATCATCGACATCCATTCGCACGTGTCTTCGCCCGAGTCGGCGCGGGTATTTTTCGAGGCGGCGGACGACTACGGCGTCGACCACGTCTGGACGATGACCGGGCTCGACAACGCGAAACGCAACTCGGCCGAACTCGAGCCCGAGCTGCGTGATCGGCTGCACTACATCGCCGTGCCTGACTACGCCAAGCGCGACGCACCCGACACGTTCACGACACAGTGGCACCGCGACATCGTGTCGTTCTACGAGCTGGGCTCGCGCATCATGAAGCTCTGGGCCGCGCCGCGTGCCCGCGACTTCGCCGGCGACGAACTGCTGCTCGACTCGCCCAACCGGCTCGAAGGGATCCGCATCGCCTACGAGACCGGCTACCGCATCTTCATGACCCACGTCGGCGACCCCGACACCTGGTTCCAGACCGTCTACACCGACGCGTCGCGCTACGGCACAAAACGCCAGCAATTCGAGCCCCTCGCCAAGCTGCTCGACCAGTACCACGACGTCACCTGGATCGGTGCACATATGGGCGGCAACCCCGAAGACCTCGACTGGCTGCACGGCTTCATGGAGGCCCACCCCAACTACGTCGTCGATACCTCCGCGACCAAGTGGCAGATCCGCGAGCTGAGCAAACACCCCGAGCGGTTCGTCGAGTTCGTCGAAGCCAACCCCGGCCGGGTGTTGTTTGGCAGCGACATCGTCGCGAGCGCCGACAACTACCGCGCCCCGGCAGACGCCGGCCCCACCTCCGGCGACGGCGGCACGGGCTACGACCTCTACGCCTCACGCTACTGGGCGCTCCGCGCAGTCATCGAGACCGACTACCAGGGCCCCTCGCCGATCGTGGACCCGGACCTCTCGAAAGTCGACCCGTCGGCCGACCCGCTCGCGACGGCGGCGCTGTCGGGCGCCTCGATGCCTGATTCGCTGCTGGAATCGCTCTACCACGGCAACGCGGCCGCAATACTCGGGCTTTAGCGGCGTCTTTTCCTTGAGTACGCGATCTGCGGCCGGTACAATCTGACACCCAGCCAATCCTTATTACCGGGACCTATATCGATGAATCGCCGCCTCTCCAGCATCCGTTGCATCGGTCTGCACACGACTCTGGCCATGGTCTGTGGCGTTGGCATGCTGCTGAGCCCGCCGCTGCAGCGCACGGCGTTGGGGCAGGACGACGAGGCCACGGCGGCGACCGAGCTGCCCGAGGGCCACTTCGCGCCGACACGGGAGTCGATGCCTTTCAACCTCGTGACCGCCGATGACACGCGTGTCAGCGGGAAGATCACGACGTACACGATGGAAGCGATCCACTACCTGGACCGCGACGACGCGGAGCAGTCCGTGGCGTGGTCCGAGTTCAGTGCGCGTGATATCGAACGCTTCTACCCGCGACTGATCGGGTCGGCGGATGTCGAGGGCTGGTACCGTCTGGTCGAGCTGCTGGCGGGGATGGACGAGGGCGAAGAGCCGGCCGAGCGTGTGATGCGCCGTGTCGAGCGGATGGACCCCGACGCCACGGATCGCCATGAATCGATGCGGGAGATGATCGCCAACGGCGGGCGACCCAGCGCCTCATCGGGCGAGGGTGATGCCGAAGCGGCCGGCGACCCCGAGGCCGGCGCACCGGGCGACCCGGTGATCGAAAACCCCGCGGCCTGGCCCGAGCTCTCCGACGAGGAGCAGGCCGAGCTGACCGCCGCGCTGCAGGAGCAGGTCCAGGGCTACCTCGACCAGCTCAACATGCGGCTGGGCAACACGCAGACCGAACGCTTCATCGTCTTCACCGACCTGCCCCGCAACGAGGCGCACTTCTGGGTCGGCCTGCTCGACCGGATGTACGACAAGCTCTGCGAGGTCTTCGACCTGGATGAAGAGCTCAACATCTGGCGCGGCAAATGCGTGCTCATCATGTTCAACGAACAACGCGACTACCTCCGCTACAACGCCGAGGTCTTTGGCAACAACGCCCAGGGCTCGGCCGGCATCTGCTACCAGTTCCCCAACGGCGACGTACACATCTTCATGTTCCGCAACAACGACCGCGACAACCTCGCCCACACGCTGGTCCATGAGGCGGCCCACGGCTTCCTGTTCCGCTACAAAAGCTCGCACCACGTCCCCAACTGGCTCAACGAGGGGCTCGCCGAGTACCTCGCCGAGTCGCTGCTGAACAACGGCGGGTCCGAGGACCGCGTCCCCAGCGCCCGCCGATACGTCCAGCAACGCGGCCGGCTCGACAACTTCCTCACCGCACGCAACATCATCGGCCCGCACTACGGCATCGCGTACGACGTCACCAAGCTGATGATCGAAGAAAACCGTCGCGGCTACGTCCAGATGATCGAGGGCATCAAGGAAGGCATGTCCGCCGAAGAATCCTTCGACGAACGCTACGGCGCCTCGATCGAACGCGTCATGCGCTACTACGGTTCAAGCCGGCTGCGCATGAACGACCTGCGGCTGGACTAGCGAAGCACGCGAAGACCAACTCCCTACCCGCCCGGCCTGGTTGCTTAAGCAACCAGGCCATGTCATGCGTGCAGCGGGCGACATCCACCCTGCCAACCCAAGCGTTAATGAACAACACGCCGCGATGGCGCGGCGTGTCGAGGGGTGCAGTGGCGACAGGCGGGGTTGTGTTAGGCGATCGCCTTCGCCGCGTCGAGCGCCGCGTCGTAGTTGGGCTCGTTGGCGATCTCGGGAACGATCTCCTGGTAGACAATCTTGCCCGAGGGATCGACGACCATGACGCTGCGGGTGATGAGCGACTGCAGCGGGCCGTCGGCGATCTCCAGGCCGTAGGCCTTGCCAAACGCGCGCTGCTTGAAGTCCGAGACGCAGACCACGGCGTCGGAGTCGGTCGCCCCGCACCACCGCTTCATCGCGAAGGGCAGGTCGCACGAGACCGTGAGCACGGCGACGCCGCCCTCGCCGGCTTCCTTGTTGAATCGCTTGGTCTGCAGGTCGCAGGTGCCGGTGTCGAGCGAGGGGACGGTGGAGAGAATCACGGTCTTGCCCGCGTAGTCGGCGAGGGAGACGTCGCCCAGATCAAGCCCGGTGCCCGTGAAGCCCGGCGCGGTATCGCCGACGCCCACGGCATCGCCCGCGAGCTGGACGGGGTTGCCTTTGAGGGTAACAGTGCGTTGTGACATAAGGGATATCCTTTGTTTTCAGGGTACAAGTGGCGGGAAGGTATCGCGCCGCATTGTAGGCGGGCGGCGAGGACAGGCAACACGCGTTTGGCAGCGTCCGCCGAGCCGCGTAGTATTCGGGGTTGGGCGTGGGCGAGACACCTACGATCCCCCTGACGCCAGTACAACGGAGCCCCCCATGACCACGACCGCCCCCCTGCTGCACAACAAAGCCTACACCTGCATGACCGACACGGTCGGCAACACGCCGCTGGTGAAGCTCAACCGCGTCGTCCCCGAAGGCGCCAACATCTTCGTCAAGTGCGAGTTCTTCAACCCGATGGCGAGCGTCAAGGACCGCATCGGCAAAGCCATGATCGACGCGGCCGAGCGCGACGGGCTCATCAACAAAGACACGCACATCGTTGAGCCCACCTCGGGCAACACGGGGATCGCGCTCGCCTTCATCTGCGCCGCGCGTGGGTACAAGGTCACGCTGACGATGCCCGAGTCGATGTCGCTCGAACGCCGGGCACTGCTGCGGGCTTTGGGTGCCGAGCTCGTGCTCACCCCCGCCGCCGAGGGGATGAAGGGCGCGATCGGCAAGGCCGCCGAGCTCGTCGCGGCGGGCGACAACGCATGGATGCCCCAGCAGTTCGAAAACCCCGCCAACCCCCAGGCCCACTACGAGACCACCGGGCCGGAGATCTGGAACGACCTCAACGGCAAAGTCGACATCCTCGTCTCAGGCGTGGGCACGGGCGGCACCATCAGCGGCGCGGGTAAGTTCCTCAAAGAGAAAAACCCCGACATCCAGCTCATCGCCGTCGAGCCGGTCGACTCGCCTGTGATCTCCGGCGGCGCACCGGGGCCGCACAAGATCCAGGGCATCGGCGCGGGCTTCATCCCCAAGAACCTCGACACCGACCTCGTCGATGCCGTGGAGACCGTCACCAACGACGAGGCCTTCAACTGGTCGCGACGCGTCTCGCGTGAAGAGGCGCTCTTCGGCGGCATCTCGACCGGTGCCAACATCTGCGCCGCGTGCAACATCGCGAGTAAGCCTGAAAACGCCGGCAAAAACATCGTCACCATCGGCTGCTCGTTCGGCGAACGCTACCTCTCCACCCCCATGTTCGCGGACTTGCAGGGGTAACTCGAGCAAGGCCGCCAGCTAGCAAGCCGCGAGCGTGCCCCCTACTGCGTGGGCTGGTCCCACAATCGAAACGGGTCGTCCAGGCGATCCATCTCCGCCTGCAGTAGTTGCTCAAGCTCTGCGCGTTTCGCGGCGTAACGCGGGTCATCGGCCAGGTTGACCTGATGTGCGGCGGGGGTGTGGCCGGTCAGTGCGACAACCGCCGGGGCGTGGTGTTCGATGAGTAGTTCGTCGGGATTGTCGGCCAAGTTGAACAGCTGTGTCTGACGCACTTCGCCGTCGAGCACATCGTACTTGATGAGTTTCCAATCCCCCAGCCGAACACTGCGCATGCCCGGCTTAGTCCCGCCGCAGTAAACGCCATAGAGCACATCGCGGACGGTCTCCACCTCGCCGCGCACAACGGGTCCGAAGCTGACCCCCTCGTTCGTATCGGGTGGATCGATCCCCGCGAAGTCGCAGATGGTCGCGAGGATATCAAGCAGGTAGACATTCCCGGTCGCTCGGCCAGCGTGTGGGATATCCGGACCCGCGACGATCATCGGGACACGCCAGGTGTGCTCGTACAGATTCTGCTTACCCGCCAACCCGTGACGCCCCACCGCGATGCCGTGGTCGGCGGTGAAGATGATGTAGGTGTTTTCGAGTTCGCCCATCGCTTCGAGTTGCCGTAAAACCCTACCGATCTGCGTGTCGATGTTCTCGATGCATGCGTATTCACGGCCCATCTCGTTTCGGATCGTAGCTTCGGAACGTGAGCGCATGACGCCCTGGACGGCGACCTCGTCGCGTAGATTCGGGTGCCCGTGCGGGAACGGGTGGGCGGGCAGGTAGTTGCTGGGCAGGGGCGGCGCGTCGGGGTTGACCTCGGAGGGCGGGTCATCGGCGTTGTATGCGCCGTAGTGATCGAGCAGATCGGGCAACCCATTGCGGACGTCATGCGGGTGCGAGAAGCCGAGGTACATGAGCAGCGGGCGCTGCTCGTCCCGGTCGGCCATGCGATGCAGGAACTCCACCGCGCGGTCCGCATGCCACGCGCTGCCGGTCTCGGCCGTACCGCCGCGGCGGGTCAGGTCGTGCCGGTGGGTGAACTGTGCGTTGGCGGCCTCGTAGCTATTGCCGCGTTTGCAGGTGCGGAATGTGACGTAGCCCGCGCGGTTGAACACCGCCGCCATGGATTGATCGGCCAGGCCCGCCGGGACCCATCCCGCGTCGCCATGGTTCGGGTTGCTGTTCCCGGGAATGTGCCAGACCGTTCGGCCGGTCATGATCATGTGACGTGACGGTGTACACACCGCGCCAGACCAAGACCCCATGTGGTACGCACGATCAATCACCACCCCCCGCTCGACCAGTGCGTCAAGATTCGGTGTCCGGCAGATCGTGTTCCCGTAACAACTCAATGTGAACGGGGCCTGGTCGTCGGTCACGATGACCAAAATATTAGGCCGATTATCTAGAGCCAACACAGGCCACGCGGCAAGCACACTCAGCCAGACCCCCGCCGCACAGAACAGCCATCGCCACATCAGCACCTCACGCAATGAACGCAACTTATCGCCCGGCCCACTGACGCCAGCCCGCGAGCAGGCGGGCATCCTCGATCTCATACGCCCCACGCACCGCCTCGGCCATCGCGCCCTCGTCGCGCTGCACCTGCAAGACCGCCTGCGCAAACTTGTCTTCCGCTTCGCACAGCAGCGACACCATCGACCACGCCTCGGCGTAATGCCCGGGCTGCATCGTATCGGTCGAGAAGTTCCACACGGAAGTCACGTCGTCGATCTTGCCCTCGCGGAACCGCTCACGCACCATGTCCGGCCAGGCCGAAGGGCCGTCCAGTCCACGATCCTCGTAGGTGTAGGAGTAGACCATCACCGACGGGCTGCCCATCGCCATGGTCTCGACCAGGTTGCCAAACCCGGTGACAAGCGCATCGTGTGGTGCCGACTCAAAGAACCCGTCGGGTCGGCTCGCTCTGTTCATCATCAAGTGCCCGAGGTGGTAGGTCACCGAGCGGTGCAAGGCCTCGCGGTTTTCCATGAGGTCGCCACGCACGGCCGAGAGGATGCCGGTCGTGTAGCCGGGCGAGTTCGCCATGCGGGCCTTGAAATCGCCCTCGGGGTTGGCGGGAAAAGTGATCCCGTCTTGGGCGTAGGACGCCTGGAACGCGGCGAGCCAGCGGGCCCACTCGCTGTCGCCATCGACGACCACGATATGTGCCGAGCGCGGGTCGATGGCGTTGGTAATGCTGTCTGGGAAACGCTCGATCACGGCGCGTTCGGTCAGCACCAGCAACTCCCCCAGCTCTCGCGCACGCTGCGGGCTGCAGTACAGCGTCACTCGGCCAAGTTCGAGGCGCTCGTATCCCAACGCCGCGTCCGCGATCGCCCGCTCGATACGGCGTTTCTCGCCTTCGTGTGTCCCGGCGTTGTCGCGGTAGCCCACGGGGAACTCAGCGTCTTGGTCACCGTCCGCAGCTTCGCCCCCCGCGTCGGCGGGCATGTCGGCCTCGCCCGGGGCCTCGCCCGCCGCGATACGCTGGAGCTGCTCGATCTGCGCCTCCGAAAAACCCCACTGGTCCAGCCGGCGCAGCGTTTGTCGGCTCAGCTCGAAATCGATCCCGCGTGCCGCAGCGGCCTCGACCACTTGGGCCGGGGTCTGGTCCGCGCGGATCATGCGATTGACCTCGCTCAGACGTAGCGGCCCGTCGCCCTCTTGCGCGAGCGCGGCAGTTGGCAGCAGACAAAGCAGAACGACTACCCAAAGCACACGCATCACCACCGACACCGCGTTTCGTTGTGGGTCCGACATCTTCTACTGCTCCTTGAGGGGCTAAGATCAGTCAACGGGCCTTGCCATTGAGGGGAACGCTATCGTACCGGCCGCCCCGACCCACGACAATACTTTCAAGGAAACCCCATGCAACCACGCTATCTCGGCCGAACCGGCATCCGCGTCAGCCCGCTCACCCTGGGCACCATGACCTTTGGCGACACCACCGACACCGAAACCGCCACACGCATGGTCCGCGCGGCCGTCGAGCACGGTGTCAACCTCGTCGACACCGCCAACGTCTACAACCACGGCGAATCCGAACGCATCGTCGGCAAAGCCCTGAAAGAACTCGGCCCCGACGTGCGCGACCGGCTCGTCGTCGCGACCAAGTGCCACGGCAACATGTTCAAAGAACAGCACGTCGACAACCCCCTGCTCGCCAAGCTCGACCCCAACCGCTGGGGCAACTCCCGCCGGCAGGTCATCGAGCAGTGCCACGCATCGCTCAAGCGTCTCGGCGTCGACTACATCGACCTCTACCAGATCCACCGCCCACACAACGAGTGCGCAGCGGACGAAACCCTCCGCGCCCTGGACGACCTCGTCCGGGCAGGCAAAGTCCGCTACATCGGCTGCTCGACCTTCGCGGCCTGGCAAGTGGTCGAGTCGCTCTGGCTCAGCGAGCGACACGGGCTCAACCGATACGTCACCGAGCAGCCGCCCTACCACCTGCTGGACCGCCGCATCGAACGCGAACTCGTGCCGATGGCGCAGACCTATGGGCTGGGCCTGCTGCCCTGGTCGCCGCTCGCGGGTGGGTTGCTGAGCGGCAAGTACCGCCGGGGCAAGGATGTGCCCGGCGACGCACGCTACGCCGAGGGCAACGCCGGCCGAGGCAGTCAGTTCATGAACGACGCCGCCGCGCTCGACGCGGTCGAGGGGCTCGCCCAGCTCGCCGACGACAAGGGCTGCACCCTCGACGCGCTCGCACTGGCGTGGGTCGCGCAGCAGCCGGCCGTCAGCAGCGCGATCATGGGCCCGCGCACGCCCGAGCAGCTCGCGAGCAACCTCAAGGCCATGGACGTTACGATCACCGACGCCGACCGCGAGCGTATCGACGCGCTGTGCCCGCCTGGCCGGATGTTTGTCCCTTATTACGAGGCGAGCTTCGGGCCCCACCGCTGGCGATAGATCGGCTTGCCTGTTTGCTAACCGCTTCCTGCTCCCTCTCACTCTCACTCTCACTCTCACTCTCAGGATGGTGGCTGAGGGTAGGGAGCCAAGGCAGGGCGGCCCGTAACGATGCAAGCGGGTTTAGCGTACGGCATCAACGCCAATCCACGACTCTCCTGCCTGCCGATGATGCGCATCAAAAAACCGCGGCCAAATCGGCCGCGGTTTTTCGTTGATTCGGTCACGGTCGCTTAGCTACGACGCCGGCGGGCGATCATCAGGCCGCCCAGGCCCAGCAGCGCCAGCGAGCCGGGCTCGGGGACCTGGTAAGCGGCGGAGAGGTCCGCGATCTCCTGCGAAGTCAGCGCGCGGCTGTAGGTCCCGACGCCGAAGATGTCGCCGGTGATTCCTTCACCGGGGCCGCCGCCAAGGTAGTTGGTGTCACCGGCGATGTCACCGTTGACCACCCAGTTGCCGCGTGTCGCGACCCCCATCGAACTGCCGTTGACGAAGAGCTCGACCTCGCCGTCAGCCCGGAAGTTGAAGATCG
>JBITAC010000087.1:0-17281 GCA_044439905.1 Phycisphaerales bacterium JB063 | reverse complement strand
TCCGATCTACCAAACCATCTTGCATGCCGTGGGGATCGACGGCTTCTATCAGTCCTCGCCGAAGATTGTAGGCGACACCGTGTCGAAGGCACTTGATATCGCTAACAATGAGGGAGCCGAACAAGTGGCCCTGTCAGCAATTGCAACCGGCTTCGGCCGTATGGCGATTGCAGATTTTGCAGACGGAATCCGGCACCTGCTCGATGTTCGCTACAACTCAATTCAATGCATCACGATCTGCATGTCGAAGCTAGATGACATCCAAGCCTTGCATCAACAATTGCCCTGCACCCAGATTCTTAGGCAAGACCCGGAGTAATGAAGGGTCGAAACGGTCCCGGATACCGCCATTCTAAATCTGCGTTGATCTGCGTTGATCTGCGTCCATCTGCGTCCATCTGCGGCTAGAACTTGCCTTCCTCCGCGACCTCCGCGCCTCTGCGGTTCAAACACTCCCTTTCCCCATCGGTTTCCATCCAAGTGCATCGATGCTTCCTTCACTGCTCTCGATCGCCCCCCACACAAGGCATCCCGCGCCGCCGACCTTAGCTAACACACGGCCACACAGACTCTCTATCCTTTAGCACCTACTCATCTCGCGTGACAGTCACGAGGGATGCCTGCCTGCTTGGAGTGGTGGCTTGCAAAGTACGCGTCGCAAACGAATCATCTGGGCTTTGCGGATCGTCATGCCGCTTGTTGCGATCGGCTGCCTGGTCGTCTTCGTGCCGTGGGCCGGGGTCTGGGCGTGGCTTGCGCCGCTGCCCGATACCGTGCAGGAGCAGGTCGACGCCGCCGCAGGTCACGGGCTCGACGGGATCATCGTCTACGTCGACCGGGCCGGCGAGCCCCCCGGCCTCTACGCCGCGGGCTGGATGGACCGCGACGCCCGCGTCCCCGCCGACGCGCACGCCCTCTTCAAGATCGCCAGCATCAGCAAACTCTACATCGCCGCCGCCGCCGCGAAGCTCGCCGCCGACGAAAGGCTCGACCTCGACGCCACACTAGCCGACCTGCTGCCCCGGTTCGCCAACCGCATCGAGCACGCCGACCGCATCACCCTCCGCATGATGCTCCGCCACCGCAGCGGCATCCCCAACTTCACCGACCTCGAAGGCTTCGACTGGGCCAAGCGACAGACCGACCCTGCCGACAACCTCGCACTCGCCCTCGACCGACCCGCCGACTTCGCCCCCGATGCGCAGCACAGCTACTCCAACACCAACTACCTCCTCATCGGCATGATCCTCGACGAAACGCTCGGCTACCCGCACCAGGACTACATCCGCGATGCGCTCCTCGCCCCGCTCGGCCTGACGCACACCTTCGCCTCCCTCAACGACGTCGACCCCGCCGACGTCGCCAGCGGCTACCACCACCGCATCGACGACGACATGAAACCCCTCGCCTACGCCACGCCCGGCGGCTCCATGATCGCCACCGCCCAGGACGTCGGTGTCTTCCTCCGCACGCTCCGCGACGGATCGCTCCTGGGCGAAGAGGCGAGCGCGATCTACGCCGAGCTTTATGACTATGAACACAAGGGCTGGCTGCCCGGGTACTACAGCATCGCCCGCTACCACGCAGACCTCGATGCGGTCGTTGTTCTTTTGGTGTGCAACACGGGTGACGAGCCGGAACTCATCGCCAATGTCGCCTACAAACGCATCCTGCGCATCATCGACAGCGAAGGGTAACACCCCGATGCTCGGTGAGGTGACGCGATTCGATGGCCAACTGCGTGCAGTCCGCCCACAGTATGCCCCCTGTTACTGCGGCCTTGCTCGATACTGTAGATCATCCAAAATCTCAAGAATATGAAACGCATGGATGCCGGCTCTGAGTTCCAGCCGTTATCATTTTTCACCGTGCCGTTTCAGACCAAACGGACGGATCAACCCCAAACCCAGAGGTGCATCATGCCCAAGATCGATCCCGCACAATTCGAAGAACTCATCTGCTTTCGAGCCCATCAGTAAACGCCGTAAGGGCTTCCCATCCGAGACCCGCGTCAAGCGGGGGGTACAGATCGTGCATGGCCATAAGGAGCTCATCGAAAAGCTCGGCCGCAACGACCCCTGCCCGTGCGGTTCCGGGAGGCGTTTTTAAGAAGTGCTGCATGAAGTCGGGCCGGTTTTGACGGCGTGAACAAGCACACCTACTTCCGCGAACGCGGATGAATCCACGGTATTCGCCTCGGACACGGGGCGTGTGCCTTTGCAGCAACACCCCGACACGGCGCACAAAGCACCCCGGGTTGTGTATCAACCGCCTCATTCAACGCCAAGAGCAGCCCGCCACGCCGACGGGATACGGCTGCTTTGCCTGCGACGCCACAAGAGCGGCATAAGCAAATTGCGCTCAACCGGCGTGTTCCAGGGCACAATCCATCGTCGGCGTCCAATTCACCCGGATCGGCCTGTCGCAATATAGATGCACTTTAATCCCCGATGGAAGCGTCTCTGTTGTAGCATTGTTGCAACTCGTCTCGGGCGCGATCGTGAGGACAATCGATCGCGACTCCGGCTTGGCGAGTGATGGTTGGTGACGCTGTCTGTCACACTGCTCTGTTTTCACTTCTATCCATCGGAGGAATAATCGATGAATCGTATGATCAAGACCTTGGCTGTACTCGCGGCGGTGGGTGTGTCGCAGACCGCGTCCGCCGAGCTGCTTTGGATGGACAACTTCAACGTCGCAGACGGCGACCTGAACGCCTCGAACCCGCCGGCCGGGGGACGGATCACCGGCTCGCTCGCGGGTGAGGCCTCGCCACTCGAAGCGTTTGGCACCCTGCAGAACATCACCAACCAGTCGCTGGCGCTGGTGAGTATTGGCGGGGCACGCTTTGGCGGCGAAACCGACCGCTTCAACTGGGCCACCAGTTCGGCCGCGGGCGATATCGTTGCCGCCGGCGGCATGACCTTTTCCTATGACTGGAACCCCGGCGACAATACCGACGGCGAATGGCACGCGATCATCTTCGGCACCGGCAACGCCGACGGCTCGGGCGTGAATGCGGGTTCGTCCGACTACGGCATCCTGCTCCGCAACGCCGACAGCGGCGGCAACATCTCTCAGGGCTTCGACAACGGCACCCTGGTCGGCTCGACCGATTCCAGCGTCTTCACGCCCTCCTCCAACACGACCTACAGCGTCGTCCACACCCTGCTCTTTGACTCGTTCAATGCCGGCGCGAACGTCCAGATCATCTCGACCGTGGACGGCGTCGAGTTCGGCAACGCCGTCATCCAGTGGGAAAACAGCAACGACCTCCGCATCGACATCGCGGCCCAGACCGGCGGCCACACCGTCGACAACGTCGCGATCGAGACCATCCCCGAGCCCGGCTCACTGGCCCTCCTTGGGCTGGGCGGACTGCTCATCGCCCGACGCCGCCGCGACTAACCGGGCCTCGCACCATCTTGACATTTTGATCCAGCCGACGCGTTTGACGCGTCGGCTGTTTTTTGTGCGATGGGCGAGGCCATCCGGGTGGACCGACTTTGTAATCAATAGCCTATCCTTGACCCGCCGCGTCAGCCCTGGATAATCGTTGTCCCCTGTATGCCGCGCCGCGTTACACGCAGATGCCACTGCATTAGTGAGTTGATTGATCGGAAAGAGGACATGGATGGCGGACAGTGCTGCACCCCCTATGAATGAAGAAGACGACCTGCTGTTTGTGCCGCCGCTGGTCCTGCGCCCCATGAACCTGAGTTCACTCAAGCCGGGCGGGTTTCGTCGTGCGTTGAACGGTGCGGGGATGATCTGGCTGACGGGCCTATGGGTTGGGTTCATCGTTCTCGCCGTCGTTCGGCCAAGCCCGCCCGCGCCACAGATGCCCCCCGCCTGGGCGATGGCCGCGCTGTGCGGCCCGCTGGCACTGTGGCAACTCTTCGGGCTCTGGCGGATCTGTTCGTTGCGCACGGGGAACGACCGGAAGAGAACGCTCAGCGCGAAAGACGCCATGCAATCGGTGTTGCTCGGGCTCTTTGGCCCGCCTGTGTTGTTCGGTGCGGTCGCGCTGCTTGTCTTAGTGGTGAGTCGATTGTGAAAACGACGGTGCCAGTCTGACCGCAGACCGGGTGGCATGTTCTTAGCCAGCGTCGGCAGTGCTTCTGACACTCGCCGCTTGAAGATGGTGTCGCGCCAACTCACACGCACGACCGCAGCACGCCGCCGTCGACGCGGAGGGCGGCGCCGGTTGTTGCCGAAGCCAGCGGGCTGCAGACATAGGCCACCATGTTGGCGACCTCTTGCGTGGTGGCGAAGCGTTTGATCAGCGACGACGGGCGCACGGTCTTGAAGAACTCTTCCTCGAATTCATCGAACGGCTGACCTCCACTGACCTGCTTCACAAACTCGTCGACGCCGGCCGAGTGCGTCGGGCCGGGCAGCACCGAGTTGACCGTCACGCCGGTGCCCGCCAAGTGCTCGGCCAAGCCGCGCGACACGGCGAGCTGAGCCGTCTTGGTCATGCCGTAATGGATCATCTCGGTCGGGACCTGCACCGCGCTTTCGCTGCTGATGAAGACGATACGCCCCCAGCCACGCTGCTTCATCCCGCCAACGTACTGACGACTCAACCGGACCCCGCTCAGGACATTGACCTCAAAAAATCGCGTCCACTCGCTGTCCTCGATTTCCTCAAACGGCTTGGGCTCGAAGATGCCCAGGTTGTTGACCACGATGTCAAACTCGGGGTAGGCCTCGCGGAGCTTGCCGGAATCGCCCGCCGTGGATAGGTCGCCGACGAATCCCTCGATGCCGGGCCGCCCATCCGCGAACACGCCGGGGTAATCGTTTCGCAATTCACCCAAACCGGCGTCGACAGAGGCCTGCGATCGGCCATTGATCACCACGTGCGCGCCCTCCGCCGCGAGCGTGCCCGCGATCGCCAGCCCGATGCCTTTGGTCGAGCCACTTACCAGAGCACGTTTACCTTGAATCTGCAGGTCCATAGGAGAACTTCTTTCGCGTTGAGATCGATGCAATGTGGGGGACAGCCCGCGCAGCGGGAGAACATTCCGATGCGGAGCCAAAGTCTAGGCGGGACGCGTCGAGTCGTCATGGATGTTTGAAAAATGCCGCATCGCTGTCAGCCGATATCGATCGACAACGCCCGCCCTAGTCCGACACCATCGTGACATCGCGTTCGCGGTAGTAGCGCAGGACGTCTCGGAGGAGTTTGAACAGGGGCTTGGGCTTCATCCCCTGTCGGCGGTGGGCGTCGCCGATTTCGAAGCAGTGTCGCCACTGTCGGCGGAGGGTGCGCTGGGCCTGGAAGATGGACCAGCTCGGGTCGTAGATGTTCGTCGACTCGGAGGTGACGCCGTTGAGTTCGATCACGGCCAGCCCCTCGCCGCGCATGAACGTGTCCGGGTCGGCGTAGCGGACATCGATTCGGCCAAAGCAGTACCCGCCTGGCGTGCCATCACTGCCGGGGATCTTCCGGCACAGCCGATCGATCGCGGCGGTGAGTTGCGGGGTGATGAGGTGCTGGCCATCGGTGAACATCGTGCCCTGCGCGTGGTTGCCGGCCTCGGCGAGTCGGAGTGTTTCGCCATCCGCTAAGACACGCTGCAAGTCATCGGCGAAGCGGGCGTGGAACGTATCGTGCTGGCAGCGGTAGCGTTTGTGCTGCCAGATAAGCTGTTCGAGGGTCGAGACGCCATCGCCGGTGATGACGGGGAAGGTCTTGTCGGTGATGGAGAAGATCATGCCAGCACCCGAGTCACGCGAAGGCGGAAAGGCGCGAAGACCGGCGTCTTGTTGTTTACTCTGCGTCTTTACGTCTTTGCGTGAGGTTTCCTGCTCGGGCATGCGGATGTAAAAGATGCCCGCTTCGTAGGGCCCGGGGTGATAGCTTTGGAGTTGAGCCGGGCCGGGGTTCTGTGCGAAGTAGTCGGCGAACTCGGAGGCGTCTTGGATCTTTGCGACGCCGGCACCGCGTTGCGCCGCGTCGGGTTTCAGGATCACGGGGTAGGTGAACGCGCGGTGCTCGTCGGCTTCGCTGGCCAGGACGGCTTTGGCCTGAGCGATGCGGGCCTCCACGTCCTGATGACCCGGGATCAGCATATGCGGAAGCACCGCAGGGTCATCAACCTTCGAAAGGATATCGCTCTTGCTCTCGCCCACCACGCCGCCGTCGGGCATGCACGGGTCTGCCAAGGTCCACACCGTTGTCGATCGGTAGCGAACGGCGAGGAAGAGCAGGTACGGGACAAGCGGGAGATAGAACATCCACGCCGGCCAAAACTCATGGTGGCTGAGCTTCTGAAAACGGATCGCGAGTTTGCGTCGGCCTTCCTGACTCAGCATCATCAGTGCGGTGTTCATCACGACCATGAGCACCAACACGACACCGACGAACGCGACCCACCCCCCCCGGTCGAGCAGCGCCTGGAACGGCGACTTCGCGGCGTTACCCAGAAGAATGACACTGAACAGGATCACGGGCACCCAGACGCACACCGCGAGAAACGTCCAGAGCATAAACCGGCCCGGCTTGTTGCCTGTCACGCCCGCGGCGACATACAGCGGCAGACGCGAACCCGGGATAAAACGCGAGGCGAGCACGGCCTTCCAACCCTTCTTGTCAAACCATGCGCCCAGCGCATCGACCTGGCGTGTGGGGACGAAGCGGGCGACCGGCTTCCATTTGAGCGCGCGGCGCCCTAACACGAAGCCGATCATGTAGAGCCCGAGGTCCCCGAGGAAGATGCCGGTGAGTACGGCAAAGACGCCGAGGAACAGATCGATCTGGCCGGCCTTGATGAAGAGCCCGACGGCGATGGAGGTCGGGTCTTCGAGGATAAACGTGCCGACAATAATGACGCCGATCTTCGCCCAGGGGCTCATCATGCGGCGGAGCTCGAGGTTGCCGGGCAGGCGCAGAAGGTCCTTGGGCTGCTCGCCCGCGCGGTCGATCGGCTCGGCGGGCGTGTAGCCGGGCGCACCGATGCGATCTAGAAACGAGAGGATCGGGTCGGTCGCGAGGGTGGTGGACTCGTGGGTAAAGATCATCGCGTGCTGGATGATCGAGCTGGTTTCGCCCTCGAAGTCGGCGTCGCCATACATCACGAGTTCGGACTGCTCGACCAGCCGGTGGTGCTCGTAGGCGGCCCAGCTCTGGACGAGCGGGTCACTTTCGCCGTGGACGATGAGCATGGGCTTATCGAAGCGCTCGAGGATCGCGCGGTTGGGGCGCTGGTCGGTGTCCCAGAAGTTCCGGAGGAAACCATTTCGGAATGAGCGGTCGCCGAGCGCCCCAAAGTGCGGGACAAACTCGGGGAGGACGACGAGCCCGGCAAAGCCGAGCGCGTACTTCATATGCTCGAAGTGGTAGTCGCCGCTGTACTCGCCTTCCTGGACGCCGATCGCGGCGAACATCGTGATGCTGTCGACGCGCTCGGGCGCAAGGTCGTAGGTGTGCAGCGCGACACCGCCCCCCATGGAGAAACCGACGAGGTGGGCGTGGTCGATCTCCAACTGGTCCATGAGTGCTAACAGGTAGCGGGCATGGCTGATGTTGGAGTAGTTTGGGACGTAGGGCGTGGAGTAGCCAAACCCGGGCAGGTCGGGGGCGACGACACGGTAGCCGGCGTCGGCGAGACGCTGGGCCATGGGCGGGTGTTCGTTTTCGTTGCGATCCCTGACGGGCTTCGTGAAGTTGGCGCTGTTGCCCGGGCTTCCGTGGAGGAGGATCACCACCGGGCCTTCGTTGGGGCCGAGTTGCTGGTAGGCGAGAGTGACATCGGGCGGGCGTTTGATCGATTCACCATCGCGGTCGATGACGCGCTGCTCGATCGGGCCCGCGTTGTCTTGGGGTGCCAGCTCGACGGTGCGGTAGTCCGTCGGAAGTGGGTCGGGCCCATCCGTGCGGACCTGCCAGACAAACGACGCGAGCATCAGCGGCAGGTAGAGGTGCCACCATCGCAGCCGGCGACGTTTGCGGGGAGGTGCATCGCTCGTCGTGTCGGACGTACTCACGGCCTCACCGGCGTGGCGGGCTTGCGTTCCAGGGTGGCCTCAACGTCCTCGGCCCATAGGTCGGGGCGGTCGGGGTGGTAGCGCATCGTGATGCCGTCAGGTGTGACATCCACGGTGGTGTAGCTGACGGTGCGGGCGTGTTCACGGGACATCGCGACGCTGAGGTGCGGGCGGTCGGGCCAGCGGTGCTGGTGGAAAGCGAGCTGGCGGTCGATGAATCTCGCAGGGTCACTGCCGAACCAGGTGTTGAAGAGTTCACGCCGCGGCGGCTCGACGAGGTGGTCGCCTAGGCCTGAGCTGGTGAACATCACGGGCCCCGTCAGCGGCTGGCTCTGTATCGCGTCGGCCGGCTCATCACTCCGCCAGACCGCGTAGCGCTGCCCGTCACAAAGCACCAGGCGGAAGGGCATCATCTCGTCCGCGTGAATCGCCCGGCATCCCTCAATGGCTTCGTCGAGCGTTGCACATCTGGCGAGTGTGGTCACAACACCGCCGCGGCTGACACCGCGATCGGTCGGCGGGTCTTTGGGGTTGTAGTTGAGCAGTGTGAGCGCGAGGCCGGTATCGCTGACCGCCACCCATGTGCCACCCGAAACAGGATCGACGGGTAAGAGGTAGGCACGGCCATTATCCGCGTGACGCAACTGGGGGGGCAACGCAGCGGCCCGGCCATGGCGTTCATCCCTACTGCACGCCATGCGCCAAGCACCGGCTTGCGGCAATGGCACGATCGTTACTGTGCACATCCGCCGTGGTCCCGGTACGCGATGGTCGAGGGGGCCATGCCGAAGTTCGCGGGCAGGTCGATCGACAATGCTCGAGCGATCGTGCCGATGATCGCGTTGTGGTGGACGGTGTGGCTGAAGACGAACGCCAGCTCTCGCGCGTGGGTCGAGGGCAGGCGGACGAGCGCGCCGTCGCTGGTCATGGAGGTAAACACGGCCACCGTCTTGGGCAAGACCTCGCCGGGGACCTGAGCTAGCTGGGCGAGACAGCGGGCGATCACCTGCTCGGCGGTCCGGGGGTTGGTCTCGACATCGGTCCCGCGCTGACGGTCGTCGTAGTTGATCGATTCGCCGTTGACACCGTGGAGCCAGGCGATGACATGGTCCAGCGTGTGGCGGACATGCCCGCCGATCGCGCCGCACTTGGTCGACTCGGGCTTGGTGTTGTATGCCTTGTCGTCAAGCCCGGCCACAAGATCGTTGAGCTGCGTCAGCAGCGCGCAGAGTGGGCCTACCGAGACCGGGCAGGTCTCCGCACCGACGGCGGGTGTCGCGTGAGTTTCCGAATCCGGCATCCATGGCCCCTGTTTACGGTCGCTGTCTAATCCCATAGTTTCCCCCTGATCCGCGCCCGTTGCAAGTCGAGGCCGAGCGTTATCGGCAGTACTGCAAAGACACAACGCCGATTCTCAGGACTGCGGCTGATGGCCCCTCATCGCGACGCTGTCGGCAACTAATCAAGCCGTTGAAAACTCGACAGGTCCGCCCGCAGTACCAGCAGATCGCCCCGGCGCTCGACCCGGCCCGTCAGCCGGATCGGGTCCGCGATGTAGGGGTAATGCGTCGGGGGTAGGGCTTCTCCCGCCGATGTCGTCAGCAGGTAGGTCGTCGTGTTACCCCCTTCGTCGCGGACCATGAAGACCGGCGGGATGCCCCCGGTGATGCACAGCGTCGCGCAGACCTTGTGCGGCTTGCCCTCGCCGGGCTTCATCGCCCCCATGAAGCACTGCGGATCGACGATCTCGCCGACCAGGGTATGCGTCCCCAGATCGATCGGGCTAAACACCGCCCCCACCTCCGACCGCCCAAGGGGCTCGATCGCGCCCGGCCCCGACTCAAGGCCCAGCACAACACGCCCCGTCCGGCGGATCGCAAACCCCGTCAGTCGGACACGCTGGCCATCGAAAGGCGCGAGGCGTTCGCGGGCACCGAGCTTCGCCATCTCGATCGGCAGCACGGTCAGCGGGCCGTCGGTCTCGGCGGCGTGTTCGATGCGGAGCACGGGATACGGGTCCAGTGTCAACACCCCTTCGTAAGTAACTGGCATGCCTGTATCCCAAACCCCATCACCCGGGTCGCGTTGCTGCTGCGCAAGGACCACACCAACCGCGACCAGCAGGACCAGATTGGCCAACAGCCAGGGCACGAGGAATCGCCGGATCGGGTCGGGCAGGGGGAGATAACCCACATAGAACGGCTGCGGGACTTCAAGCCGCGGCACATCGTTTGAACTCGGCAGCGCCGGTTTAGCCATCGTTACCCCTCGCGATCTTTACCGGGGTCACCGGGGTACCCGGCGCAAGCGGTTGTGGATTGAGCAGGACGCGTTTGCCTTCGATACGCAGCTCATACGTCGGTATCTTTTCGGTGTAAGGCGGTGGCGATTGGCCGTTGTGCGGCAGGTACTGGTAGCCGTGCCACGGGCAGGTGATACAGCCGTCGATCACCTTGCCTTCACCCAGCGGTCCGCCCTGATGGGCACAGACGTTGGCGACGGCCGAGAGCGAATCCCCATGGCGAAACACCGCGACCTTCGCGCAGCCCTTCTTGGGTGTAAACACCTTCGCCCGGTCGAACGGGATCTCCTCCACCGACGCGACATCAACCCAGCCATCGGCGACCGAGCGTACGGCATTGACACGCGCATCACGCATCACCTCCTGGATACCCGTGATGAGGTGCATCGTCATCAGCGCCACCGCCCCAAGTCCGATGAGCACCGGATAGGCCAGGCTTCGCTCGCCCTGGATCGCTCCCAGCGCGACGTGCAGCACAAGCAACGCATACGCGACGTACACCCCCATGTGCATCGCCTTCCACCAACGGGGCGAGAGGTTTTTGAGCCAGAAGTCGTGACTGGTTGCGGCCATGAAGAAAAGGATAAGTAGCGCCGCGATGCCGAAGGCCTCGAAGGGGAAGCCGACCAGCGAGGCGTAGCGCGTATTCATGGTCAGCATCGCGCTCAGCGGGTTCACGACGCCAAATGCGCCGTACCAAACAAGCACGAGAACGCTATGGATGAGCGCGATAGCGAACATGCTGACGCCCATGTGCCGGCGGTTGTAGAGCAGCGGCGCAAAGCCGCTGGGCCAAAGCCGAGCCAGCGGGCCGATTGCGAGGATCAGGTGCAGCATCACAATCGCACAGGTGCCCGTCGCACGGATCAGCAGGGTCATCGGGCTCACTGCGTGTTCGCCCGACCAGACTAGCGAGCTCACGCCAATAAACGCAAGCAGGTAGGTCACGATCCCCATGGCGAGCACCAGGTCGTAGACCTTCTTGTGCCTGTTCCACTGCACCCAGGTGTACGCGTTACTCATCGCCCACCCCCGCCGTGTCCTGGGCGACGGCCGCCGACGCCTCCGTCCCCGGCGCAGTGCCCGGCTGGACCGGGGCCGACGGTCGCCACATCACTGCGAGGATCAGCCCCACGAGCGCGACCGGCCCAAGGAGTAGCCAGAGGACCAGGTGCATCTTTCGCTGCGCAGCCGTCACGCCCCACCGCCCTTCCGGACGCGTGCCCACTTAAACAGCAACACCGGCCAAAGCGCGACGAGCCCGGGCATCAGGACCAGCCGTACATGGCGCGGGGACGCAGAGACGGCCGGGTCGATCCGCACCAGCCCAAAGCAGACAAGCCAGAGACCGGCCACAAAGCCGATCACGAAGTAGGCGAGGGATACGATCAGGATCAGGTTGATCAATGTGGCCATGGGACGCCGGTTCAGCGAAGAACGAGGATCGAGATGGACAGTCGTGCCGGTGAATGAACGCGCATGGATGCGAAATCATTCCAGCGACTGCGCCCGCGTGTCCTCTTCGCCAACCCCCAACGCGGGCGTGCCGCGGGCCCGGCGTCAGAGCGGCCAGTGCTCACGCGGGATCGTCGCCGCCGCGAACGCGGCCAGCAGGCACACGGCCGCGCACAGCCCCAAACCGCGGACAGCCAGCCGTACCGGCCAGACCAACTGAAAACGCAGCGCCGCGACCCACTCGTTGAGCAGCATCATCCCGAGCAGGATGCCCCCGACCCCCGCGATCATCAACAACACCCCGGCCATCATCGCGCTGTTTTTGTCCAGAAGCGAAAGCGCAAATCCCGCAGCGAAGCACATCGTCGCCCCAAGCAGGATGAGCAGCAGATTGCCAAGGCCCGACGCGAAGAAACCGCCGCCACCGCCCTTGGTAGCTGCCTGGTCGTCGGGTGAATCAGCCGTGTGTGAGGGCAGCACCGAACTCGGGCCGACGATGATCCGGCTGGACCGATTCGCCGACGCGATCTCATCGATAAAGTCCTTCTTGACCGGATAGAGCGGGGGCACGGGAGGCGGCTGGGCCGGATCACGACGAACCGCGGGCTGGGCCGCTGTCGGGCTGATCGGTGCGGAGGCCTTTGGCCGTGAGTCCGCCCCGAGCGTGGTGCTTTCAGTAACCCTGGGCGATACCGCGGGCTCTGGCCGTGGGGGTGGCACATCCCTCGGGCGGTCCTCAAACACGACCGGGCGATACGGGGCAGACACCACAACCGCGCCCGAGGTATAGGTGCGCATCTGAGTCGGCGGAGCCGCCTGGGTGGGTTCGCCAGCGTCTTGCTTGAGGGTATCTAGTTGCTTGTAAGCCCCTTGTTTCTGCCGCGGCGCGGGCGCCTTCGAGGTCTGAGCCGCCTCGCTCAAGATGTCGTAGCCCGCCTTGATCAAGCCGAAGCTGCAGCACCACAAGATGCGCGGCGTCCACCGGACTACGGTGAAGACCATGCTCAGCGATCGCACCAGCCCGCGCCGCATCCCCAGCACCCCCGACACGACCGCGGGCGACGACCGCTTGGGCCCGCCATCGATTGGTGATGTTGCTACGCTCGTCGAATCGGCCTCGTACGATCCGGCTGGCGCTTCGTGCCATACCTCGGGGCGATCCGAAGACGCGGCGGATTCATCTACATCTTGTGGCGGGAGGATCGATTCAAACGTCATCTGCTTCGCGTCGGCGGTGGTCGCCACGGGGAATGGATCGGGGGGCATCGGGGCCGTTTGCGCCGCAGCATCTTTGTTCGGCGTGGGCTTATCCAGCAGTTGCTTGGCACGATCGGAGGCCTGTGGATCGTAGCGTACGGGTGTGACCCCGAGCACCGGTTCCTCCCAGCGCGGCTGCGGATAGCTCGACCTCGAAGCGTCCGGCATGGCTTCCCCGGGAACCGTCGCCTGATCCGTGCCGAACAATGCGCGCAACAAATAGACCGGCAGCATGAAGGGGAAAAGAAAGACAGCCATGACCCGCCCCCCCAGTGTCCGGGGCTCACGCCTCGTCAGCCGATCACCATGCATCGGCCCACTGGGCTTACCGAGCTTCGCGTAGGCGGGGTTGGGTGTCCGGGGGAGGAAGTCGATCTCGTGATCACTGGGGGTGTTGTGCCAGTTCTCCACCGACCGCGCGGGGTCTGCGAGCGGGGTCTGCGACTCGCCAACGATTAACGCCCGCACCGCGTTGGGATAGCGGTTTGGCCCAGGCTCATCGGTGCCCTGCTTTGGCCCCGCGACCGACGCCCGCCTGGCGCCGGTAAGGACCCCGGGCAAACGCGCAGGCAGCACACCCGCGGGATAGCCATGCGCATCGCGCGGCGGATCGCCCCCTGCACCCGTCCCACTCTGTTGACCGCCGCCCAATGTCAAATCGTCACACCTCAGTCGCTGCCGGAGTTCCAGGATCACACGCCAAGCAGCCGGCCAAGCCGAACAGGCCGCGCGCAATAATCCCCGCAAAAGTGTATCACCGGATCACGCAAACGCCTGTCGAATTCAACAAAAACTTCGGCCCGCGCCGGCAACACACCCCGGCTGCACCATGCTCCCCAACCCCCCGAGATCGCCGGCCCCAACACGTCGAAGCCGGTTACCCCGGCATCTGGAGCAGGTATGGATTGCTCTGGCGTTCCTGACCGATCGTCGTGGCCGGGCCGTGCCCGGGGAGCACGCGCGTCGCGTCGGGGAGCGCCATGAGCTGCTCCCGGATGGATCGCAGCAGCAGCGGCCCGTCGGAGGTGGGGAAGTCGTGTCGGCCGATCGACTGGGCGAAGAGCGTATCGCCGACGATCGCGACCTGGGACGCGTGGTGAATCAGCGCGACGCCGCCGGGGCTGTGGCCTGGGGTGTGGCGGACCTCGAAGGGCTGCCCCGCCAGTTCGAGCGATTGGCCATGCGCCAACGTACCCGTCGCCTCGGGTGCAACCACCGGGCCGACGCCCGCCATCGCGCTGAGGTTGAGCGCGGTGTCGGTGAGGAAAGCCGTCTCGGCCGAGTGGATCAGGATCGGCACCTCGGGATGGCGTTGCCGGAGCGCATGCAGCCCGCCGATGTGGTCGAGGTGTGCGTGGGTCAGGAGGACCTGCTGGACTTCGAGCGACTGCTCGTCGATGAAGTCCAGCATAGGCTCGGGCTCGAAGCCAGCATCCACGACCCAGCACTGCGATCCAACGGCGACGACGTAGCAGTTGGTCTGCCACGCGCCCAGCGGGAAGCAATGGATCGATAGTTCGTTGTGTTGACTCATGAGATCACTCGTCGGCTTACAGCGGCTGTTTCTTCGGGACGCCCGGCAGCCGGGGGTAGGCCTTGGGCGTGGGACGTTCTTTGATAATCGACACGATGACCAGGTCGTTCTCAAACGACTCGGGATACGCCTCGATCACCGCCAGTTCCCCGGCCCCGAGCTTCTCTAACGCATCGCCCGCCTCGTCAAGCTCCTGCTCCACACGCGGCCCCTTCATCGCCAATACACGCCCACCCTCGCACACCAACGGCAGCGAGTACTCCAGCACCAGCGACATCGCCCCGACCGCCCGGCTCACCGCCGCGTCGTACTTCCCGCGATGCGCGATGTCCTGCCCGGCCGTCTCTGCCCGTGTCTGCAGGACCTGCGCATTGGTGAGGCCCAGGCCCTCGAGACAGCCACGGATAAACTCCGCCTTCTTCCCGGTGGTCTCCAGCATCGTCACCGCCACGTCCGGGCGGGCGATCGCGATCGGCATCCCCGGCAGGCCCGCCCCGCTGCCGATGTCAACGACCTTCACCGTCGATCCCGTGGCGGAAACCAGCGAGTCGATCCCGGGCAGCACACTCAGCGAGTCCACGATCAGCCGACGCCACGCCGCGTCGGGCTCACGGATCGCGGTGAGGTTCATGCGTTTATTCGCGTCAAGGATACGCCCGAGATAGTCGGCAAGCCGAGCGAGTTGTTCCTCGTCAAGCGTGATTTCCAGCGCGGCGAGGTCATCATGGACAAAATCGGGGATGGTCATGGGGCGGATCATAGGGCATCCGGATGATCGGATCACCCCGAGCCGATGAGACAGATGACAACCCGCCGTCCCTACCGGATGCAGGCCATGACCTCACCATCCTGGGTGTGCGATCCACCTCTGCGAGAAGAGAACAACTACGACAACACCGCTTCGCCCTTGCCTTTGCCCTTATCAAACTCGAAGCTTGGCCGGGAGAGGAGTTGCGGCCGGCGTGAGGCGAAGTTGATGACGAGGCCGACCATGATGAAGGTGAACAGCAGCGATGACCCGCCGTAGGAGATGAACGGGAGCGTGATGCCGGTGATGGGCATGAGGCCGAGCGTCATGGCGATATTGATCGTTGCCTGCGCGAAGATGAGCCCGGCGAATCCGACGCACGACAGACGGGCGAACGGGTCTTTGGACTTACCCGCGACCCATAGGATTGAGCCGACCAGGACAAAATAAAGCGCAAAGACCGCGAGCCCGCCCATGAGCCCCCAGCGGTTCACGATGACGGGGAAGATCATGTCGTTGTGGTCGTAGGGCAGCTTGTTGTATTCGATAATCGTCGCGGCGCGTTCCTTGCCATAGCCGGTGACCCCCCCGGCGGCGACCAGGCGCATCGCGACGTCCTGCTGGTAACCCTCGTCGTTGACCATGCGCTCATCGCCGATCATCTGGTAGTAGAGCGCCTCAATGCGGACGCGCTGGTGGGGCTTAAGGATCTGGACCGAGTCGGGCGCCCAGAGCACAACGGAGGCGTTGAGCAGCACGAAGGCCAGGCCGATGCCCAGCAGTGTGCCCAGGTGCCGGAGTTTCGCCCCCGCAGCGATGAGCATGACAAACAACGCCGGCGGGAGCAGCAGCGCCGAGCCCAGGTCGGGCTCCTTGAGGATCAGCAGCAGCGGGACACACATGATGCCAAACGGGATCAGCAGCCCTTTGAGTTGGCGGTGACTGTCGCGGTGTCGCAGGTACCAGGCGATCGTGAGGATGAGGACGACCTTCGCCATCTCCGAGGGCTGGAACATCATGAAGCCGAGGTTGATCCACGCGGTCGATCCGTTGCGGACCGGGACGATCGAGCGGGGTGCGAACGGCAGGATCACAAAGATCAGCACCGCGACGGTCAGGACCATCATCGGGTAGGCGAGGTGGCCCAGCCAGCGGGGGTGGGGGAGGATGGCGGCGGCCATGCCGATGAGCGCGACGACCAGCCAGCGTGAGCCCTGGATGTCGGCGTGTGCAGGCGAGACCGTATCGATCGCCGCGACACCGAGCCAGGCGAGCCCGAGCGCCGCCGCGAGCGCGTACCACGCCGGGTTGGGCCGGGCGAGCAGCCTGAGCTGGCTCAGGACGTGTTGCGGGTCGATCGGCAAAGGCATGGTTCAGCAAGCTAGCGGATGGGTGGCCAGGCGAGGTACTGGTGGTGCTTGAGGGCGTGGACGATCTGGTTCACGATCGGGCCCGAGACATGCCCGCCCGAACCGGCGTACTCGACGACGACCGCGATGGCGTGCGTCGGCCGGGCCGCGCCGTCGGGCTGGACCAGCGCGACAACCCAGGCGTGGTCGCGTGGATCACGGACGACTTCGCCCGGATCTTGCTGGTGATTGTTATTGAGATCGATCCAGCGTGAGCCCGGGTCGGCTGTCCCGGACTTGGCCATGATCGTGACCCCTTCGACGTTGAAGATGCGTTCGCGCGGCAGGCCGACCAGTGCCAACTCAAGTTGATAAGCGGTGCCACCCGTCTCGTTTGATACCCGCCGCATCCCTTCGATCGCCATACGCTGGGCGGCGGGCGACAGGGGGACCGGCATGCTTGCCCGGGGCTCGTGTTCCTGCTCGGGCATGACGATCAACCGCGGCTCATGCGCCATGTTGCCGCTCACTAAACGGGCGTAGGCGGTCACCGCCTGGAGCGGGGTCCACGCGACGGGCCCCTGGCCGATCGCCATAAACTCGACATCGCTGCGTTGCAGTTCACGGTTGCTTGGCCCAAG
>JBITAC010000086.1:0-2878 GCA_044439905.1 Phycisphaerales bacterium JB063 | reverse complement strand
GGCTCCTCCCCGGCTGCGACGACGGTGGGGGGGTGACCGACGCGACCGACGCCGGGCTCACCGCGCAGGAAGGCGAGATCGCCTCGGCCGTGCAAGCCATGCTGGCCCGCGAGGGCAACGCGATGGTGCGCATCACCGACGCCGACGGCCGCCGATACCTCATGCTCGAACTCGAACAGGGCCAGATCGCCGCGACCGTCATCCACGAATGGCTTGAGCCGACCCAGATCCCCGTCGCCCGCGAGGCCTTCCTCGACGCGGGCGCAACCGCCGAGCAGATGGCATCCGCCGGCGAGATGTTCCCCGAGTTCACCGTGACCCTCCCGGGCGACCCCAAGACGGTCGCGCGGTTCGCCGCCGACCTGCTCGAACAGGTCTACGCCTTGCCCCCGCAGGAAGAGCTCATCCTCGAAACCGAAGACGACGAATGACCCACGCCTTGGGCGCATTTGTTTCGCATTGAATCCCGACCAGGCCCTGGGCCCTAACCCCTAGAAACTCCCCCATGGTTGCAACCTCCACCGACCGCAAGATCCAGTACCGACACGCCCTCCGCGAAGCCATGGAAGAGGAGATGCGCAACGACGAACGCATCTTCCTCATGGGTGAAGAGGTCGCCGAGTACAACGGGGCCTACAAGGTCTCTGAAGGCATGCTCGAAGAGTTCGGCCCACGCCGGATCGTCGACTCGCCCATCAGCGAGACCGGCTTCGCCGGGCTCGGGGTCGGCGCGGCGATGTACGGCCTGCGCCCCATCATCGAGTTCATGTCTTGGTCGTTCTGCCTCGTCGCCGCCGACCAGATCCTCAACAACGCACCTAAAATGCTCTACATGTCCGGCGGACAGTTCGGCTGCCCGGCCGTCTTCCGCGGCAACAACGGCGCGGGCGGGCAGCTCGGCTCGACCCACTCCTGGTGCGTCGAGTCGCTCTTCAGCCACGTGCCCGGCGTCAAGCTGGCCGTGCCCTCGACCCCCCGCGACGCGAAGGGCCTGCTCAAGGCAGGCATCCGCGACGTCGACCCGTTCTTCAACCTCGAATCCGAACGCATGCTCGGCATGGGCGGCCGAGGCGATAAGGACTACTCCCGCTACCTCGCTGGCGGGCTCTGGGCACCCCCCGAGAACGACCCCGACTTTGTCATCCCCCTGGGGCAGGCCGACATCAAAAAGCCCGGCAGCGACTGCACGATCGTCACCGCCGGCCGGCCCGTCCATTTCGCGCTCGAAGCCGCCGAGCAGCTTGAAGAAGAGGGCATCGACGTCGAGGTCGTGGACGTCCGCACCTACCGCCCGCTGGATATGGAGACGATCGCCAACAGCGTCCGCAAGACCAGCTACGCCGTGGTGGTGGACCAGTCCTGGCCCTTCGCCTCCGTCGCCTCCGAGGTCGCCACGCAGATCTACGAGCAGTGCTTCGACGACCTGGACAACCAGGTGATCCGCGTGAACAACGACGACATCCCCGCGCCGTACAACCGCGACCGGGAGCAGGACATGCTGCCCAACGCGAAGAAGATCATCGAGGCGGTGCGGGCGGTGACCTACAACGCCTGAACCCCCGACGGACGCTCAGACACCCGTTGACCGGCCTCACCAAGTCCGCTGCGCCCCAGCCGCGTCGCGTTTGGGGCGGCCCAGTGGCGTCCCCGTCCGATAAAGCATGTCCGCCTGAGCTTATTCTGCCCGGTTGCAGGGTCCGGTGTAAGTTCCGCCTTGGTCGGCCGTCATTGCGGTCGTCGCCACAACGGGGCGGAGGGTCGAGAAAGCCCGTAAATAGTTGACGGTAGGTGGTTTGAGGAGCTGCTAGCGAGAAAAAAACGTGAGATTATGGGCGGCACCCCATTTACATGTCATCGAAATGGACTATAATTTTTTTCGTAAGACGTCTTGCTTCAGATCGGTTCTGTGGCAGACTTGAATCAGAATCCAAGGATCGAGTCCTGCGGTGGGCGCAGGTGAACACACGACTCGGTCCGATTTTTGAATGACCGACGGACATCGATCCGATCCGGTACACGGAATCCCAGGGAAGAAAGAAGGATCTCTACCATGAAAAGCATCATCACCAAGGCATTGATTGCAGGCGTCGCCTGCGTCGGCGTCGCAGGGTTCGCCTCCGCCGATACCGCACCGTTCAACATCGTCAGCGGCGCAAGCCACAGCGGTGTCGACCTGTCGGTCACCGTCCAGGCCTCCGACATGGCCGGCTACGACTTCGAGTTCGTCATCAACAACAACTCGACCGCCAACGGCGCCGCGATCACCGGCATCTACATCGAGTCCGGCTGGGCCACCAGCGGCCTGCTCTCCGACAGCGCGTTTGAGCGTAACCTCAACACCTCCGACGTCGCCGGCAGCGGTGTGAACTTCATCGAAGGCTCCGCTGACCCCAACGTCGCCGGCTGGACCGACTCGCTGGTCAGCTACGAAGTCGGCATGACCAGCGCCGGCATGGCCGCTGTCTGGCTGGGTGTCGATGAAGGCGAATCCGCCACCATCGCATTCGCCGCAGGCAACTCCGGCGTCACCCTCGAAGACCTCGAAGCCGCCCTCGGTGCCTCGGGCTTCAACATCGGCGTCCGCCTCCAGGACCTCTTCGTCACCGACAACTACGTCGAAGGCTTCGCCCTCGCCAGCTTCGACAGCAACGGCACCCTGCCCCCCGACACCGGCAATAACGGCGACAACGGTGACGGCGGCGCAACCGGCGTCCCCACCCCGACCGCCGCCGCGGCCGGCCTGGCACTGCTCGGCATCGCCGGCTTCCGCCGTCGTCGCGACGCGTAAGCCAACGCCAACAGCGATTACCCAACCACAACCCCCGGCAAACGCCGGGGGTTGTTCTTTTACTTGGCCTGTCCGCCCCCGCGCCTACCC
>JBITAC010000085.1:0-9698 GCA_044439905.1 Phycisphaerales bacterium JB063 | reverse complement strand
TTGACATCTCGGTACCTGGCGATGTTCCGGCCACCAGAATGATTCCTGCATGAGCTGGTGCTGACAGAATGATGGTGGCCGTTGGGACAAGCAGTGTTTTATTGAAACAGAGCATACAATTTCTCCTCTAAGTAGGAAGGGTGTGAAATGGAGTTTGAACACCAAACTCCGGGTTGATCGGCATGACACAGGCCATGTGTGCGATCGAGAAAACTATGGGGTCTGACTGTGGAGTAGCGTTGAACGCGATCGTATCTCTTGAGCACTGAGTACACGGCCGAACATGGCGAGCTCATCAATGCCTCCTGACCATACCTCAGCAGGCAAGGATTCTGCGTCGAAGCCAGGGGGCAAAGCACTGCCTAAATGCCAAGTTGGGTTACCCGGATTTAGAGACATCGAACTCGCACTAGGATGGATTGCCATGTCGAAACTTGACGGTTCACCATCGATGTACATCGACAACTCACTTTCCGAGGTTAGCGTGACTGCGATGTGTACCCACCTATCGGTTCCAAGAGTAAGGTGTGACACCGAGTCAAAAACCCGGTAACCAGTAAACACCAGGCGGGGGCCATCCAATGCTTCGTCGGGTCTTCCGGTTACACCAAGCCCAATGCCACCGGCATGGTCACCGTCAGGTGCAATCGCGTTGTTAGCTATAACCCGCATCCTCTGGTTGGTGCCACTCGATACCCATACCCAGGCCTCTATAGTTAGTCCTTTTGTAGGATCGAAGGTCAAGTCTGATTCAAGCTGAATCGGATGCGAGTGATCTGCATTCAGCCAGAGTGACGAATCGTTGGGTTCGCAGACTTGTGGAGACTCATTCCAAAGGTCCGCGTGTTCTAACGTACGCCATGCCAAAGCATTTGTTGGTAATGACTGCTGGTTCTGCGGCGATCCATGGTCTTGGAAACGCCAATATGCGATCGGCCCATCGTCTCGGATCTGTTTTTCATACGGACTAGGAACGGATTGATAAAACTGTTGCGCGTCTAGTTCAATTGCCTGCGGTGTTTTTTCCGCCAGAAGTGCAGTTGCGTCCCCTGCTCTAAGATCGAATGGAGGGATCGTGAAGCTTCTAGCGGAAACAGGTACAAGGGAAACATGCCCATCGAAAACGTGGACCTCCATTCGATTTTCTGAATGATCGACGAGGGGGATACGAAGCCCGAATGCAGCGTCTACGTCAACGATCACAGCCTGAGCCGTTCGTATCTCAAAACTAGAAGTGTCTGCCCGAGTGTCAGCAAAAAGTTTGCCGTACCCTATCGTGAGGAGGCCTGGCTGATTAAGTTCGAACTGGGCTGGACCCTCTATAATCAATGTCGCTCCACCTTCACACTCAATCCCCAAGATGCCTGACTCAAGTGTGTATTGGCCGCCATACAACACGGAATCATTAGCAATAGTTCCCTGTAAACTGGACAACCGGCAGTCGATCTGCTGAACAATCACAGCCAAAGGGGGAGGATCTACAGTTTCAGGATTTGGTTCGGATTCATGAACTGCAGGTGGTTTTACAGCAACCGACTGGTTGACCCTTGTCGATTCTGAATTCGATCGAAGGAGCAAGAAGGTTGCCACTAAGATCGCGGCAGCGACCGACCCGTACACAGCGATTTTGGGTAGAACAAAAACCAGTCCGGTATCAGCATTCCGGCAGAATGCAGCATGCTGTTTTCGACGCCGGGCGGCGTCGGCGCGGGCCTTGTCTCGCTTGCGATGCTTGAGCTCTTCGGTCAGGTCGACCAGCCCATCGATCTCGGCGTTGGCCTCCATCTCGGCGAGCTCGGCCAAGAGGTTTCCCGCCGACTCCTTTTTGCACCGCTGCACCAGGCCACGCTCAATGACCGTCAGCGACGCGATGTATCGGGCATGCTCCGGCGACGCCGTGACCCACTGCGATAGCGCCTTGGCCTGCTGAGCATCAAGCTCGCCGTCGAGCAGCGCGGAGATCAGCTTGTCGGGCATCGACTCACTCATGGCCGCCTCCGCTGGAGCTGGGACGCGACGCAAGCCTCAAGGGCTTTGCGGATCCGGTAGATGAGGGCGTTGACGGCGGTGGGTTTGGCGCCGACCTTCGCGGCGATCTGGGCGGGGGACATCGACTGGCCGTAACGCATGTCGATCGCGTGGCGATGGCGGTCGCTGAGGCGTGACAGGCAGGTCTGCAGCGCGGCGATCCGGGTATCCATGTCTTTGGCCAGATCGACGTGCGCGACCGCGAGCTGCTCCATCGCCTCGCACGACAGCATCGGCAGGCGGCGGCCCTGCCGGCGGTAGTAGTCGGCGATGCGTTGCTTGGCGATGGCGATCAGCCACGCGGCGAAGGGGCGGGCGGGGTCGTAGCGGTCAAACGAGCCCGCCGCCGACTGAGCGACCTCCTGGAGCACGTCCTCGGCGTGGTGGTAGTCCCGGACCGAGAGGTAGATGTAGCCCGCCACCGCGTCCTGGTTCTCCAGCCAGAGCTTGGCGAACCGCTGCATGTTCGAGTTGGATTGATCTTGAGACATGGGGATTAGATGGAGGAAACGTGGCCTCTACGGTGTATTACGCGGATTCGGCCGGCTGATAACGATCGGTTTGTGATTTTTTCATATTGCTGTCACTGTTCGTGTCTGCGTTGTTCTGAGCAGCGAGGCTTGTGGGTGGACGGCGGTGTGCGAGCCATGAAAAAACCCCGCCGTTGGGCGGGGTCGTGTGAATCGTGCGTTGCGTCGAGCATTTAGCGATCGACGTCTGGGATGCCGATGCCGCTGCGGTCGGGGTCGGCGGGCCGGTCGGCGGGGGTGAAGCCCGCCCCGTTCTCGAGTTGATCGAGCAGGACCTCGACGGCCTTATCCATCTGCGGGTCGATGCCTTGGTGCATCAGCGCCGGGTCGTCGACGACTTCGATGTCGGGCGCGACGCCGTAGCCCTCGATCCCCCACGTGCCGTCGAGTTCGTAGAAGCCGAAGTTGGGGACGGTGACGTAGCCGCCGTCGGTGAGTGGGGGCATCCTTCCGATGCCGACGAGTCCGCCCCAGGTGCGGGTGCCGATCAACGGCCCGAGGCCCGCTTCCTTGAACAGCCAGGGGAACATGTCGCCGCCCGAGCCGGCCCAGCCGTTGATGAGCATCGCCTTGGGCCCGGGTGCCGAGTCCGGCGGCCACTGCCAGTCGCGCCCGTTGCGCACGGCCCACTGGTTGGTCACCGGCCGGTTGAGCAGCTCGATGAAGCGGTCGGGGATCTGGCCCCCGCCGTTGAACCGGTCGTCGACGATCATCGCGTCCATGTGCATCTGTCCGTAGAACTGGCGGAACAACTCGTTTTGCCCGTTGACGCCGGTGTCTGGGACGTAGATGTAGGCGATACGTCCCCCGGATTTTTCAAAGATGTACTGGCGGTTGGACTCGACCCACTGGCGGAAGCGGAGGTCCATCTCGCTCATCGCGTTGGTGAGGGTGAGGGTGACCTCACGGGCCTCGTCGTCGATCACGGGCTTGGTGGAGACGGTGAGCGTCACGACGTCGCCGGCCATGCCCAGGAACGACGCCCAGGGGTCTTTGGCCGTGTCGATGGGCCGGCCGTTGACCGCGAGGATGAAGTCGCCCTCGTTGATGTCGACGCCGGGCTCACTGAGCGGGCCGCGAGCATCGACGTCCCATGCCGCGCCCTCGAGGATGTCGGCGACGCGATACGCGGTGCCCTGGTCGGTGGTCGCAAGCTCGAGGTCGGCGCCGAGCATGCCGACATCGACGCTGGGCTCCATCTCGGACTGGCCGCCCATGTTGTAGGCGTGGCCGACGTTAATCTCGCCAATCATTTCGCCAATGATGTAGTCGAGGTCTTGTCGGCTGACGGCGTCTTCGATCATCGCGTCGTAGTGGGCGTGGACCTTGTCCCAGTCGACGCCGTGCATGTTCTCGACATAGAAGAAGTCGCGGTAGCGCCGCCAGACATCACGGAGGACCATGCGCCACTCGTCGCGCGGGTTGATGCGGACCATCATGTTGTCGGTGGACACGGTGTTCGCGAGCGACTGGCCCTTGGCGGCATTGATGATCGCGAGCCCGGCCGGGCCGAACACGCCCAGCTTCTTGCCGTCGCCACTCATCACATACCCGCCAACGCCTGACACGACGTTGCCCTCGCTGGGGTCGTCCGCGTGGATATCGAACAGCTTGATCGAAGGCATGCCGTTCTCGACACGCATGTAGATCAGCTGGTTGCTGCTGTTGACCGAGAGCTGGAGGATCTGCCCGCTCGCGACGGGGAGCATCATGCCGCGGGCGCTGATGCCTTCGAAGTCGATGACCAGCGGCTCGTCGCTGGCCTCGTCGTCGGCCGGGGCGTCGCCCGCGTCGTCGCCGGTCTTCGTTGCTTCCCATGTGCCGTTGAGGTTCATGTCGGGCAGCGACCAGGTGCCTGTTAGTGTGTCGCCGTCGAGCGTTGCGGTCATGACCGACTTGATGCCGTCCTGCTCGTCGGTGATGGTCAGGGTGTTGGTGTCTGCATCGAACGTCATCGTGCCCGCGTCGTCGGACTCGCCCATCATCTCGGCGGTGCCGGTGATGTTGCCGTCCTCGTCGACAAAGACCGTGAGCGTGAAGGCGATCTCATCGTCGGGCAGGCCGAGCGCTTCGAAGCCCTTCATCGTGCCGGACCAGGTGCCGTGCAGCGGGTGCTTTTCAACGTCCGCTTCCGCCTCGGCGTCTGCATCGTCGTCGTTGGCGTCTTCGCTCTGGGCCGCTTCGTCTTCGGCGACCTCATCTTCCCAGGTCTCCTCATCACTCTCTACCAGGAACGGCGAAGCGACGTCCTCACGCAGCGGGACCGCGACGAGCCGGCCCGTGCCGTGGTACGCGAATGTCCGGCCCCAGTCGTCGTACTGCGGGTCGGTGAAGTCCATGTAGCTGACGTAGTAGAGGAACTCGCCCTTGGCGTCGAAGGCGGGTGCGTCGGCGTGGAAGAAGGGTTCGGTGATCCGCGTCTTCTCGTCGGTCTGCGTGTTGTAGACCCAGATGGCGCTGACCTGGGCGCGGTCGTCGGGCCGGGCGTAGGTCACCCAGTTCGAGTCGTGCGACCAGTTCGCGGGGGTGCCCTGGTTGGCGTCGGGCATCGTGTCGATGAGCTGGGTTGATGCTTCGTTGTCGCCGTCGGGCAGGGTGGTGATGTAGATATGCCCACGCTGGTCCTGGAACATGATCTTTTTAGAGTCGGGCGACCACTGGGGAACGAAGAAGTACCCGCCGTCGATGTCGGTGAGCTGGATCGTCTCGCCCTTGCCGTCGGACTGGGTGATGTAGAGGTTGTACTCGCCCGATTCGTCGGAGAAGTAGCTGATCCACTTGCCGCTGGGGCTCCACGCGGGGGTGCGCTCGGCGAAGCCATCGGTATCGGTCAGGTTGCGTGGCGGGCCGTTCTCGGCGGCGAGGGTCCAGATATCGCCTCGGGCTTCGACCGCGGCGCGGACGCCGGTGGCGGAGACCGCGCCGTCCATGATGAGCTGGGCTGCGTCTTCGTTGCGTTCACGCAGCGCGGTGCGCACGCCGGGGACGGTGATTTCGACAGTGCGTGTCTCAGCGGACGCGAGGTCGAGCACGACGAGCTCGGAGCCGAGCTGGAAGATGATCTCGCCCCCGCCGTCCGTGCCGGGCCCGATCGCGGGGAACTTGACGTCGTTCTCGGCGTAGTCCGTGACCCGCTGGGATTCACCCGAGGCGGTGTCGTAGACGAAGAGGTTGAGCCGCCCCGAGGCGGTGTCGTCTGAGAGGTAGTAGAGCTTGTCTCCGTGCCACATGGGCTGGGTGTCGGTGCCGACATAGTTGGTGACTCGACGAGATTCGTGGGTCTCGAGGTTGTAGAGCCAGATGTCCTGCGCCAGGCCGCCCTGGTAGCGTTTCCAGGTACGGAACTCACGCGTGGAGGGCGTGTAGGCGAGCCACTTGCCGTCGGCCGACACTGCGCCGTTGCCGCCGTAGGGCACGGGCAAGGCCTGGGGCATCCCGCCCTGGGCATCGACGCGGTAGAGCCCGGGGGCCTGTGCATGGCTGCCGGGGTAGAGCCAGGTCGAAAATACCAACGCGCCGTCGGCGGTCCAGTCGCTGAACATCTCGTTGGCGGGGTGGTGCGTCACACGGAAGGGGGTCTCGTCGTCGAGGCCGATCGTATAGAGGTCGCGGTCGCCCTCGTAGTTGCCGACGAAAGCGATTGTTTGGCCGTCGGCGCTGAAGCGTGGCATCGCCTCGGCACCGGGGGGGTTGGCGACCAGTCGGGCCTGCCCGCCGTCACGCGGGGCGACCCAGATGTCGTTGGCGTAGACGAAGGTGATGTGTTCGTCGCTGATGTCGGGGAACTGCAGCATCCCGGCGTGGGGCCGGCCGTCCTGCGCCAGGGCCGTCACAGGGATCGAAGCGACCGCGAGGATCGCGGCGATCGAGCGACGCATCGAGAAGCGTGTCTTGGGCGATTGCTTAGGCATTCAATGTCTCCTGCCATCCAGTAGAAAACGAGGTGATGAAGATTCAAGGCCGGCGCACTCGCCGGCTCGAAGCAGGGCCCGGCAACGACCGCGCCGGCCCCCACGATGCACGCGGATCATACGCCGATCGGCCAAGGCGGGTTCGATCAGAATACGGGCAAACCCTGCCAAACCACCGATTTTGCCACCGGGAGGCGGCAGCAGGCCGGTTTACAAGCAGTTTGGGAGCCCGTACTCAGTTTTTGTGAATGTGTTGCTAAGAAAAAGGTCCCTCGCGCAACTACAAAGGTGGCTATGGATCTAACCCAACATCCCCACTCCGCCGCACTCTCCGAAGCCCTCGCCGCACAGTGGGTCCGCGCCCAGCCCGTCCTGACCGCCTACATCACGTCGATGGTCGGGGACCTCTCGATTGCCGAGGACATCGCCCAGGAGGTCGCCGTCGCCGCGACACGGCAGTACACGCAGGCGCAGCACGATCGACCGTTTATGCCCTGGGTGTTCGGGATCGCCCGCAACCAGGTCGCGCTTCACCTGCGTAAGAAGTACAACCAGCCGGTGATGTTCGACACCGATATCGTCGACCAGGTTCAGGACGCGTTCCTCCGTGTCGCGTCCGATGTGACGGATCGGCGAAGCGCGTTGGCCGAGTGCCTCAAACGCCTCAGCCCCAAGGCCTACGAACTCATCGAGCTGCGTTACACCCAAGGCGTCAAGCCCAGGCAGATCGCCGAGCAGACCGGGACCTCGGCCAACACCGTCTCGGTCGCACTCTGCCGGATCCGAAAGACGCTGGGCGACTGCATCGACCGCCGGCTCGCGAAGGGGGAGTCGCGATGAACCCCAAGCGTCCACACCCACCGCAGGACGAAGGCGAGCTGCTGCTCTCGCGTTTCCTCGACGGCGAGCTCGACGCCGGGGAGCACACCGATTTCCAGGATTGGCTGCGTCAAGACCCGTCGCATGTGGAGCGATTCGTCAAGCACACGATCGACCACCACCGCACCGCAGAGTTGCTGCGTGTCGATCGGCTGGCGTCGATGGTGGACATCGATCACGACCCGGAGGTGTACGACGGCGAGGTGATGAGTGGGCTTGTCGAAGAAGCACTGGCCCAGCGCCGTAAGCACGAGCTTGAAGCGGAAGCCGAGCGGAAGCTTGCCGAGCAGCAGGCCCGTATCGCGCACGACAACCGCTACCTCCTGCGGCGTTCCCAGCCCCCGCCCCGCGAGATGGTGCTGCCCAAGCCCGTGCTTTGGCTGGGTTTGGCGGCGCTGGTCGGGCTGGCCGTCTGGTTCGGCTGGCCCAGCAACGAACCCCCGACCCCACGCACCGCCCAGCAAGGAGGCACCGACGTGCCCGCCGTGAACTCACCTGTCAGCAACGTCGCGGTGATCCGCAACTCGGTCGATGCGCGTTGGGCGCCGGGCGTCAACGGCGACACGCAGCACCTCCAGGCGGGCAACGAAATCACGCTGCGGTCCGGGCTGGTCGAGGTCGTCTTCGGCAACGGGACCACGGTCATCCTGGAGGGGCCGGTCACTTTCGAGCCCACCGGCCCCGACAGTATGCGGCTCGTCTCGGGCCGGCTCAATGCCATGATGAGCGACGCTGATGCCGCGTTTTCTGTCACGACCGGCTCGGGGGATGTGACGAATCGTGGCAGTGAGTTCGGCGTGCTTGTGGATGACGAGGGGCGCACGCTTGCCCAGGCGTTCTCGGGACCACTCCGGCTTTCTCCGGCGGGGGGCGGCGACGCCTTCGACCTGCGGCCGGGCGAGGCGGCGATCGTGAGCCGTACCGGCAGTGTTCGGCCCGTCGAGCCGGACGAACTCCGATTCGTGCGTGACGAGGAATACACGGCACGGCGGGATTCGGACCAGTCGCCGTACAACCGTTGGCTTGCATATTCCTATGAGCTACGCCGCGATCCTTCGGTTGTCGCGTATTTCGTTTTTGATCGCGAAGACAATCGGGCAGGCCGTCTTGTCAACCGCGCTGATTCGCAGGCCCGGCATGCCGATGGGTACCTGGGCGATGGTGCGAATCTTGTCGAACCTCGCTGGATTGAGGGGCGTTTTCAACAAACACGCGCGCTTCGTTTTGGCGATGCCGGAGGGGATCGAGCGTACGGTGTCGTGGTGCCTGATTACCCTGCGTTAGACCTACTCGATGAAATGACTTTCGCTTTATGGGTTCGGATCACGCAGGTGCAGACTGTTACCGGCACGCTTCTCAGTAAACGCACAGTGCCTGCAAGCAGGCTGAATTATCAACTCGCTCTGATGAGCGGGTGGCGAGATGGCGAGCGAGAATTCCAGTTTGGCGCGGGCGTCGATGATGCCTCGTTGGCCGGATTTTCATACAGCTTTACTTCCGGGCAGCTGCGGCGTAACGAGTGGATTCATGTTGCGGTGACTACAGACGGCCGGACAGTCCGGTACTACATCGACGGCCGACGTGTCGGTGTAGGTAGTCAGGAAATCCCAGCGGTCACGAATAACGCCCCACTCCTGATCGGCGCGACACCCTCGGGCTTGGAAATGCCGATCGCGGACGGAATGACCCCCTTTGGTGGGGATATCAGCGAAGTACTCATCGCTTCTCGCACTTTCACTGACCGTGACATCCGCACGCTTTATCAGCAGGGGCGGCCAACCGACTAACCGCCTTGTCTGTATGTGCAGGCAGGCATAATTTCACTCTCCTTACTCGGAGGAATCTACGATGCAGAAAAGAACTCACACACTCGCCATCACCACTGCGGCTCTCTTCGCGTCCGGTGCATCAGCCGCCAGCTACACCACATCCCAGCTGAACAACGATGGGTCAAACCTGTTTAACAGCGGGACGCAGGTCATCGGCCAGGACTTTGGGGGGCAAGACAGCAATGTCACGGTGAATGGCGTCAGCTTTGAGTTGAACACCGGGGCCGTCAGCCACACTGCCGGCGGTGGTATCGGGGCGCGTAACACGTCCGGGGCACTGTACTTCGTCGGCGGGAACCTAGACCTGCAAGAGGTGATGGATGACATCGTCTTCGGCGCTAGTGTCGATGTCATATTTACTGGGCTTACGGTTGGCACTCCCTATGTCGCTCAGTTTTTCAGCTGGGATGCGGATGTCGAGAACGAAGGCAATCCGGGCCCGGATAAAGAATTTCGCCATACCGTGATTACTTCGTCCATCGACGGTGTCTCGCACATCCAGGAGCAGATCGTGACGGGTG
>JBITAC010000084.1:0-5962 GCA_044439905.1 Phycisphaerales bacterium JB063 | reverse complement strand
TGCTCGAAGTCACCGGCCTGCCCACCGCGGCGGGGCTCGAGGGCCGTGTCGTCGCGTGGGTCAGGGCCTGGGCTGAGCAACACAAACGCAAGGTCAGTCTCCGCGCCGACCGCTACGGCAACCTTGTCATTCGGCGTGTCGGCGTCACCAGCACCACGCCGATCTTCTTCACCGCACACCTGGACCACCCGGCCTTCGCGGTGACGAAGGTGATGGACGAGGGCAAAGCGGTTCAGGCCGAGTTCCGCGGCGGTGTGCACGACGAGTACTTTGAAGGCACGCGCGTCGCGGTCTATCCCGAAGACGCCGGCCGGGTTACGGGCAAGATCGTCTCGCTGGACCGCAAGCGTTCGGCGAAGGACGAACAGCTTGTCACGGCCCGTTTTGCACGTAAAACTAGCGTGAAGCCGGGTGACCTGATGACCTGGGCGTTGCCTAAGCCGACGGTCACGAAAGGCACGAAGGCGACCGGGCGCATGCTGCGTTGCCCGGCCTGCGACGACCTCGCGGCGGTCGCGGCGGCGGTGTCGGCCTACGAACGCCTGCTCGACAAGCCACGCGGTGTCGGCGATGTGCGGCTGCTGTTTACCCGTGCGGAGGAGGTCGGCTTTGTCGGCGCGATCGGCGCAACGAAGTCCGGCATCCTCCCCAAACGCTCGACGCTGATCTGTCTGGAAAACAGCAAGAGCTTTGCCGAGTCACCCATCGGGGGCGGGCCGATCATCCGTGTCGGCGACAAGATGAGTACGTTCGACCCGGAGCTCAATGTCAAGATCGAATCGCTCGCGCAGCAGCTGGCCAAGCAGAGCAAGTCGTTCAACTACCAACGCAAACTCATGCCCGGCGGCACGTGTGAAGCGACCGCCTTCCGTGCGTTGGGCTACCTCAGCACCTGCCTCTGCCTCCCGCTGGGGAACTACCACAACATGGACGAGTCGAAACGGCGGATCGCGCCCGAGACGATTGCGCTCAACGACTACCACCACCTGATCGGCCTGCTCGAAACGATCGGCCGAAACCTCCACGCGACCGACAGCGGGGGCGATCTGGTCCGCCGGCTCGACGCACTGTTTGAGCGTCGCCGGGCCCTGCTGGACTGATCGGTGTTCACCTTGGAGGCCGCCGCGCAGCAACTGCGCGGTCGCGGGCGGGCGATGCGCGGTCGGTGGGGATGGAGGGGTGCGGATGCCGGCGCCCTGCCATGCCGCGGACAAGTCTGGTCGTCTAAGTAATGAAAAGACAGTGCGATACGAATCGGTCGTGCCGTTTTGGGCCTGTCGCCTGGGTCTGGCCGTGCTGGCATCGTGGTTGCATCGTTCCTGCTGCCGCGACTTCAGGGCGGCCAGGAGATGCCATGGATTTCAGCCGTGCCGATTCGACCCAAGCGACTCACGCCAGCGATGCACCCCAAGCAGGCGGGGAGGCGGTCGGCCTGCTCGCGCTGCTCGATGCGTCCGGCAAGGACATGGGAACAGAACTGCTCCGGCTCGCCCACCTCGCTGCGGCACGGCACCGTTTTGAAGCGGCGACGCAGCATCAAGCCACGGGCAACGCGATGCCCCAGGCCAGCGGAGGCACGCGATGAACTATGGCATGCATGTCGCCGCGTCCGGCGTCCTGGTCAACTCGCACCGGCTCGATGTCCTGGCGAACAACCTGGCCAATGTCAACACGCCCGGCTTCAAGCCACAGTTCAGCGATGTGCAGGAACGCCTGCCCGAGCGTCTCGAAGACGGGCCCTACGAGCCCGGCGTCGCGCGTCGCATGCTCGAACAGATCGGCGGGGGAGTCTACGCCAGCCAGCATCAGACGAACTTCGAGCCCGGCTCACTGGTGCAGACCGGCCAGGACCTCGACGTTGCACTGGATAGCAACGACACCTTCTTTGTCGTCCAGGCACGCGACGAGAAGACCGGCGAGCTGTCGCCACACGTCACACGCGACGGCCGATTCCAAACCAACCACGAAGGCGAGATCGTCACCGGCTCGGGCGCACGCGTCCTTGACGGCGGAGACCAACCCATCCGTGTCCCAAATGGGACGACCGACATCCGAATCAGCCAGCAGGGCGATATCCAGTTCTACGACAAGGCCGAGAACAGTCTTGGTCAGGCGCGCTTGCAGGTTGCTCGCGTGGATACGGCCGGGCTTGAACACCGCGGCGCAGGACTGTTCGCAATGGTGACGGGCGACACACGCCAAGCGGTTGATACCCCTGTTGTCCACCAAGGCAGCTACGAGGGGTCGGGCACCAACGCGATCACCACGATGATGGAAATCGTCGCCGCGACTAAGGCCGCCTCGGGCAACGCGAACATGATCCGCTACCACGACCAGATGATGAACCAGTCCATCAACACGTTTGCGCGACTGGCCTAAAACCGCTTGAAAACAGGCGAAAAAACGATATCAAGCCCGCGATTGCAAAACGCGGACGCCTCCTTACCCGCATAGAAAACAACCCATGGCCATCCAAGCACTCCACTCCGCCGCGACCGGGATGAACGCGCTCTCGACCGAGATCGATGTCATCTCCAACAACCTCGCTAACGTGAACACGACGGGCTTTAAGGCCTCACGCGTCAACTTCGAAGACCTCATCTATCAACAGAAGCGGCAGCCCGGCGTCGAGAACGGCGACAACTACACACCGCCCGCCGGGCTCCAGGTCGGCATGGGCACACGGATCAGCAACACGCAGTTCGACTTCCGTACCGGATCGCCCGTGATCACCGAACGCCCGCTGGATGTGTTCATCGAGGGCGACGGGTTCTTTGAAGTCGAAATCCTCGAAGAGTACGGCGGGGGCACGGGCTACACCCGCGCGGGTAACTTCTTTGTCAACTCCGAGGGCGATCTGGTCTTGGGTAACTCCGATGGCCCGCGCGTCGCGGGGGGGATTAATATCTCCGGCGACGTGCAGAGCATCGAGATCTCGCCTTCCGGGGAGGTCGTCATCCACCGGCCCGACAACTCCACCAGTAATGCGGGAACGCTTCAGCTCCATAAGTTTGTGAATGCGTCAGGGCTTCAGTCCATCGGTGGCAACATCTACGTCGAGACCGAGATCTCCGGCCCACCCACCGCGGGCGAGCCCGGGCAGCAGGGGTTTGGCAAGCTCGGGCAAGGCATGCTCGAGTCGTCGAACGTCAACCCGGTAACTGAGTTGGTCTCGCTGATCAAAACCCAGCGTGCGTTTGAGATGAACAGCCAGACGATCCAGGCCGCGGACGAGGTGCTGCAGGTCGTGGGCAACCTCCGACGGTTCTAAATGAAGCCGGGTTGAGTCCGTAACTCGGGGAAAGTGCGTGAATTCGTTGTCGGCTGGCACATGGCTTGCACAAAGGCAGGCGAACGGGCATGGATGCCCCGGACCCGAACGCAGCGCAACAGGCAAGGAGGCCGACATGCGACACGATGAACCCGCTTCAACGATGCACCTGATTCGCCCGCTACTTTTGCTGATTGCGCTGCTGGTCCTGCTGTGTTTTGCGGAGCTGGCGTCGGCGGATTCGGCTCGGGTCCACGAGATCGCGGGTGCGGCGGGCCCGGGCGTCACGCTGGGACAGGTTGCGGAACTCACCGGCGAATATGCGGAAACATTGGCCGACCTTGAGGTCGGCGAGTTTGCGGCAGACGCGGGCGAGGCGTCGATCACGATCGACGCGATCGAGTCGGCGTTGCGTGAACACGGCGTATCGATGGGGCGACTGGACCTCGTGGGCTACGGCACTTGCCGAGTCGTGCGGGTCGATGGCCCGCCCGCGGAGCCGGACGAGCCCGAGCACGATCCGGGTGTGGTGGCCAACCCTGACGGGCCGGTGACGGTGCATACGCCGGCGACCGTGCGCGAAGAGATTATGCGGCAGGTGTCCGCCGGGCTTGAGCTTGAGCGCGGCGTGTTGGAGTTTTCGTTCCGTGACAACGATGCACGCCTGCTGCAGCGTAGTGTGGTGGCGGGGCGTTTCCGCGTTGAACCGGCCTTCGAAATCGGCCTGGGCTCGGTGTCGTTCCGGGTGTACGAGTATGCCGGGACACAGCGGCGCGGTGAGTTCACGGTGCGCGTGCGTGTGCAGCAGCGCGTGCTCGCGGTCGTAGCGGTCGAGCCGATCCAGCGGTCGACCATCATCGGTCGGCACCAGGTCCGTGTACGTGAAGTGCTGATCGATGGCGGTGAGGGATTCGTCGTCGATGACACCGCGCTCGTCGTGGGGCAGGTCGCCGCACGTTCCTTAGAGCCCGGCGACACGGTCACGGCCGGCGCGGTGCAGGCTCCGCTCGCGGTCCGCCGACGTGCGATCGTCGATGTGACTTACCTGAGCAACGGCGTCCGTATCAACTTCGCCGCGAAAGCATTGGAAGAGGGGTCGGTCGGCGACACGATCGAAATCGAACACGACACGACCCGCGAGCAGTTCAGCGCGGTAATCATCGGCACGAACCAGGTGCGTGTGGGTGTCACTGAAGACGACGAATAGGAGACAGATATGCGGAAAACTTCGGAACAATACGGTGTATCGACGTTGGTGCTCTCTGTGCTGCTGGCGGCGGGCGGCGCTGGAGCGCAGACCTCTTCGCTGCATGATCGCGACGCGAGCCAGAGCGACCGAGTGGCCGCGGACCGCTACGGCTATGACGAAGAGGCCACGGTGCGCGACGACGGGCCACGGCTCAACCCCGAGGTCTCACGCTACACCTCCGTCTACGCCCGGCGACCCGATCCGGACCGCTACGGCATCAACGACCTGGTGACGATCGTGGTCCGCGAGTCGTTCGATACCCAACTCGAGTCTGAAGCCAGCAGCGAGAAGAGTGTCGACCATGTTGGCGGGATCCGCGAGTTGCCTCGGCTTTCGCTCAACGACCTGCTCGACCTGCAGATCCGCCCTAACACGTTCCCCGACGGCCGGGTTCAGGTAGACGTCGGCTACGAGTCAGAGTTCGAGGGCGAAGGTGAGTACGCACGCAGCGAGACGATGACCGGCCGAATCACCGCGCGGGTGGTGGATATCCGTCCCAACGGCACGCTGGTCCTCGAGGCGCGCAAGACGTTGGTCAACGATGGCGAAGAGGTGTCGATCGTCGCGACGGGGATCTGCCGTGTGCAGGACATCACGCCGGAGAACACCGTGCTCTCGACACAGCTGTACGACCTGTTCATCGATAAGCAGCACGAGGGCGAGCTCAAGGACACGACCGAGAAGGGTTTCCTCAGCGAGTTGCTCGACTTTATCTTCCCGTTCTAGCGGTTGCGGCTTGTGTTTGGCATCGCGCTTGCTTCAAGACGATTGAACGGCTGATTCGTACAAGGGATGGACCCATGAACGCGCAAGGATTGCGGACGAAGAAGATGGCGGGCTTGTTGGCTGCGGTGTTTCTGCTGCTTTCCGCGGGCCCGGCACAGGCGACGAAGATCCAGGACCTGGTGCAGATCCAGGGCTCGGTCGAGAACATTGTGACGGGCTATGGGCTGGTTGTCGGGCTTGATGGGACGGGCGACGCCGAGGTGCGTTCCGCGTACCGGCCGCTGGTCGAAGCGATCGGTACCCGGCTGGATGAGAACGCGACGCTTGATGAACTGATGGACTCCCAGAGTGTCGCATTGGTGTACGTTCAGGCACGGATCACGGCAGAGGGCGCACGCCGCGGCAGCGAAGTCAGCGATGTGACGATCGTTTCGATCGGCGATGCGGACAGTCTGGCCGGCGGCGTGTTGGTGGAGACGGTGTTGTTTGGACCGGGGCGTGACGCAGACGCGTATGCCGTCGCGCAGGGGCGGGTGAGTGTCACCGACGAAGAGAACATGAAGCACGCCGTGTTGCGCGGCGGGGCGCAGATGTTGCGCGACCTCCCGGCCGTGTCGCTGGATCACAATAACTGCCTGCACCTTGTGCTCAACGAGAACAACGCGTCGTGGCCGCTCGCCGTTCAGCTGGCGCAGGTGATCAACGGCCTGTTCGCG
>JBITAC010000083.1:0-9408 GCA_044439905.1 Phycisphaerales bacterium JB063 | reverse complement strand
TCAGACTCGGTTTCCCTTCGCCTCCGACCCGGTAGGTCTTAGGCTCGCTGCAGAGACTAACTCGTGGGCTCATTATGCAAAAAGCACGCGGTCACCCCGCAGGGCTCCCACCGCTTGTAAGCGCACGGTTTCAGGTGCTATTTCACTCCCCTCATAGGGGTGCTTTTCATCGTTCAGTCACCTTACTGGTCCACTATCGGTCGTCGAGGAGTACTTAGCCTTGGAGGGTGGACCCCCCATGTTCACGCCGGGTTTCACGAGCCCGACGCTACTCTATGGCTAAACGGCTCACTACAGGGCTTTCACCTTCTTCGGCCACGCATTCCAACGTGTTCACTTCGCCTTATCCGCTTTCGCTCGCCGCTACTTACGGAGTCTCGGTTGATTTCCTTTCCTCCAGGTACTGAGATGTTTCAGTTCCCTGGGTTCGCTCCGTATCCCTATGCATTCAGAATACGGTACTCTGTAAACAGAGTGGGTTTCCCCATTCGGAGATCCACAGATCACAGCTTGGTTACCAGCTCCCTGTGGCATATCGCAGGTTCCAACGTCCTTCATCGCCTCTCGACGCCAAGACATCCACCGTGCGCCCTTAGTCGCTTGATCACACCAACCTGTCGCCGAGATCGACTCCAGATTGGCTCAAGCACACCTACACATGCGAACACCTTCTCTTCCAGCCTCACCCCTTGCGGAGATCCGCTTTCCGACAAGCTGTCCACAGGCCGGGCTTCGGACATTACGTCCACACGCCCGGCGGCGCTCGCTCGATTCTACATTGCTACCCGCCAGCCCCACACATCACTTCGCACTGCCTTGCGACCACCTTGCGGCGACCGTTTCGGCCGTGCCCGTGCGTGCGGGACGACGTTTGATCCGTGCCGGTTGTCAAAGAGCCTCGGCCTTATTCGGGCATCCGCCCGCGTCGGCCAGGTGTCGCTCTTGCGTGCCCGGCGAACCGAGCAGAGCGGAGAGATGATACCCAGCAACAATCTGTCGTCAATTGCTGGCATCAAAAAACCGGCCAAATTGTGGCCGGCTCGTGTGAGTTTCAGCATGTCCGGCCCGCACAGAAGCCGGCGCAAGGGCGATCAGCCGCCGCCACCACCGCTGTTGCCCCTGCCACCACCCCCCGCGGGAGCTTGGGCCGGGCCACCCGGACGGTCGCTCGGGCGTTCACGGACGACTGGGCCTTCGAGCGAGGCTCGGGGCTGGCCCTGGTTGCGGCCTTCCTCGGCGGACCTGGAGAGCATCTGGTACAACTCTCCCGTGCGATCGGACGTCGCCACGCGGCGCATCAGCCCCGCACCGCCGAGCTGCGAGAAGTAGGCCACGGCCTGGCTGGTGCGATCACCCACGCCCTCGGTCTGCACCGGCTCGATGGTCACGTCGACCAGGTACACCTCCATGCTGGCGGGCACCTCGTCGGGCACGGGCTCGCCCTGGCCGGCATCATCTCCCTGCTGCCCGGCTTCGCCTTGCCGGCCACCGGGCTGGACGACAATGGTCTCTTCAACCCCACGGCCCGGGCCGCGAGGGTTGCCGGCGGGCTGCAGGGGCTGCTCACCACCACCCTCGGCGGCGGCAAGGACGGGCAGACGCAGGTCGGCCGGCAGGTCGGCCTCGGCCGCCACCAGGTCACCCGGCCTGAGGGTCAGGGTCGCCCGGCGATAGAAGCCGTAGTAGAACGTGTACACCTCGATGCTGGCGCTGGGCTCGCTCGGCCCGAGTCCCCCGCCGCGACCATCGGTAGCGCTGCTGAGGAAGAAGGCCGTCGTCGGCGCCACCACCACCGCATCGCTCCAGGCCGAAGGCTCGCTAAACGTCACCGGCGAGGCGGCCAGGGGCTTCTGCTTGTCGAGCAGTACAGGCTCACGGCCGAACATGGGGTTGTTGATCACCAGCCGCGTGCGATAGCGATAGGTCTTGCCGGGCTGGGCCGTGGCGTCGTGGGCCCACAGGCGGGCCTGGCTGTCTTCGAGCAGACGGGCGTCGACAGTCGTGTCCGAGAAGCCTTCGCTCTCAATCGGGGCACCGGTCTCGGGGTCGTACCCGAGAGCGAGCATCTGGGCATCGATCTGCTCGATGCGCCGGTCGATCTCTTCGATCTGGCGAGTGAGAGCCTGAACCCGGCGATTCTCGGTCTGATCCTGCGGATCGGGATCACCGCCCTGACGCGGGCCGCGTGGGCCTCGGCCCGTGCCCTGGTCCCCGCCTCGCTGACCGCCACCGGCCTCTTCGCGCTGCTTCTCGGCGGTCTCCTTGCGGACGAGTTGGGTGCCACGCTCCTGGTAAAGGCGCTGGGCCTCATTGCGCGTGTCGGCCCCGCCCGAAGCCGCCAGCTCCTGCTTGGCAACCGTCGGCGGCTTCCACTCGGGGCCGGCGATGGTGCGCAGGGGCAGCGGGCGGCGGTAGTCGGCCGCGAACTCGAAGGCGCCACGGGCATCGGAGGCGAGCTGATCGCGACCAAGGTTGTCCGCGGCGGCCTCCTCCTGCAGCGTCTCGAAGAGGCTCTTCTCGCCGGGCAGGCCATTGATGACCGTGGTGCTGCCCCACGAGCCATTGGCCATCTGCTCCTGACGCTCGAGCTGCAGGCCAAAGGCCTGCACGTTCGACCACCAGTTGAAGGGCAGCGCCCGAACGTCACCCTGTCCGCTCTGGCGGAAGGCCGACTCCAGGGCCGTGCCGTCGTAGGTCGTCTCGACGCTGACGGTCACCAGATCAAAAGGCTGGGCCGGACCGACGATGGCGGCCAGGTCCTCGTTGTCAGCCAGCAGCGCCGGGTCGAGCGTGCCGGCATAGCTGGCGACGATCGGACGCGTGGGTGCGGGCGGGGTCACCACCACATACTCCACGTCCTCGGCCTGGCCTTCCAGCAGCGCGTCGTCGATCGCCGCAGCTCGGCCCAGCGCCGCGATGCGCGGCCTGACCGAAACCGACGAACGCACGCGGTCCTCGAGCCCGGCGAGCGCCTTGGCGCGCTCTCCGACCTCGGGCAACTCGATGTTCGTCGCGTTCATCTGCGCGTCGATCTCTTGCGCTCGACGCTCGACCGGGTCGTACGCCCTGGCCGGCGGCAGGTCCTGGTTCCGCACGGAGACGGAATTCGGGCTACCCGCGAACTGCAACACCACCACGCCCGCGGCGACAGCCACCATCAGGCCCAGCAACAACTTCTCGATATGGGCTTCAAAAAAGCCAACACCCTTGAGCTTCATCGCATGCTCCTCTTGACGGCCTTAGCCGATTCCCGGATCCTCGCCGAACCCATCCTCTTCCGCCTCGGGCTCGGGATGCTCAGGCAACCCGATCTCCTGACGGATGACGTTGGGCATCAGCGGCGCCGTCCACGCACGCAGATAGATCAGTTCCAGTTCGATATCCAGGCGGACCACGTGGTCTTGCCCGTAGTAGTACCCCTGCTCCAGATCACCCCACACGTCCACCGGCGACACGTCCAGATCCACGACCGTGATCAGGTTGTATTGGGCGGCGGCATCGATGATCTGGGGCAGCCGCGCCGAATCGACGACAAGGCCCAGCTTCACACGGCGGACGTCGTAGAGCTGGTTGAACCAGCCCGGATCACGGCCGCTCGGCGAGGCGTGGAATCGTGGCTCAAACACTTGCGTGGCCGGTTCGGGCCCGGGATCGAGCGCGTCCGCGTACTCGTCACGGCTATCGACGTCCGCGAGACGGAAGGGCTCGCCGTCAAGGCTCACCACACGCTTGATGGGCGCCTCGACGATCGGCAGCAGGCTGCCGTTCACCGTGTTGGCCTGCTTCAAGAAGCCGACAATGTCCTGGGCGAACCAGTAATCCAACTGCCACAAGAACGTCAGCCCGTGCCCCGGCGTGCCCGACTGGGCCTGGCGTGGGAATGCCGGCGAAACAACAAAGGGCGAGCCCTCAGGGAACTGATCCAGCGACAGATAGATCGAGCCCTCCTGTGCGGGCCGGGCGTACAGGCTCACGCGCTGGGCGGTGAGTTCCTGCTTCATCTGCTCCCGCTCTTCGGGCTCCATCTCACCGCCACCCTGCGCAGAATCACGCTCGAGCAAACGCGCGGCCGTGTCGTTGAGGGTGTCCAGCACGCTCTGAGGCTCGGGCGGCGTCGTCGCGTTGACCGACGCCAACAACTGCTCGTAGGCCGATGCGCCATCGCGGGGGATCAGCATGCCCTGCATCCGCAGGCGCAGGAGCTGCGCCTCGGAATCATCCTCAGGCTGCTTGGGGAAGAGGCCTTCGACCAGCACGCCGCGCCCCTTGCGATTGAAATCGATGATCGCCTGAGTCGCCTCGGTCAGCCGCTCGTTCTGGGCCGCCTGCTGCTGACCAAAGAACTCGGTGAGCTTGGGATGGGGCATCACGCCCGTGCGCTCGACCGGCTCCATGCCCTCGACGGGCGCCGGCAGCTCGTAGGTCACCTTGAGCCCGTCGAGCCTGGTGAGCAAGCCGTTCGCGGCCGACTCCTGGTTCTGCTTGATGCCCTTGTTGAGGTTGTTGCTGACGACCCATGCCGCCGGCAGGGCCACCAGGATAACCACGATGCTGACAATCAGCGGCCAGCGCTTCTTGATGAACGTCGTGAGCTTCTTCATTGGGCGCCACCTTCCTGCTCGTCAACGAACTCGATGACCCAGCTGACCTCGAAGAACGAGCGTGTCACACCCTCGGGAATGCTCTGGTCGGGCCTGGGGATCGGGAATCGAACGGCCAGGTCCGAAAGGCCGCCCGGCGTGAGGCCGCTGGGCGAGGAGACGCCAGCGGGCGAACGACCGCTCCCTCCGGATCCTGTTTCGCGCTCGCCTGTGATGATCGGACCACCCGGGCGACCGCCCGTTTGCGCGGGCTCGCCCGGCCGTCCGCGGCCGCGCGTTCGGGGATTCGTATCCGTCGGCGACTGCGTCACGACCACGCCACCCTCGGGCGGCGCGTCCGCCGCGACCGCGCCGTCTTGACGCGTGATGCGCCAGCGGGGCGAACCCGAGACGATCTTGTACGGCACGCCAGCACGTTCGCCATTGCTCCGCAACCAGCGGTCGATCGAGTTCACAACAAAGTCGCTCGCACGCGGATGGTCCGTCCAGGCCGTCATCGTGACGGTGATCTGCGGGTTCTCCGGCGCAGCTTCGCTGTCGCTGCTCGAGCCATACGAGTCCTCGGCGTCCGGATTGGCCGTTCCGTGGTACTCGGTCTTGAGCGTCTCGATGGCGATCGTCGGCGTCTCGAGCTTCAGCGAGGCGTCGCCCGACGCCACGGTGTTTGCACGCTCGATCATCTGGTTGATGTCTTCGAGCAGGTACGCGTAGGTCTCGCGACCGTCGGCCAGCGCGACGAGGTTCGTCAGCGTGCGGTCGATCGCCTGCGCGCCGGTCACACCGGAGGCCTCGCTCTTGAGCGACTCGCCCCGGCTGATGACCTGCTGGATCACCGCAGGCTGCGGGTACGCGTCGACGGCGGCCTGGTCCATGAACGGGCGGATGAACATCGCGCCACCGGCGACAAGGCCGAGCGCGGCGGCCGCGGCGAACCACGGCGTCTTGCGGCGCCACACGGCCTCACGCACCACCGCGGCGGGCATGAGGTTGGCCTCGAGCGTCGCGAACTCCAGGCCCTGCAAAGCGAGGCCATACGCGGTCATGAGCTGGCCGGCGTTCTGGCTGAGGGTCGCGACCTCCGGGCCATCGGTCACCGCACGCTTGAACTCCTCGACGGTGTACACCGTGAGCTGCACCTGCTGCTGGAGCGCCTTGCGGATGCCCTGGAGCTCGAACGTCGAGCCAACGCCGATCACGCGCTGCAGGTCCGAATCGCTGTGCAGCGACTGGTAGTAGCCGATCGAACGCTGGATCTCCTGGCCCAGATCGCTGAACACCGGGCGCATCGCCTGCAGCACGTGACGCGCCGCCTTGCTCTGCTGCACCTCGCGCTTGATCTTCTCGGCCTTGGCGTAGCTGACGCTGAACTTCTCAACAATCTCTTGCGTGAAGTTGTGCCCACCAAAGGGGAACGTGCGCACCCACACGCGGCCGGCCTCGGCGATGATCAGGTCGGTGGAGGTCGTGCCCACGTCCACGATCACGGTGCCGGGCGTGCGCTCGTCGAACACCAGGTCGTAGGCCATGGCGTTGTAGACGGCGATGGGGCTCAGCGTCACGATGTCGGGCACGATGCCGAAGTCGTCGTACAGCTGCAGCTGCTGGCGGATGCGCTCCTTCGTGGCCGCGAAGATGCCCACCTCGACGTCGGGCGAGTCGGGCGAGCGGAAGGTCTGGAAGTCCCACTCCACCTCGTCGAGGCTGAAGGGGATCTGCTGCTCGGCCTCGAAGCGCACGATCTTGGGGATCTGCTTGGGCTCCACCGGCGGCAGCTTGGCGAAGCGGGCGAAGGCCGCGTGCCCGGGCACGCTGACGGCCACCCGCGCCTTGCTCAGGTCATACTGGTTCACGAACGCGCCGAGCGCCAGGCGGATGGCATCGTCCTGGTTGATGTCGGGCGTGGAGAGCACTCTCTTGTGGGGCATGACCGCGAAGTCGGCCACGCGCACGTTCTCGCCATCGAGCACCAGCTTGACGGCCTTGATGCCGCCCGCGCCGACCTCGATGCCCCAGCACGCGTTGGATGTCGCCATGGTTGAAGCCTCCCTTACTTAAGACCGCCGGGGCCACCACCGACCCCGACCACACTTTTGAGCCCGGTTGTGCCGGCCCGATCCCCAGAGCATCCCCAAGGGGGGCCGATCGTACACCACGGCGAGGCTCGCAGGCCGAATGGCCCACCGAACGGTCACGGGCCAGCCCCGCCGCGCCCCTCCATACGAGGCGCAGCGTCGGCAGTTGCCACGCCCCCAGCACTGCGTTACAGGCTGGTGACACGGGGTGCGACACGGTTCGCAGGACCGATGTTCGGGGTTTCCTGAGTTGGTCCAGCTAGATTGGCCAGGTAGACAGGCTCAGTCGGCGCCAGCCTCGATCACGCCGGCGACCATCGAGACCATCATGTGGCCGTTCTGGTCGATGGCGCCCTGGTAGTGCAGCACCCGGACCTTGCTGGGGGTGGTGATGCCCATGCCGGCCACGATGGGGCCGGTCGACGACCAGCGCGTGGGGTTCTGCTGCCAGGCCATGGCCGCCACCATCTCCTCGGGCTTGCCCTGGGCAAGCAGCTCGAGCATGTCGCGGTCGTGCTGGACCACTCGGCTGCGGGCCTGCTGGGCCTCTTGGTTTTCCCCAAGGAGCTGCACCTGATCGCCGAACATCGGGCCAACGTGGCTGAGGTCAAAGGTGGTCACGATCAGGGTCGTGCCGCCGAGCTCGTCCAGGGCCGTGCGGACGGCATCGATGAACGGCTGGATGGCCACGCCGTTGCCGTCGTAGCTCTCGCCGTTGTTGGCGGCCGCGTCGTGCACCAGGGCGGCGAACACCTTGGGGTAGTTCCCGGCGTCGTCGGTGCCCAGCACGTGCTGGATCCAGGGGATTTGCAGCTCGATGCTGTGCTCGCGCTCGTGGTCGTAGCGATGCTCGAAGAGCTTGTCGCCGAGAGATTTACGCAGCTTGCCGGCCAGCTCGGTGTCCAGCTTGCACTCGCCCAGGGGGCTCTGGTAGCCCTTGTCGCAGCCGGCCACTCCAGAAGAACGGCCGTAGTGGTTCGGTCCGAGAATGATCACTCGGTCTGGCCGATCGACGACGCGCATGCGGCCGTAGGCCTTGGCGTAGACCAGCCCGCCGCGGGCGAAATCGATGGCAGGCACGATGATGCCGGGGGGCAGCGCGTCGAAGCTGGGGTTCTCGTCGTCCTTGAGCGCCTGATCGATGAGCTCGTCCAGGTGCTCGCGCAGGGCCTGGGGAGATTCCTGAGCAAGCTGGTCCTCGCCCAGCTCCTCGCCCTCGTGGGCCTTCTTGACCAGGGCCTCGGCGTAATCGGCGGTATTGGAAGGCGGCAGGCTGTCGCCGGCGTCGAAGCTGCGGGTGAAGTCGTTCCAGACCTCGTCGAACTTCGGACCGTGGAGCAGGGCGGCGTCGTCGAGCTGGGCCACCAGCATCTCCACGCTTCGGCGTTCGAGGCCCTGACCAACCTGGGTCACGATCTCGTCGAGCGTGCGCGTGCCGTCCATGAGCGGCAGGATCTGCTGGGCCGCGGGCGACGTGAAGACCACCTTGCGGCTGATCTGGCGCGCGTCGGCCACGCCCATGGCCTGCTGGCCCTTGATCTGGGCCGGGAAACCCTTAATCTGCCGAAGCTTGGGCTTCTGCTGGTGCGGGGCGTTGGGATCAAAGTCTGGGGGCGTCGGGGCGGCTGGCTCGCTCATGCGCAATGGTATCGGGCCCATCGGCCTGAGCCGACCATTGTGACCGACTTGGTAGCCGAACTGGCGACCGACATGGGGTATTGGACACGCCTGTCGCTTGAGCTATCATCTAGGCCCCTCGCAATCCGCGAGGGAACTGTGTCTATTTGGATAGCGGAAGGCCTCGACGATGAGCGACAAGATCGACAACCTCGCCCCTGGCGCACAAGTCACCTGCACCATCACCGCCGAGCCCCGCAACCGGGCCGACAAGCTGACCATCGGTCGGCTGATGAAGCTCGACTCGGGCATCCAGCGCGGCCTGCGCCGGGCCCAGCAGCGTCGCCGCAAGAACATGCGCGTGTACACGCGTGGCGGTCGCGACTGGTACGCCCGCGAGAAGTGCGGCAAGGGCGGTCAGGTCCGCGTGGGCGAGAGCTTCACGATGACCTACGTGCCCCACCTGGCGCCCGACATCAAGGCCGTCGAGGGCTACCTGAAGCTCGAGCCCGCCAAGGGCTAAACTGCCCTCATGATCAAGACTCTCAGAACCCGCCCGCTCATCGCAGCGGGCGTTTTTGTGTCCGCACTTTCCACGACGCTCTTCATCGCCGGCTGCGAAGGCGAGGAGGCGACGCCCGCCACGAGCGCCGCGTCCGACGCCCGATATACCACGCAGGGCCGCGTGGCGATGCTGCGCGATCCCAAGAGCCCGGCCAGCCAGTTCAAGATCCACCACGAGGCGATCCCCAACTTCGTCGATGGGCAGGGCAAGGTGGTGGGCATGCACAGCCACCCGATGGACTTCCCGCGCGTGGCCGAGGGCATTGACATCTCGACCCTCGAGGTCGGCCAGCCCGTGCGTTTCACCTTCGACGTGACGTGGGCCGACACGGGCCCGGTATGGGTCATCACCGAGCTCGAGCGTCTGCCCGACGACACGCGATTCTCGTTCGATCCGCCGGCCGAAGGCGAGACCGAAGCAGCCCGCGAAAATAACCGCCGCGGAAGTTTTTTTAAAACCCCCATCAACCCGATAGCAAACAGACACAAAAAAAACCCGTGACCAACAACAAAAGCTCAGCCCCCCCGGATAGTGGGGGTAAAATTTTGGTTAG
>JBITAC010000082.1:0-32684 GCA_044439905.1 Phycisphaerales bacterium JB063 | reverse complement strand
GCCGAAATCGTCGACAACGGCGAGCCCTACGAACAGACCCACATCACCGACGGCCGAGCGATAGTCAAGGGTACCAAGCACGCCACGACCGCGAAGTCGATCTACGCGAAGTACGTCGGGGCGTAAGCAGGCAATACGGTTTCGAGGTAGGTGTCAATGGCTATGCAGATCTGCCCGAAGTGTCATCAGAAAAAGATGACATGGCGTATGGACGATGAAATCGTGCCCGGCGAGGAGCGATGTGTTTGGTGGTGCAATTCATGCCTTTACTCTGCATTTGAGGATGAGTCGAGATGTAAGGCGTGTCCGAGTTGTGGTGGGAACAACGAAGCATTACTACTTTACGATGACAGCGAAACCTACTGGTGGTGTTCGGTTTGTGACCTGACATGGCCGGAATCTAAGATTTGAAGCACATGATCTACCTCGACAACGCCGCAACCAGTTTCCCCAAGGCTCCGGGTACGTCCGAGGCGATGGCCGAGTTTCTTGCGAAAGACGCCGCGAACCCCGGGCGGGCGGGGCATCGTATGGCCGTCGCGGCCGAGGAGATGATCGACCGCGCACGTTTGCAGTTGGCGCGCCTGGTCAACGCACCGACGCACGAGCGCATGGTTTTTGCCCTCAACGGCACCGATGCGCTCAACATCGCGATCAAGGGTGTGATCGGGGCGTGTTCCAGCAACGGCGAGGTGCCGCACGTCATCACGACGGTGCTCGAACACAACTCCGTCAGTCGGCCGCTGCAGGCGATGAGTGACGCCGGGCGGATCACGCTGACGCGCGTTGATTGCGACGACGACGGCTTCATCGACCCCGACGCTATCCGCAAGCAGATCACACCGGCGACGAAGCTGGTGGTTATGACGCATGCGAGCAACGTGACGGGCACGATCCAGGACGCCGCCGCAGTGGGGCGGATCGTGCGTGAGGCGGGTCTGCTGTTCTGTCTCGACGCGGCGCAGACGATCGGTGTGGTGCCGATCGATGTGCAGGCGCTCAACGTGGACCTGCTCGCGTTCCCCGGCCACAAGTCGCTGCTTGGGCCCACGGGGACCGGGGCGCTCTACGTCGGCGAGCGCGTCCCCGTCGCGTCCGAAGACGTCGCGGGCCAGCCCGGTCGCCTCGCCCCCTTCCGCGAGGGCGGCACCGGCGGCGACTCAGCCACGCCCGTCCAGCCCGCGCTCTACCCCTACTACCTCGAGGGCGGTACACCCAACACCGTCGGCATCGCGGGCCTCTCCGCGTCGATGGATTACCTGTCCAAACGCGACCTGGCAGACACCCTGAAGCACGAACAGCAGCTTGTGCAGAAGGTCATCGACTTCGTCGCCGACCACGACATGATGACGCTCTACGGCAATACCGACGCCTCCACCCGCGTGGGCACCGTGTCGTTCAATATCGACGGCTTCGATGCGCCCGACGTGGGCAGCATCCTGGACGACAGCTTTGAGATCGCGGTTCGCCCGGGCTTGCACTGCGCGCCCTACGCCCATCAGCGGCTGGGCACATTCCCCGTCGGCTCGGTGCGTGTGAGCCCGGGTGCGTTTACAACCGCCGACGAGGTCGACGCGCTGCTCGATGCCCTGACGCAGATCGTGGGCTAGTTCCGGCAGAAAAAAACACTGGACCGGCATGGGGCAGCCGGTCCAGTGTTCCAAAGAGAGTCAATGCTTAGGGCAGTGGCCTGGTGTGTTTACCACTCCCGGCTCAGGCCGATCGAGCCGTAGACCTGGAACTCGTCGCTGCTGCCGGTCATGTCGTCGGTCAGGGCGGCATCGTCATTGAGGAAGAGGACAGTGACGCCGGTGGTGAGGTCCCAGGCGCCGACCCATTCTTCGCTGTCGAGGATGGCGCTCATGGGGACGGTGATGAAGAAGCCGACGCTGGCGTAGCCGAAGACTTCGTTATCGCCGCTGGCGTCGGTGTAGTAGTCGTCGAGCGAGAGGCCGATGATGACGGGGACGGAGGCGCTGATGTCTTCGTTGATGTCGAAGCCGAAGGTGCCGCCAAGTTCGAGGTAGGTGTCTTCGGTGCCGCCGTTGTCCTGGACTTCGAAGGCGACAAAGATGTGGGGCTCGAAGGTGACGTCTTCGCCCAGCAGGCCGATGTCAGCCATCGCGAGGCCGACGCCGATTTCGTGGATATCGCTGAACGAGTCGCTGGGCGAGAAGTAGCCGGTGTAGTTCAGGTCGAGCGAGAGGATGTCGGTGAGTTCGATGCTGACGCCGGCAAAGACGTCTTGCTCGTACCAGCTCTTGGGGTTGGTGGGGGCGCCCATGGTGGGGACGGAGTGGAACGATTCCCAGACACCGAAGTAGGCGCTAACGCCATCGGTGACAGGGACGCCGACGGTTGCGCCGGGCTGGAAGATCAGGCCCGAGTCCTGCTGCTCGTAGCCGCGGAAGAAGTACTGGCTGACGACATCGAGGGTGATTTCGAGGGAGATGGCGTCTTCGACGGCTTCTTCGAGGGGCGGGGCATCCTGCGCGAATGTGGGGAGGCCGAGGGTGGTGCTGAGCAGCGTGGCGGCGAGGAGGCCGCGCGTGGAAAACGATCGTTGAAACATTTAGATTCACTCCGTGAGAGGGATGCCACCCACAGCGGGCGGTTCACGGGTGTAAATGCAAGGTCGGTGCCAGAAAGTGAGCGAGTGGTTATGAACCGCCTCTACAGACGCTACAGCCCCGATTGCTGTGCGGCATATGCGGGTAAACCCCGTGTTTTTAGCTCGGCATTCTGCGCACTCTCTAGGCAGTCTTGTTTGTGATGCCCGGCATGTGGGCTGTGTCGCTATGCGGGTGCTCGTCCGCGATATAGCTCTTGCACGCGCTGCGCCTGGTCTCGGCGGACGGTTTCGAGTGTGAGGCGGGCGATGTGGTAGTCGCCCTGATCCTCGGGCACCAGCTTGCAGTGCTCCTGGATCACGGCATACAGGAACTTGAACGCATCACGCGGCTGGTGCATCTGGTCCAGCGCATCGATCAGCATATTCGGCGTCACCGACTCCTCGAAGAGCGACGCGAGCGTGGGCTTGGTTTCGCGGTTGGGGTCGGCACAGGCCTGGAGCCGCTGGCTGCACAGGTCGTACAGCGTCGCGCCCGACCAGGTGAGCCGATCGACCATGTTCTGTTTGTCCAGCCGGGCCTCCTGGAAGAACGTCGCGGACTCTCGGCCAAGCTCGTAGCGAAGCTCGAGCGGGAGCAGCAGCTTGAGCCCGACGCTGTCCTGCTTGAGGAACTTGTTATCAAACATGGGCCAGGTGATCTGCTTCATCCGGTCGACGTCGCCGTGGACCAGGGTGGGCTCGTCCATGCGGTCGACGAAGACGACCATGCCCGCGAACCCCATCTCCTTGATCGCGGAGACGAATCGGCGGGTGAGCTGATACCGGGTGTCGCTGAGGTCGTCGCCCTTGGTTGGGCGGGGCAGGGGCTGGCCGCTGAGCTGGCTCGGTTTGATGAGCTCAAACATCGCGCGCAGGTCGGCGGCGGAGCGGGTGACGGCCGGCATCTCTTTGCGGACCGCGAAGGCCTTGCCCCAGATCGAGAACCAGCGCCACGCGGCGTAGGCCATGAACAGCAGCGCGAGGCCGCCGGCCGCGATGATGCCGGGCACCATCCAGCTCGGCGGGTCATCCATGATCTTCTCGGCGCCCCATAGCGCGGCGGCGGCAACGGCAAAAACGATCGCGAGCGTCGAGACCACCCAGATCGCGACGCGTTGTCCGATCCGCAGCTTGCGTTTGAGCTTGCGGAAACGCGGCAGGGCGGGCCCGCTACGCGGCTCGTCGTAGAGCGCGGCGAGGATGGCGAGGTCGATGCGCGTCTGCTTGCTCAGCGAGCGCATCGCCTTGGCCGAGGTGTCGAGCCGGGGCACGGGCTCGCTGTGGTCGTTTTTTGTCGTGGGGTCGTCGATGATCGCGCTGACCATCTTCGTCATCGCGCGGGCGAGGATCGCGTCCTGGTGGTCTTCGAGGCGGAAGCCCTTGAGCATCGCGTCGGTGTCTTGGCGTTTGTGCTGGAGCAGCTTGTCGAGGACGGGGTTGAGGTCGTCGTACGCGACTACGAGCACGGGCTTGCCGGACTTACTGTTGTGCTCGTTGATCTTGCGCCCGAGCATCAGGCGGATGGCGGTCTTGCCGCTGCCCTTTTCGCCGAAGACGACCGCGGTCGCGGGCTGGTCGATCTGGCCGAGGATCTTGGGGAAATCGGGGTGATCGGTGGTGCCGCCGATGAGTCGGCCAAAGATCGGGTCGAGCCGTGCCTCCTCGGCGGTGAAGGGGTTGTCGCTGATGCCGTGATGTCTGAGGAAGGTGTCGACGTTCATGTGTTTGCTGGGGTGCGTAGAGGTGCGGTGCTGTATAAGATACCGGCTGCGCGTTGATTCGCCTTACACAGTTTAGCGCTGCGCATCAGCCCCGCCGCCTCCCCTTGATGCCCGTGTCCCGCGCCTGCCTCCGACTTCAACCCACCCCCGTTGTTTATGCCCAGCTTTCCCGACCTCCCGACGTTCAAGACGCTTGCCACGCAAGACGCGTCCGCCGGGCCTCGGCTGGTGCCCGTGTACCGCCGACTGTTCAGCGATTCGCTCACGCCCGTGCTCGCCTACCGCCGGCTGGTTCGGCCCGACGATCGGATGGCTTCCAGCTTCCTGCTTGAGTCGGTCGAAGGCGGGGAGCGGGCTGCGCGGTACAGCTTCGTCGGCGCCCAGCCCGTAGTCGAAGTGCTAGCCTCGGGCCATGACGTCACACTGCGGGATCATCGCCCGGGGGTGCCCGACCCGACCCGCACCTACCGCTGCGACGACCCGCTGGGCGAGATGGATCGCCTGACCGCTGACTGGCAACTCGTGGAGGTCGACGGGCTGCCCGACTTCACCGGCGGCTGGGTCGGCTTCGCGGGGTACGACACGGTGCGGTACCTGGAAGGCGGCAAGCTCGCCGCCCCGCCGACCGATGACCGTGGGCTGCCCGACCTGCATATGCAGCTCTACAACGACGTTGTTGCATTTGATCACTTCCAGAAATGCGTGCTGGTGATTACGCATGTCCGCGTCGAGCCGGGCGACGATCTGGCCACTTGCTACCAGTTGGGCCGAGAGCAGCTTGATCGATTGACGCATCGGCTGACGGTCCCGGCGGTCGACGACGCCGGGCGTGGTGAAGAGCTGACGCCGGGCCACGTCGATCTGGCGGCGCCACCGCCCGCGCTGCCCGAGAGCGCGATGGGCGCGGGCGGGTATCAGGACGCGGTACGTAAATCGAAGGAGTACATCGCAGCCGGCGACGTGTTTCAGGTGGTGCCCAGCCAGCGTTTCCGTTTGCAGACACAGGCCGACCCGTTTGATGTGTACCGCGCGCTGCGTGTGATTAACCCATCGCCTTACATGGTGTATCTGCAGATCGAGGGCGGGATGCTCGTTGCGTCGAGCCCGGAGATTTTGTGCCGGGTCAAAGACGGCCACGTGGTCAATCGGCCGCTCGCGGGGACGCGCCGCCGGGGCGAGACGACGGACCAGGACCAGGCGCTCGAGCAGGAGCTGTTAGCCGACCCTAAGGATTTGGCCGAGCACGTGATGCTGGTGGACCTTGGTCGCAACGACATCGGCCGGGTCGCGCGGGCGGGTTCGGTGTCGATGCCAGCACTGATGGAGGTCGAGCGTTACAGCCACGTGATGCACCTGAGCTCGACGGTGACAGGCGAGCTTCGCCGCGGGCTGTCGTGTTGGGATGCGTTGCGATTCACGCTGCCGGTGGGGACCGTCAGCGGCGCGCCCAAGGTACGGGCGATGCAGATCATTGATGAACTGGAACCGGTCAAGCGTGGGCCCTACGCCGGGGCGGTCGGGTACGCGGACTTTGCCGGGAATATGGATATGGCGATCGCGCTGCGGACGATGGTGGTGATGCCCGCGGAGGAGGGGGGGTGGACGGTAGACATCCAGGCGGGGGCAGGGATCGTGGCGGATTCGGACCCGGACCTGGAGCACGAGGAGACGGTCAACAAGTCGGCCGCATTGGCGAAGGCGGTGCAGCTCGCCGAGCAGGCGTTTGGGCCGCGCTGATCCGGTTTGTCGCTTGACCTTGGCATCGACAGGGGGGACAATGAAATCGGGCCTATGCCCGCTCCCGCCAGAACCCCCGCGAATTCTCATACCGAACGAAAGTAGAAGGGTAACCCCATGGTCGACCAAGCCGAAGAGCTGCGTCTGAACGGCGCGAAGATTTTGATTGTGGATGACGATCCTGAGATCCGGGCGGCGATCGACCACGCCCTGCAGGCCGAGGGTGCGCTGACGCAGGTCTGTGGTGATGGCAACTCGGCGGTGCGGATCATCGAGACCGATCCGCCCGACCTCGTGCTGCTGGACATGATGCTGCCTAAGCGGTCGGGTTTTCTGGTGCTGGAGAAGATCAAGACATTCGAGAATTGCCCCCGCGTGGTCATGGTGACGGCGAACGAGGGCAAACGCCACCAGGTCTACGCCGAGGCCTTGGGGGTTGACGGCTACCTGCTCAAACCGGTCCGCCTGGAGCGGCTGATCGCGCTGGCGGAAGAGCTGGTCGCAGACGCCCCGTAGCGGGTCGGCGTAAGCGGGGTGATCCCGTAGCCGTCTTTCCCGAGACCGGGCTTTCGGGCGGTTGTGGCTTCGCGTATAATGCCACCGCCCCAAGGTCGCCTGTGCCAAGGGGTTGCGAGCGATCGATAGGCCATAACCCATGGAGTGCGCATGATGCCTCAGACACGCCGCGGTGCGAACGACAAACCCTTCAACCTCCTCTCGGCCCTTGCCGCCGCCGGGCTGCTCTTCGTAGGAGCCGGCACGCTACTGGCCGCCGCCCCGGTGAACGACCTCGTGCCCACCGCACGCCAGGGCGACGACGAGGAAGAAGAAGTCGACCTGCTCACCGCAGAAGACATCAACCTGATCCAGGTCTACGAAATCGATATGGATTCCGAGCCGCGGGTCACCATCTCCCGCGATGTGCTTCAGGAGTTCCTCGACGACCCGGCCTTCGCGGGCCGTGACGGTATGCCAAGCGGGCGCAACGAGTACCGCGAGTTCCTCCGGCTGGAGGGCTGGCAGCAGCTCGAGCTCTTCTTCCGTATGCGGGCCCGCGATTACTACGGCCAAGTCCGCGTGCGTGAAGAGCCCGAAACCATGCGCGCCTGGCAACGCCTCAACGCCCGCTACATCAACCAGTACTTCCTGCGCACCTTCGCCAACAAGCCGCTGGGCCCCGACGTCGAGCTACGTTACCAGGGCCGACCCATCAGCGAGATCCCGCTGATCGGCCCGGGCCGCAACGGCGACGCCATCGCGTACACCAACTTCTACATCCTCACCCAGATGACCGCTAACGGCATCCCCTTCATCGATCGCGACCACCCCGAGGAATCGATCCTCCTGCAGTGGGGCCTGCCCCGCGAGGACGCAAAGTTCGATGCACCCGAGGTCGAGGGCTGGCGGGCCGAGTTCCGCGGCATGGATGATGAAGACCCCCGGCGGGAAGACCTCGTCGACTGGGTTGTGTCGCTTGTCAAAGTCAACCAGGGCTCGCAGTACGGTGTCGAGTTCCTTCCCACCATCCTCCGCGAAGACGACGAGTAAACCGCGGTCTCCACCGGCTTGAACACGCGGCCGCGATCAGGCCGGTACACGAAAGGAACGCTCAGTGCGTAAGAAGATTCTTGCAATGCTCCCCGTTGGTCTGGTCGCCCTGTCCCTCACCGGCTGCGGCAACGATCCCAACGCGCAACTGTCCGATCAGATCGAGACCGTCACCGACCGCTACGCCCTGGCCCGCACCTCGGGCTTCGGCCTGACAGGCACGCGGACCTACACCGTCGCCCATACGGTCGATGCGGCCTCGGTCCCCGCCGACATGTCCACCAGCGCGGTCAAGCTCGACGAGCTCCTGGCCATGCGACCCGATATCCAGAAGCTCTACAGCGACCCCGCTGTGTTGCCGGGCCAGAAGGCCGTGCTCGCACGCATGCTGGCCGAGATCGACCTGCACCACGCGTACTACCTCGGCCAGGCCGCCGCGAAGAGCTACAGCCACGCCCAGGCCGGCACCACCGCGTTGCAGCCCTACGCCAACCAAGTCGACCTGATGCTCGGCGTCATCGCGATGCTCGAGGGCGACCGTGAGTCCATCATTGACACGCTGCAGACCGGCGACGCGGGCAACAACATGCGGATCGACGGGGTCGACCAGCTCCAGGCTCGTGTCCAGCAGATCCAGTCCCGCATCGACGACGCCCTGGCCAAAGTCCGGGAGCACGAAGCCCAGGCCCAGGACGCCAGCAGCGATATCGCTTCGCACGACCAGCTCCAACTCGAGCTGGCGACCGAGGCCCGCGCCCTGACCGGCGAGCAACAGTTCAATGTCCTCAACCAGTCGGTCGAGGCGTGGCTCCAGGCCCGGCTCGCGGAAATCAAGGCCGAGTCCAACTCCCTGCTCGCCGCCGCCCACGGCCAGAGCGCCGAGATGAACCAGCACGACCTCGAGATGGTCCAGAGCGTGATCGCCGAGCTCGAAGAGAGCATCGGCAAAGTGCGCGACGAGATCAGCCGGCTGCGTGGCGAAGTCCGCACCGCAACCAACGACAAGGACAACGCCCTCACCGCCCTCGACACCGCCTTCCGCACGGTGGACGACCGGATGTCGACGCTGGTGTTCTCCCGCCTGACCGAAGCGATCGCCAAGGCCCAGAGCGCTTCCGACCTATACGGCGGTGTGACGACCACGGGCGGCGCACAGGAAGCGATGCAGCAGGAACAGCTCACCGCGATGCTTGTCCAGCTCCAGCTTTATCACCAATACGCTATCGAAACCAGCGGCTACAAGTCCGCGATCGACGCGCTGCTGGCCAACGGTGAAGTCGTCCTCGGCCCCACGCTCGCGGGCGACCTGCAGACCCTGAGCAACAACCTTGCCGCACAGATCGACGCGATCAAGGCCGAGGCGGGCCCCGTCCACGACGCGGCCGTTGAACTCGCCGGCAGCTTGGCCGGCCGGGCCGGCTCGGAAAGCGCACTGGGCGAGCTTCTCGCCGAGCAGTCCACCCGCATCGAGGCCGTCCGTACCGGTTTGGCTGACCTGCCCTACGGGACCGGTTCATAAACGGCTCGCAACATCACTCACATCAATAAACACCCCGCCAGACTGGCGGGGTGTTTTATATTTCAGTGCTTATTGGCTTGGCGTGCCTGGTAAGAGGCACGTGCATCACTTCTGCGCGAGTTGCAATTCCGTCAGCGCGATCGAAGTGTCCTGCGAGAAGTAAAACACCTTGTCCAGCCCCGTCATGATGAAGACCGACCAAACCGCGTCGGGCGGGCTCGCGAGGCGGATGGGCGTGTCGCGTTCCACCATCGCCTTGCGCAGTCGCAGCAGCTGCGAGAGGTTGGAGCTGTTGATCTGCGTCACATCCGACAGGTCGATGACCAGGGCGGGTGGCGGGTCCATCGTGATGATGCGGTCGGTGAGTGGGCCTAGTTCATCGGAGAAGCCCGGCTCATCGGTGAGCTGGACCAGCCAAATCCGTTCCGACCATTCCTGTACAGGCATGTGTTGCTCCTTCGGTCAGCCGTTGTCGGTGGCTTCGGTGGTGGGTGCGGCCTCGCCGTCATCGTCCGCGACGCGTGCGACGCCGACCAGGGTGTCCGCCTTAGTGAGGTTGATGACGCGGACACCTTGCGTGTTCCGCCCGGTCTGCCGGACGGTGTCCGCCGCGATCCTGACGATCATCCCGTTGGAGGTGATGAGCATCAGGTCGTCGTTTTCCTGGACACGCCGGATCGCGACGATCGGCCCCTTGGCGGTTTTCATGTCGCGTCGGCCTTTACCGCCTCGGCCCTGTGGCCGGGTGCTGCCGTCTTCGCTGTGGACGAGGTACTCGTCGGTGGGGGTGCGTTTGCCGTAGCCGCCCTCGGTAACGGTGAGGAGGTTGGCCTCCTCGTTGCCGCCGGGTACGCGGACCATCCCGACCACGCGGTCGTCTTCCGAGAGGTCGATGCCCTTGACGCCCGAGGCGTTTCGGCCCATGACGCGTGCGTCGTTTTCGTCGAAGCGGATCGCCATGCCCGAGCGTGTGCCGAGGATGATGTGGTCTTCGCCGGTGGTGCAGGCCACGCCGACGAGCGAGTCGCCATCACGGAGACTGAGCGCGATGATGCCGGCGCTGTTGACGTTGCGGTAGTCCTTGAGCGCGGTGCGTTTGACCAGGCCGTTAGAAGTGGAGAAGAGCAGGTAGTCCTCGCTCTTTTCAAAGTCGGCGATCGGCATAAAGGCGCAGATCCGCTCACCCTTCTGCAGGTTCAGGAGGTTCACGATCGCCCGGCCTTTACTGGTGCGCGAGGCCTCCGGGATCTGGAACACCCGCAGCTTGAACACCCGGCCGGTATCGGTGAAGCAGAGCAGGTCGTCGTGGGTCGATGCAACAAAGAGCTCTTCGACAAAGTCGTCGTCGTTGCTCTTGGCACCGATGACACCCCGGCCGCCGCGGCCCTGCACCTTGTACTGCTCGGTGGGCAGGCGCTTGACGTAGCCCTGGTGCGAGATCGTGACGACCACACGCTCGACCGGGGTCAGGTCGGCGATGTCGAGGTCGCCCACTTCGCCCTGTTCGATCACGGTGCGGCGTTCGTCGGCATACTTGCGTTTCAGGTCCGCGAGGTCTTCGGTGATGATGTCGAGGACACGCTGCTCGCTGCCCAGGATCGCTTCGTACTCCTCGATCTGCGCGAGGAGCTTGGCGTAGTTGGCGACGAGGGTTTCGATCTCGAGGCCGACGAGCTGGATGAGCTGCAGCCGACCAATCGCCTCGGCCTGTGTGCGCGAGAGGTGGATCGCGTTCTCGGCCGACTGCGCGAGGAAGCGGTCGGGGATCTGCGGCGCCTGGGGGTGGTCGGGCGGGATCCGGAAGCCCCGCTGCATCAGTTTCTCGATGGCCTCGTCACGGGTTCGGCTGCTTCGGATCAGTTTAATGACTTCCTCGATGTCGCAGACCGCATAGATGAGGCCTTCGATCCGGTGCGCTTCTTGCTGGGCCTGGTTGAGGCGGTACGCGGTGCGTCGGCGGATCACGTCGATGCGGTGCTCGACGTAGAGCTCCATCAGCTGTTTGAGGCCGAGCGTCCGGGGCTCGCCACGCACCAGCGCGATGTTGATGATGCTGAACGTCGACTGCAGCGGTGTCATGCGATAGAGCTGGTTTTCGACGACGTGCGGGTCCGCGCCCTTCTTGAGTTGGATCACGACACGCATACCGCCTCGGCCCGACGACTCGTCGACGATGTCACTGATGTCGGTCAGGCGGTCGGCCTTTCGCATCGCGACGATCTTCTGGATGATGCCGTCGTTCTTGCTGACCTGGTAGGGCACTTCCTTGACGATCAGCCGGTCGCGCCCGGTGCGTGTCTGTTCGTGTTCGATCTTCGCGCGGACGGTGACGCGTCCCCGGCCGGTGCTGTAGGCCTGGTAGATGCCGGCCCGGCCACAGATGATCCCGCCGGTGGGGAAGTCGGGCCCGGGCAGGAGGTCCATCAGTTCGCGCAGCTCAATGTCGGGGTTGGCGACCAGCGCGGTGATGGCATCGCAGACCTCGCCGAGGTTGTGGGGCGGCATCGAGCTGGCCATGCCGACCGCGATGCCCGTACTGCCGTTGACCAGCAGGTTGGGAAACTTGGCGGGCAGGTACTTGGGCTCGTTGTACTGCTCGTCGAAGTTGGGCTGCCAGTCGACGGTGTCGAGCTTGAGGTCCTCGAGCAGCTCCGTCGCGTGGCGGTGTAGCCGCGCCTCGGTGTAGCGCATCGCGGCGGGGGGGTCGGGGTCGATCGAGCCGAAGTTACCCTGCTTGTCGATGAGCAGGCAGCGGGTCTTCCATTCCTGGGCGAGGTTGACGAGCGTGGGATAGATCGCGCCGTCGCCGTGCGGGTGGTACTTCTTCATGGTCTCACCGACGATGCCCGCGCACTTGCTGTGCTTGCGGCCCGGCGAGAGGTTGAGGTCGTTCATCGCGACGAGGATGCGGCGCTGCGAGGGCTTGAGCCCGTCGCGCACGTCCGGCAACGCACGGTCCACGATCGTGCTCATCGCATACGTCAGGTAGCTGTCGGCCAGCTCGCGCTCGATCGGCTGGTCCAGGAAGGTGCCCAGGTTCGCCAACTCGGCGGGCTGGGAGGGCTCGTCTTCGGGAAGATCAGACGGGTTGTTCGGGGTATCGTCGGCCATGATCGGATGGCGGCTCCATGCAGTCGGGGTGAAACACCTATTCTACTGTAAACACAGTCGATTCGCTGGATTACGGGCTCGTTTGGGCCACCAGAAACTATTGATTCAAAGCGAGTTACACTAATCGCGAAAGTCGTTCGTCGTCACCCCGAAGGAGGCCTCGTTTTGACCGATCCCATCGATGCTGATCCCGTCTTTGACCGCACCCGCGCGCTCTCGCCGCGACGCACCACCACCGCTGCACAAGACAACCCCGGGCTTGTCGTCGAGCAGTTGGCGCACTTCGGGATCGACCCCGAGAGCGAGTTTGGCAAGGCGCTCGCCGATACCGCCGAACACCTGTATGGCTGCCAGCACGACATCGATCGGCTTTGGGAAGTCACGGTCCAAAGTATCAACGGGCTTGACCCGGATGACCGCATCGCGTGGTTCAATGCCAAGAAGTTCCTCGCGTTCCAGTTCGCGAAGCTGCTCGACAATCTGCAGAACCCGTTCCGCAAGGTGTACCAGGGGCTCGGCTACAGCCAGGGCACGGTCGCCGCGAAGGGGCCTTACGCGATGATCGACAACATCAGCGCGATCTTTTCCGCGAACCCCGTCATCGCGCGCACCGCGACGTATGTCTACGCGTGTGCCGAGTGGATCGCCGACGCGTTTGAAGGCAAGGAACTCCTGCACGAGATCTATTCGCGTTTGCTCAACCCGACGTCGATCTCGCTGGCGAATCACATCGTGGATGTGGAGTGCGGGCCCAATGCGGCCGAGTACTTCGCGTGGAACTTCAACTCGGGGATGGCCGCGATCGACGCGACGCTGTCGCACGTGCTTGGCCGAGACGACGTGCTGATGACGAGCAAGAACCTCTATGGCGGGGCGTACCAGTTGATCCACGACTGGTTCGCCAAGCCGGGCAACCTTGCGGTGGGTGTCGAGCGGTTTGACGGCACGGGTGCCGAGTCGTTCCTCGCGGCGTTAAAGGTCGCTCGCGAGCGCTACGCCGATCGGCTGGCGCAGGGCCGGCAGATTTACCTTTACATTGAGTCGCCGTGCAACCCGCACGGCTACATGCTCGATGTGCCCGAGATCTGCAAGGCGGCGCATGCCGAGGGCATCCGCGTGATCCTCGATGCGACGGTCGCGACACCCGTGCTGCTCCAGCCGCTGAGGCACGTAGACGACGCGGCCCGACCTGACTTCGTCATCCACAGCTACACCAAGGACCTCTCGGGCACCGGCTCGGTGATCGCGGGTGTGGTCATCGGCAAGAACGAAGACATGTTCGCGCCCAAGGGCTATACCGACGGGCCCGTGCCCTGGGACCAGACGATGTTCTGGAATGTCTACTACATCAAGGGCGCGTTCTTGAATGCCGACGCGGCGTTTGAGGTGCTCCAGGGGATGCGCACGCTTGAGCAGCGGGTGCTCTGCAAGTGCATCAACACGGCGATCCTCGCGCGCTTCCTCGATACGCACCCCGATATCCAGGTCAACTGCAACGCATTGCCGGACGACCCCAACAGCGCGGTGCGTAATAAACTCAGCTTCCTTGGGCTCTCTGCGCCGCTGTTTACGACGGAGATGGAGCGGGTGCCGCCCGACGCATTCAGGCGTTTTTTCGACTGCCTGTCGCCGACGTTTGACCACATGATTTCGCTGGGCCAGACCAACACCATTGTGAACTGCCCGGCACTCACAACGCATTCGGAACTGGATGAGTCGGCGTTGCGTGCGGCGGATATCGCGCCGACAACGATCCGGTTTGCGGTCGGCAACGAGAACCCGAAAGACCTGCTTGATCATCTGGTCAACGCGGCCCGGCTTGCGATCGACCCGGAGGTCCCTGGCTTCTCGGATCAGTTCCCGTCCCCGGTCCAGCGTAAGGAACTGGCCGAGGAAATCTATAGCGATGTGCATCGGCGGTTTATCGAAGCGCGGATGGCGTGACCGAGACCAGAGCAGCGGCCTTGGGGTGGGGATTCATGCCTGCCATGCCGACCCGTTACTCAAACCGATCGGTCACCACGACTTCGTCCAGCGCGAGCTGGCCCGGCTTGCCCCATGCGGGCGCGGCGGCTTTGCCGATGACGATGATGAAGCCGATCGTGTGGTCGTCGGGCAGGCGGATCAGTTCCGCGACCTTGTCGAAATCAAAGCCGATCATCGGGCACGAGTCGTACCCCATCGCCTTGGCGGCGAGCATCAGGGTCTGGCCCGCGATGCCGCATGAACGCATCGCCTCGTCGCGTTGGAGCTGGGCCTTGCCGTCGTAAAACGGTCCCATCCATCCGACGAGCATCTCGGCCGCGGCGGGCGGGGCGTCTCGCCAATAGCGCATCGGCTCTTTCGCCCACGCGTTGAGGTCGGCGGTCAGGACGACCAGCAGCGAGGCGTCGGTGATCTGGGCCTGGTTCATCGCTGCATCGCGGATCGCCTGCCGGATCGCCGGGTCGCGCACGAGGACGAAGCGCCAGTTCTGCATGTTGAACGAGGTGGGGGACTGGGCCGCGGCGGCCATGAGCGTGTCGATGTCCGCCTCGGGCATGACGTGCTCGGGGTCGTACTGCTTGACAGCTCGGCGTTGGTAGATCGCGTCGAAAGTATCCAAGGGAAAAGCTCGCGGAGGTTACGTCGGGGGTGTTTGCGAGGAGTATAGTCCGCGGGGTTGGCCCTGTGCGTTGACGCCGACCCGCGAGCCACTACGCTATGCCGTTTGGCCCTCGTGCCATCCCCAGCACCCCACAACACCCCCGCGAGATCGCCATGGAAGCCGGTATCGTCGGCCTGCCTAACGTCGGCAAGTCGACCCTCTTCAACGCACTGACCTCAAGCTCCGGCGCGGAGTCTGCCAACTACCCGTTCTGCACGATCGAGCCCAATGTCGGCGTCGTCCCGATCCCCGACAAGCGCATGGAGACGATCACGCGCTACATCCCGCCGCAGAAGGTGATCCCCGCGGTGCTGCGCCTGGTCGATATCGCGGGCATCGTTAAGGGCGCGAGCGAAGGCGAAGGCCTGGGCAACAAGTTCCTCAGCAATATCCGCAACGTCGATGCGATCCTCCACGTCGTCCGCTGTTTCGAGGACGACGATATTACCCACGTTGATGGCAGCGTCGATCCGATCCGCGATATCGAGGTGATCGAGACCGAGCTGATGCTGGCGGACCTGCAGTCGGTCGAGAACGCGATGAACAAAGCCAAACGCACCGCTCGCACGGGCGACAAGGACGCGAAGGCGCTGCTCGTGGTCTTGGAGCGTGCGCAGGCCGCGCTGAGCGAGGGCAAGCCGATCCGCGGCATCGGGCTCACCGACGACGAGCAGGAGCTCACCCGGAGCTTTGGGTTCCTATCGGGCAAGAAGGTGCTCTATGTCGCGAATGTCGATGAAGACGATGTGCACGGCGAGGGTGACTTGGTCAAAGTCGTACGCGAGCGTGCGGCGGCGGAGGGCGGCGCGGTCGTGCCGGTCTGCGCGAAGCTCGAGTCCGAGTTGATCGAGCTTGATGCCGACGACCGCGCGGAGATGCTCGAGGCGGTCGGCCTCGAAGAGCCCGCGCTGCACCAGCTCTCGGCCGCGGCGTACAAACTGCTCGGGCTGCAGAGCTACTTCACTGCTGGAGAGAAAGAGGTCCGCGCCTGGACCATCCCGATCGGGGCGACTGCCCCGCAGTCGGCGGGTGTGATCCATACGGACTTTGAACGCGGCTTTATCCGTGTCGAGGTGTACTCCGTCGATGATCTCGAGCAGTACAAGACCGAGAAAGCCATCCGCGACGCTGGCAAGATGCGCGTCGAGGGCAAGAGCTATGTTGTCAGGGACGGCGACATCTGCCACTTCCTGTTCAACGTGTAACGCGTCGCTCTCATGAGACGGATGCGGGTTTTGGTCGTACCATGATCCAACCGCTCCTTTTGTGAGAGACAGGATGCCCGACCTCCAACTCCCCGCCCGCGTCAAGATCGTCGAGGTCGGCCCGCGTGACGGGCTGCAGAACGAGAAGCTGCCGATCGACACGGCGACGAAGATCGCGTTCATCAATCAGCTTTCCGACGCAGGGCTTGGCTACATCGAGGCGGGTAGTTTTGTAAACCCGAAATGGGTGCCGCAGATGGCGGGCAGCGCCGCGGTGTTTGAGGGGATCGAGCGCAGGCCCGGCGTGACGTACGCGGCGCTGACGCCGAACCTCAAGGGCTATGAACGCGCTGTGTCGGCCCGGGCCGACGAGGTCGCGATTTTTGCGTCGGCCTCGGAGTCGTTCAGCCAGGCGAACATCAACTGCTCCATCGCGGAGAGTCTGGAGCGGTTCGGGCCGGTGCTGGATGCCGCAAAGCACGCGGGGCTGAAGGTGCGCGGGTATGTCTCGTGCGTCGCGGGGTGCCCGTATGAAGGTGATGTGCCGGTTGAAAGCGTGCGTCGCGTGACCGCGGCGCTGGTGGAGCTGGGCTGTTATGAGGTGTCGCTTGGCGATACGATCGGCGTCGGCACGCCGGGCCGGGTGTCAGCGGTCGTCGAGGCGTGTGCACAGGCCGTCGGGGTCGAACGGCTCGCGGTCCACTTCCACGATACCTACGGCCAGGCGCTAGCCAACATCTACGCGGCACTGCAGATGGGGGTCGCAGTGGTCGACAGTTCTGTCGCCGGGCTGGGCGGTTGCCCCTACGCGGCCGGGGCGTCGGGCAATGTTGCGACGGAAGATGTGGTCTACCTGCTCAATGGACTTGGTATCGCGCACCGCGTCGATCTGGATGCGCTCATCGACGCGGGCACAATGATTGCTGATAAACTGAATCGCGTGACGGGTTCCAAAGTCGCGCAGGCGAAACGACCCGCCTGTCCGCAAGCATGAGTCTGAATCTAGAAACGCTTGGCCGCCTGACGCAGCACCGGCCCGGCGAAACAGGAGGCAACCATGTCGGGTTTTGATAAAGTCGTGACCAGCTACGAAGCGGCGCTCGCGGGCCTGGAGGACCACATGACCCTCCTCGCCGGGGGCTTTGGCCTGTGCGGTATCCCCGAGGGCCTCATCGCGCAGGTCAAGAAGATGGGGACGACCGGCCTGACCGTCGTCTCCAATAACGCCGGCGTCGATGGTTTTGGGTTGGGGCTGCTGCTCGAAGACCGACAGATCAAAAAGATGATCGCGTCGTACGTCGGCGAAAACGAGCTCTTCGAGAAGCAGCTTCTCTCCGGTGAGCTTGAGGTCGAGCTGACGCCGCAGGGCACGCTCGCCGAGAAGATCCGTGCAGGCGGCGCGGGGATCCCCGCCTTCTTCACCGCGACGGGCTACGGCACGCCGGTCGGCGAGGGGAAAGAAGTCCGCGAGTTTGGGGGACGGCCGCACATCCTTGAGCCGTCGATCACCGGCGACTTCGCGCTGGTCAAGGGCTGGAAGGCCGACCGCTTTGGCAACGTGGTTTACCGCCAGACCGCGCAGAACTTCAACCCGATGGTCGCGACGGCGGGGAAGATTACGGTGGTCGAGGTGGAGGAGATCGTCGAGCCGGGCGCGTTGGACCCCAACCACATCCACACCCCGGGCATCTATGTCGATCGTGTGATCAAAGGCACGTTCGAAAAACGCATCGAGCAACGCACGGTCCGCGCTTGATGCCTCAGCAGACCGGCAGCCGTTGTGCGAAACACCTACCGAGGAACCAGCCATGCCACTATCCCGTGAACAACTCGCCCAGCGCGTCGCCCGTGAGCTGAAGGACGGCTACTACGTCAACCTCGGGATCGGCATCCCGACGCTCGTCGCGAATTACGTGCCCGATGGCGTCGAGGTCATGCTGCAATCCGAGAACGGCCTGCTGGGGATGGGCCCGTTCCCGACCGAGGACCAGGTCGATGCAGACCTGATCAATGCGGGCAAGCAGACCGTAACCACGGCGACGGGCGCGTCGATTTTTTCCTCGGCCGAGTCCTTCGCGATGATCCGGGGCGGGCATGTGGACCTCACCGTGCTGGGCGCGTTCGAGGTCGATGTCGAGGGAAACATCGCGAGCTGGATGATCCCCGGAAAACTGGTCAAGGGGATGGGCGGAGCGATGGACCTCGTGGCCGGGGCCGACAACATCATCGTGACGATGACCCACGCGGATAAGCGCGGCAACTCCAAGCTGCTGCCCAAGTGCACGCTCCCGCTGACCGGGGCGGGCTGCATTAACAAGGTCGTGACCGATCTGGCGTACATCGAGATCGCGGGCGCCCAGTTCCACCTGAAGGAACGCGCGCCGGGTGTGTCGGTGGATGAGATCGTCGAGAAAACGGCCGGTGAGTTGGTCGTACCCGCCGATGTGCCCGAGATGGTGTTCTAGCCAGTGGTGCCGGGGTGTTTGGCCGGGGTGTTGTTTTTCATGAGCTCGGCGCATGCACGCAGTTGCCCGCTGGGTCGCCATTGACATCCCGCCGGGCGTTGCGATAATGTGGATAGCGAAGCCGCTTACACGCGCCTGCCCGCGGGCTTCGCTTCACTTGGCAAGAACTGGACATGACAACATGACTTCTCCCGCTGGAACCTCCCAGGATCAGGCCGGGCTATCGGTGCAGCCCACCCCCGCGACGCAGGACGGCGGCAACCCGCTTGGGCTGCGCAACATCGACCACGTCGAGTTCTGGGTCGATGACGCCGAGCACTGGGCCGCGAGCTACGAGCGCTGCTACGGCATGCTCCGCCGAGCCTACGGCGACACGAAGTCCGGCGTCGATGGCAAGCGCTCTTTCGTCGTCGGCCAAGGCCGGATCAACTTCGTCTTCAGCCAGCCCGAGGGCGATAGCGAGCAGGCCGGCGTCATCCGCGACCACCTTGAGAAGCACGGCTGCGCGGTCCGCGATGTCGCGTTCCGTGTCGATGATCCAGCCGCCGCGCTGAAACAGGCAACCGCTGCGGGCGCACCCGAGCACCGCGGCTACTCCGACGCGGGCGGCTACTGCCACACCGCCATCAAAACCTACGGCGACACCGTCCACTCCTTCATCACACGCAACCGCGACTGTGTCGGCACGTTCGCCCCCGGCTACGAGAACCTGCCCGGCGGGATCGAGGTCGGCGACATCAACTTCATGATGATCGACCACATCGTCGCCAACGTCGAGGTCATGGACGAGTGGGCCAACTTCTACGAACGCGTCTTCGGGTTCAGAGAAATCGGCTACTTCGATATCAACTCCGGCAAGTCCGCGCTGATGAGTAAAGTCCTCGGCGGAACCGACGGGTACATCAAGATGCCCATCAACGAGCCCACCGGCAAAAACAGCCAGATCCAGATCTTCCTCGACGATAACAACGGCCCGGGCGTCCAGCACATCGCGCTGCTGACCAGCGACATCATCCGCGCGACTTCCGCGATGCGAGAGCAGGGCGTTGAGTTTCTCGATGTGCCCGACACGTACTACGAGGAAGTGCCCCGCCGAGTCCCGCTGCTCCGCGAAGATATCGAGACACTCCGCAAGCTCCGCATCCTGGTCGATCAGGATTGTCCGGACGGCTACCTTCTTCAGCTCTTTACCCAGCCCGTATTCGATCGGCCGACGCTGTTCCATGAAATCATCCAACGCCGGGGCAACTCGGAGGGCTTTGGCGAAGGCAACTTCCAGGCACTCTTCGAAGCGATTGAGCGCGAGCAGGCCAAGCGCGGGCTCCTCTAAACATCATGGACCTATCGATCGCACATTCCGACCAGCGCGTCACGATCGGCTCGTTCCGTGACTGCTACGCGTTCGAGCAGCACGTCAAGACCTGCCGTGCCAAACGCGGGCTGGACATGGTCCCGCAGTGGTACGATCAGCCGGTGTTCTACTTCTCGAACCACCGCTCGATCGTCGGCGATGGTGCGCAGGTGTTTGCGCCCCATGGCTGCGACGAGCTTGACTATGAATTGGAACTCGGCGTCGTGATCGGCAAGGCGGGGCGTGACATCCGCGAGGCCGACGCGTGGGACCACGTGCTGGGCTTCACGATTGTCAACGACCTGAGCGCCCGTGACCTGCAGCGCTGCGAGATGAAAGTCGGGCTTGGCCCATCGAAGGGCAAGGACTTCGCGACGGCGGTCGGGCCGGAGCTGGTCCCGCTCGATGCGCTTCGGGACCGGATTGATGCCCAAGGCCGGCTTACCCTGGCGATGTCTTGCGAAGTCAATGGCCGACAGCTTTCGCAGGGCAACGCGGCCGACATGTTTTTCACCTGGCCGCAGATCATCGCGCACTGCTCACGCGACGCGACGCTCGCAGCGGGCGACCTGATCGGTTCGGGCACGGTCGGCACAGGGTGCATCCTCGAACTCGGCCCTGACCACACCGGCGGCTGGCTGAAGCCGGGTGATTGCATCGAGATGGAAATCGAGCGTCTTGGCAAACTCACGACGCACATCGTCGAGCCGCCAAGCCACACTCAGCAACCCACCGCATCGGCCGCCACGCATCGCGCCACCGACGAAGGATAGTTTATGCCTCACTACATGAAACTCGGCAGCGTGCCCCCCAAGCGACACATCAAGCACACGCGCCCCAAGGCCGAGAGCCACCTGGGCGAAGGTATCTACTACGAGCATGTTGTCACGACCGAGGGCTTCAACCGGGCCTACTCGATCCTCTACCACCTGCGCCCGCCGACCCGCATCCGCAAGATGGAACACGTCGGGCAGGTCGCGCTCAAGGCCGCCGACCCGGTCGAGCTGCGCCACCACCACATCGTCACCGGCGACATGCCGCGCAAGGGCGACGCCGTCACCGGCCGGGTGCCGATGATGTTCAACGACGACCTCGCCGCGTATCGCTGCCGGCCCGCGGAAGACCAGGCGACGATCTTCCGCAACGGCGCAGCCGACGAAGTGGTCTATATCCACGAAGGCGGCGGGTGGCTCGAATCGAACTTTGGCAAGGTCCGCTACAAGCCGATGGATTACCTCGTCATCCCACGCACGACCAACTACCGCTTTGTGCCTGATGATGTCAGCAAAGAAGACTACTTGGTGATCGAGTCGTTCGGATCGATCCGCATCCCCGACCACTACCACAATCCCGACGGCCAGCTTATGCTCGGGATGCCGTACTACGAGCGTGACTTCCATGGCCCGACCGAACTCATCACTCTCGACGACCCGCGCGACACCGACATCGTGATCAAAGACCATGATCGCCTCACCCGCGTGACGCAGGCGAACCACCCGTTCGATGTCGTGGGCTGGGACGGTCTGGTGTACCCCTATACCTTCAACGCGATGGACTTTGAGCCGTTGACCGGGACGGTCCACCTCCCGCCGCCGGTGCAACAGACCTTTGAGGCCCGGGGCTACGTGCTCTGCACGTTTGCGCCGCGTTACCTCGACCACCACCCCGAGGCAGTGAAAGTGCCTTATGTCCACAGCAACGTCGAAGCCGACGAAGTCCTGTTCTATTCACGAGGCAACTTCGCGTCTCGACGCGGCGTGACGCACGGCTCGATGACGCTCCACCCCGGTGGCATCCCGCACGGCCCGCACCCGGGCACGATCATGGCGTCGATGGACCACGAACGCACCGAGGAACTCGCGGTCATGTTCGACACCGACCGCAAGCTGCACATTACCCCCGAGGCGCTGGGCATGGACGACCCGCAGTACCCGTTCTCATGGCTGGATGATTAGTGCCTTCGCTCGCGCATGTACGCATGGGTTTCACGACTCCGTTTTCAACAAGACAGATTTATGCAGATCAACCCCGACGACCTCCAGCCGCACGAGTTTTACCGCTACCTCGTGCAAGTCATCACCCCCCGGCCGATCGCGTGGGTCTCGACGGTCTCGCCCGGCGGGGTGTCGAATATCGCGCCGTTCAGTTTTTTCAATGGGGTTGGTGCGAACCCGCCGAGCGTGGTGTTTTCCCCGGTGAATAACCGTAAGGGCGAAAAGAAAGACACGCTCAAAAACATCGAAGCCAACGGCCAATTCGTCGTGAACGTCGTCTCGCACACGCTCGCGCATCAGATGAATCAGTCGGCGTATGAGTATGGCTACGAGGTCAGCGAGTTCGAAGCGGCGGGGATTGAGACGTTGCTCAGTGAGCGCATCGCGCCGCCACGCGTCGCGCAGTCCCCCGTCGCGATGGAGTGTGAGACGCTACAGATCATCAACGTCGGTGAAGGGCCGCTCGGTGCGAACCTGGTGATCGGGCGTATTGTCATGATGCACCTGGCCGATGGCGTGTGCAGCGATCAGGGCGTTGTGGACCCCGCGAAGCTCGACACGATCGGCCGCATGGGCGGGTCAGATTACAGCACCACGCGGGACCGTTTCGAGATGCCGCGACCGACCTCGCCTTAGCGATTTACCCCCGACGCAGCCGAATATGCCCCGACGCAATACCCAAGACGTGAACTACACCGAGTACCTCAGGCTGGACCGCATCCTCGATGCGCAGTCCCCCGAGAGCGCAAAGTTCGGCGAGCCCGCACACGACGAGATGCTCTTCATCATCACGCATCAGGCGTACGAGCTCTGGTTCAAGCAGATCCTGCACGAGCTCTCTTCGGTTCAACGCTTGTTCAATACGCAGACGCTCGACGACCGAGATCTGGGCACGATAGTGCACCGCGTCGAGCGCGTGGTGGCGATCCTCAAACTCCTGATCGATCAGATCGGCGTGCTCGAAACGATGACACCGCTCGACTTCCTCGACTTCCGCGACCTGCTGGTGCCAGCATCGGGATTCCAAAGCATCCAGTTCAAAGAACTTGAGATCACGCTCGGCCTGAAGTCTGCGCAGCGCATCGCCTACGATCGGCAGAGTTTCTGTACCCGGCTCTCACAACACGAACGCGACCACCTCGCGGGCATGGAACAGACGGCCAGCTTGTTCGAACTGGTGCAGGGCTGGCTCGAACGCATGCCGTTCCTTAGCTTCGGCGGATTCAAGTTCTGGCAGGCCTATAGCGACGCGGTCGACCGGATGCTTGCGGGCGATCGAGAGATCATCACCGCCAACCCCGCGCTGAGTGAGCAGCAGACCGCGAAGCAGCTTGATGGCCTCGATAAAACCCGCGTCCTCTTCGATTCGCTGCTGCATGAAGATCAGTACCAGCCGTTGCTAGACGACGGCTTTTTCCGCATGTCGCGGCACGCGGTGCTTTCCGCGCTCTTCATCCACCTTTACCGCGATGAGCCGATCCTGCACCTGCCGTTCCAGGCGCTCAGCGGGCTGGCTGAGATTGATGAGCAACTGACGACCTGGCGTCAGCGGCACGCGATGATGGTCCACCGGATGCTCGGTGGCAAGATCGGCACCGGGGGCTCGTCGGGACACGACTACCTCAGCCAGACCGCGTCACAGAATCGTGTGTTCCGTGACCTTTTTCACCTGTCCACGTTCCTGATCCCTCGCTCCGAGCTGCCTGTATTGCCCGAGGAGTTGCGGCAGGAACTTGGTTTCCGTTTCCGTCCGTCAAACGTGTAGCATTGGGGGAGTCGCCGTATGGATTCTTACAAGCAACACTTTGCCGCCGCGCTGGAGGGGCTTGGTGACACGCTGCACTTCGCGGCGCACAGCCATCATCTCTGGCCCGACGTGACGCGTGACGCGATGCTGGCGTGCTGGCACGATGGGGCGGCGCTCAACGATGCGAAGTGGGGCAAAGTCTTCAGTGAAGTCGTTCCTCAAGCGCAGCAACGCATCGCGCAAACGCTTTCGCTTCCCGACCCACAGCAGATTGTTTTTGGGCCGAATGTGCACGGCTTTTTTACGCGGTTGTTGTCGTGCCTGCCCACCGATCGTCCGCCACGCATCCTCTCCACCGATGGCGAGTTCCATAGTTTTTCTCGGCAAGCCAAACGCCTTCTCGAAGATGGTTTGATTGAGCTGCACGTGGTGCCCTGTGATCCATTCGAGACGCTGCACGATCGTGTCTGTTCGTCGTTGTCTTCGCATCGGTACGACCTCGTGTATCTGAGCCAGGTCTTTTTCGATAGTGGGCGTGGGCTGCCGGGGCTTGAGTCGATCGTCCGCGCGGTGCGTGATGAAGACACCTTGGTCGCGATCGACGGCTACCACGGTTTTATGGCGGTCCCGACCGACCTTTCGTCGATCGCTGACCGCGTGTTTTACCTGGCGGGCGGGTACAAGTACGCGATGAGCGGCGAGGGCTGCTGTTTCATGGCGGTCCCACCGGGCTGTGCGCTTCGGCCGCGCGATACGGGTTGGTACGCGAGTTTTGCGACATTGGCAGACGAATCGGGCCGGGTGGGTTATGCCAAAGACGGCTGGCGTTTTGCGGGGGCGACCTTTGACCCGGCAGGCCTTTACCGTATGAATGCCGTGTTCGATTTGCTTGAAAAGCTTGGGCTAACCATCGAGACGATGCACGAACGGGCGGTCGCATTGCAGGTAAGTTTCCTTGAACAGCTTCGCAGTTTGTGCCATCCCAAGCTCAATCCCGATGCGTTGCTCGGGAGTCCGGGCGTGGGGTATGGCCGGTTCTTGACGTTTGATTTAGGCAATGCCGGGGCGGCCGGCGATTTAACGCAAGCGCTGGCGCATGCAGGCGTCCGCATCGATAGCCGCGGCAGCCGGGTCCGTTTTGGCTTTGGGTTGTATCACGATCTTGATGACATCGATCGGCTTATTGAACGACTGCAGCACATCCACACCGGAGTTGCCTGATGAACACGACCTCCGACACGACCCCGGCCGCCGGGCTGACGACCACCAAGGCCCCGTACATTGAGAACGCCAAACGCAACGGCGAGATGTTTATCGCGCAGCCCTACGATCTTTATTCCGAAGAGAATCAGGCGACGTGGCGGCGGCTCTACGCCCGTATTCGGCCGTATTGGGAGAAGTACTCCAACCCCAAGTTCATGCAGGGTGTCGAGAACCTGATGCTTGATCCCGACCGAATCCCGCGGATGCAGGAGATCAACGACAAGCTCAACCCGCTGACGGGCTTCAAGGCCGAGGCGGTCGCGGGGTACATCCCGGCGTATCTGTTCTTCGACTGCATCCGGCGGCGCATCTTCCCGACGACGATTACGATCCGCGATGGGGCGACGCTCGACTACCTGCCCGAGCCCGACATCTTCCACGACGTGGCGGGGCATGTGCCGATGCACACCGATACACGCTTCGCGGATGTGCTCGTTCGCTTCGGCGAGGTCGCACGCGAGGCGGCGCTCCGGGCGCAGGCGATGAGCGAGGGAGAAGAACGTCTGCACCTGGTCGAGAGCAACATCAAGGCGCTCGCCCGGTTCTTCTGGTTCACGGTCGAGTTCGGGCTGATGAAGAATCCGCAATCCGAGTGGGGCGTTTGTGCCTACGGCAGCGGCCTGCTGAGTTCCACCGGCGAGCTCGAGTACTGTGTTACCTCGCCCAAGGTGCAGCGTTACCCGGCCCAGCTTGAGTGGGTCATCAACCAGTATTTCGAGATTGATCACTACCAGCCGTTGCTCTTTGTCATCGACAACTTCGAGCACCTCTTTGGCATGGTTGATGAGTTGGAGGTCTGGCTCCACGACGGCAGGCTCGACCATGTCAGCCCCGGCGAGCCCGCGATTAACGAGGAAGATTTGAAGTCGTTCCTGGAGGCGGACGTTGTGCGGGCATGACGTAAGGCCTAGTCATCCAGCAGCATGCGTTCGCGCTGAAGCATTAATGCGAGTGTCTGGCAGACAAGGTCGGCCTGCTCATCGCTCAGGTGGTTGTAGAACGGCAGGGCGAGGGTGCGGTCGCTGATGGACTCGGCGATCGGGAAGTCGCCGGGCTTGAAGCCGAAGCGTTCGCGGTAGAACGGCTGGAGGTGGATGCAGGGGAAGTAGTTTGCGGCGCCGATCTCGTGACGCCGCATCCCTTCGATGACGCGGTCACGGGCCGCGCGGTTGTACTGGGTGCCGAGCCGGACGACATACACAAACCAGGACAGCTTGGACTCTTCTCCCGGTGTCGCGGCGGGGAGGACAAGGTCGGGCTGGTCGAGCAGCATCTCGGTATAGCGTTCGGCGACGCGCCGCCTGGCGTCGAGCATCTCGTCGAGCCGATCCATCTGCACGACGCCCAGGGCCGCGGCGATTTCGGACAGGCGGTAGTTGTAGCCCAGCCGGGGGTGGTCGAGCCAGGCCCCGGTGTCGGGAGCGGACTTCGGATCAACGTCTTCCGGAGGTGCGAGGGTGGCGTTCATCTGTGCCCGGCCCTGGTTGCGCAGTGAGCGGCAGAGGTCGGCGAGGCGGTCGTCGTCGGTCACGATCATGCCGCCTTCGCCGGTGGTGATCTGCTTGTTGGGGTAGAAGCCGAACACGCTCGCACGGCCAAAGCCACCGACCGCGCGGTCGCCCAGTCGGCCGCCGAGCCCCTCGCAAGCGTCTTCGATCAGCGGGACTTCGTGCTTTCGAGCGACGGCCTCGATCGCGTCCATATGCCGGGCCTGGCCGAAGACCTCGACGGCGATGATGGCCTTGGTCTGGGGGGTGATTGCGGCGTCGAGCTTGGCCGGGTCCATGTTGAGCGACTGCGGGCAGATGTCGACAAACTTGGGGGTTGCGCCGACCATGAGGATGCAGTTGGCCGAGGCGATAAAGGAGAAGGGGGTGGTGAGCACTTCGTCGCCCGGGCCGACGCCCAACGCGGCGAGGACGAGGTGCAGGCCCGCCGTGCCGGACGAGACGGCGACGCCCTCGCGGCGTTCGCAGCGGCGAGCGACGCGCTGCTCGAACAGTTCCTGTTGCGGGCCGATGCTGAGGCGTCCCGAGCGGAGGACATCACTCACGGCAGTGATCTCGGCGTCGGTGATATCGGGTCGGCTGAGGGGGATCTCGCTCATGCGTTGGGGCGTGCCTTGTGTCGAGGGGGACTTGGATGGAGGGTAGCGGTACAGGAGTTCATCGGGCCTGCGCGGCGACATCCCTTAGCGCATCGCCTGCCCGCCCGAGATGTTTGAGATAGAGCCAGGCCATTTGGATGCGTAGCGAATCGTCGAGCGAGGTCTGACCGGCAACGATCTGGGAAACACATTGCCACTGGGCTGCAGAAAGCGGGGCGTCCCATCGGGCCCGTAAGAGCAGGGCAAGGTCAGCGGCGTCGCTGTCGTTGGGCTCGGGGATCGCGCGGGCGAGTGCGGCGAGGTCGGCACCGTTCGCGCGGACCAGGCCAAGGAGGATCACGTGCTCGACCGCGAGTTCGCCTCGGGGCCGGGGAGGAGATTGCTCGAGAATGCCGGGCAAAACCTCGGTCGCGGCCTGGGGTTCGAGTTCCGCGAGTGCCTGGACGGCATCAATGGCGGAGGCCGCGCGACGGCCGCGCGAACGCTCGGGCCCGGCCTCGAACGCATTGAGGATCGCGAGCAGGATGGCACGACGCGATTCGCCCGCGTGGTCTTGCGCGTAGCGTGCAGCCCAGAGCACTGCCATCGGGTGGCCGTGCTCAACGAGTTCGATGATGGCCTGCTCCGCGTTGGGGTCGCGCGAAGCGATGGCCCGGCCTGTCACAGCGATGCGCTGGAACAGGGCGTCGGCTTCATCAAACAGCGGGCTGTAGAGGTCGGGCCTTGCGTAGGGCGAGGCCTCTAATGCGATCAGCGCCAGCCGGATCCGCTGCGCGGCATCGTCGGTGCCCGCGAAGAAGTTGGCCCACTGTGCCAAGGCAGGTTCACGGCTACTGTCGGGCAGGAACCGCAGCGCCGCGCGCAATGCAACCAGCCGCAGCCGGAGGTCCACGCGATCGTCCTGCGCAAGTTCGAGCGCCCAAGGCCCGATCGCTTCGAAGTCATGACGCAGCGCGACCTCAAGGAGCTGGGCCCGCACGGCGTCTCGCGTCGCGTCGGGACCGATCGTGTTGAGTTTGTCCAGCTCGCCGCGTGCGCTCGCGTCACCCCTCTGCATGAGCAGGAGCGCCGCCAGCCCGTGGCGGAGTACCTGCGGGGTGGTTACGCCCTCGGCGTTGCGGATCAGAGACTCGAGCAGCAACGTATCGTCGACCGCGCCACCCGCCGCGACGACATGGACCGCCAGCGCCTGGCGTGAAGTCGCGTCGAGGCCTTCCCATGCAAGAACCTGCACCAGGTCACGCTGCGCCAGCACTCCGCTGTCGATCGCCGCGCCGAGCAATTCGACGATCTCGCTAGGGCTTTCGATTTCTGCGACGGCCGCGAGGTCGAGGTGGCCGTTGGGGCTGATCTCCGCGAGCCCGAGGTGCCCGTGGACGCGCTGTGGAGGGTGTGCGGAGTTGATGAGGGCCTCGAACAGGGGCGACATCGCGGGGTCTTGTAGATGCCGAAGCGAGAGCAGCAGGTCGTTGTGCCGGCCGTCTCGGTAGGGCTGGGTGGTCTGTGAAAGCAGGTAGACCGCCGCGTCATAGGCACGTGGGTCGTCCTGCGCCGGGGCGGGCAGGGCATAGAGCACGCAGAGGGCAAAGAAGACGAAGCGTCGCAGGTTGACCGGGAGCAGTCGCATAGCTGTAGTGTATCCCGGCGATGCTTGCAGTGGTGAGTGCTGCAGCGCGGGAAGGCCCGGCATTGACCCGCCTGGCGATGCACGCGACACTACCCCGCTTATGCCCACGCCACGCAACAACATCCAAAAACTCGCCGCTTACGCCCCGGGCGAACAGCCCGCGCAGAGCGTGAAGGTAATCAAGCTCAATACCAACGAGAGCCCGTACCCGCCCTCGCCCAAGGCCGTCGAAGCGCTCGGGCAGGTCCCGGCCGAGGCGCTCCGTGTCTACCCGCCTCCGCTCGCACAGCCCTTCCGCCGTGCGGCCGCCGAAGTTCATGGCGTTTCGCCCGAGCAGGTCATCGCGACCAATGGCGGGGACGAGCTGCTGCGTCTCCTGATCACGACGTACTGCCAGCCGAGCGGAAGCTCGGGCGGCGGCGGGCTTGGTGTGACGGTGCCCAGTTATTCACTGTACCCGGTGCTCGCCGCGATCCACGACACGCCGGTCTGCGCGGTTGAACGCACCGACGACTTTGCGCTGGCCGAAGACCTCGCGCAGCAGTGGAACGACGCGGGCTGTACGCTTGCGATGCTTGTGAATCCGCATGCACCCACGGGGCGGTGTGCCGATCTCGAAGCGCTCCGCGCGATCGCGTTGCAGTTCGAGGGCTTGCTGATGATCGACGAGGCGTATGTCAATTTCGCCCAGGCCGATGCGCTGCCGCTGGTACGCGAGGGGATCAGTAATGTCATCCTGCTGCGCAGCATGAGCAAGGGCTACGGGCTTGCCGGGCTCCGCTTTGGCTACGGGCTGGGTTCGGCGGACACGATCGCCGCGCTCGACAAGGCACGCGACAGCTACAACACCGACATCGTCTCGCAGCATGTCGCCACCGCCGCGCTGCTTGACCAGGCGTATGCCCGGGAGGTCTGGCGCGATGTCATCGACGCGCGGCAGTCCCTCACGGCGGCACTCCGCGACCGCGGCTTCCTTGTCCGTGACAGCCAGACCAACTTCGTCCTCGCGGCCCCGCCGAGCGCGACCGATAAGCCCGACGCCCGCACGCTCTACACCCGCCTCAAAGAGCGTGGCATCCTCGTCCGCTACTTCGATCTGCCGCGACTCGACGATAAACTCCGTATCACCATTGGTACCCCGGAACAGAACCACGCGCTGCTCAAGGCGCTCGACGATTTGATGTAACACACCATGCGCAACGCCACGATCCAACGCAAGACCAACGAGACCGCGATCGACCTGACTCTTGGGCTCGACCCAGCAAACACGGGCGATTACACACACGCTACCGGTGTCGGCTTCTTCGACCACATGCTCGACCACATCGCGCGGCACGGCCGACTCAAGCTCCACATCAACTGCAAGGGCGATACCCACGTCGACGATCACCACACCGTCGAAGACGTGGGCATCGCGCTGGGCGAAGCGATCGTGCAGGCCATCGGCGACAAGAAAGGGATTGAGCGCTATGGCCACGCGAGCGTGCCGATGGACGAGTCGCTGGCCAATGTGTCGCTCGACCTCTCGGGCCGACCCGCGCTGGTGTTCAAGGTCGAGCCCTGCAGTTTCAACGACCCGGCCGGGAAGATCGGCACGTTCGACACGCAGCTCGTCAAAGAGTTCTTCAACGCCGTCGCCAACCACGCGAAGATGAACCTTCACATCCACGTCCCCTGGGGCGAGAACAGCCACCACATCGCCGAGGCCATCTTCAAGGCCTTCGGCCGCGCGCTGCGCGACGCGGTGCGCGTGACGGGGGACGACATTCCTAGTACGAAGGGGGCTTTGTAGCCCATCGGTAGCCGCGGGAGAGTAGGGTGGCACAAACGCACAGTAAGGATGTGCCCCCGGCGATGAATACCAGCAGACCGCCCTTGGTGCCGATCTTAGCCCAGTCAGCATTTCGGCCTCCGAGGTATAGGTTTAGCCCGGTGGTGTAGTCAAAGTAAAGCACCGTGAGTGTAGCGACATAGATCGCCATCCCGCTACAAGCGACCATGGCTGAAACGACTGCTGAAACGTTTGCAACCGAATGGCGGAGTTGTAACGCAACGGAAGCCGGCATCAGGAACATGCAGAGAGTTGCAACGGGGGCAAACGCCGAGAGCCCCAAGCCGAGTTCTACGTTATCGCGAGAGTAGTGAAGTGTGATGCCGACCGCAGTGAAGATCCAGCACGTGATCCCAAATAGCGCCAGCATCGATGCTGTAGGATGATCCGGTTTTCTGCAAAGCCAATAGCAAATGAACGCCGTAATCACACAGGGCATCGCAAGCCACCAGCCAAGATATGTAGACCGGATCGCGACAGGGGCAAAGGGGTCAGGAGAAACTAGCAGTGCCGCAATTGAGGCGGCCACGAGAATGAATAGCGCCGTGATCACAGCGATGCCGCCCACAAAACCGCGAGGGTAAAGCAGCTTGGTGTTGTATAGCGGCGAGATACTTGTGTCCGCCCCACATTCGGGGCATGTGACTCCCGACGTCCCGGGCGTGATGGGATAGTCGCAGACCGGGCAGGATTCAGTGGGACGCTGGGGATTCATTCGCGATCATTGATACGATCTGCACGGCGAGCCTCGCCGCCATCTCGTGATCCACTTCCCGCGCCGGCCAGCCGCCCGAGGGTAGGCCGTGGCCGGGGGTGGGGGTCTTGCGGTCGGTGCCGGGCTTGCGGGGGATGAGGTGGAAGTGCACGTGGGGGACTTCCTGGCCGGCCTCCGCGCCGTTGTTCTGCAGGATGTTGTAGGCGGTCATGCCGTTTGCCTTGGCGATCGCGCGGGCCAGTGCGGGCAGGGCGGCACCGATCGCGCCGGCGGTCTCGGCCGGGACCTGGTCGAGCGTTTCGTAGTGTTGCTTGGGGATGACTAAGGCGTGGCCCTCGGACAGTGGACCGACGTCGAGGAAGGCGAGGGTGCGATCGTCTTCCCACAGCTTGTGGCAGGGGATGTCGCCGGCGACGATCTTGCAGAAGATACAGGCGGGGTCGGTGAGCATGGGTGAATCGTACCAGACGACTCGAGGCCAGCGGCTTGGTGATTCGGAGAAACACCAGACGCTTCGCGGACTCAGCGTCGGCGTGGGGCAAAAAACAGCCCCGCATCCAAATGCGGGGCTGGGGGTATACGTCTGTTTCTGACTAGGCCCTAGTCCCTAACCCCTATTACATCACCGCCTGCATCAGCTTGACCAGCGGGAGGAACAGCGAGATGACGATGAAGCCGACGATGCCGCCGAGGACGACGACCATGACAGGTTCGAGCAGGGACACGAGGCCCGCGACCGCGACATCGACCTCTTCGTCGTAGTTGTCGGCCACCTTGGTGAGCATCTTGTCCAAGTCGCCGGTCTCTTCGCCGACGTCGATCATGTTGACGACCAGCGCGTCACAGACCTTCGCCTTGCGGAGCGGCTCGGCGAAGGAGTCACCCTGACGGACCGAGTCGTGGACCTTCATGAGGGCTTTGGCGTAGACGTCGTTGCCCGTGGTCTCGGAGGTGATCTGGATCGCGTCGAGGATGGGGACGCCGGCGTTGATCAGTGTGCCGAGGGTACGGGTGAATTTGGCGATGGTAGCCTTGCGGATGAGGCCGCCGAGGATGGGGACCCAGAGGACAAGCCGGTCCATGAAGGCCTTGCCGCCCGAGGTTTTGCGGAGGAACTTGAGGCCGAAGAAGATCACGATCGGCGCGAGCATGACCCATAGCAGGCCGGGGATCATCGCGCCGTTGCCACCCTTAGCGACGGGCAGGATCGGGCCGGCGAGCCACTTGGAGAAGCCGATAAGGCCTTTGGTCATGCCGGGCAGGTCGGTGTCGAAGTCGTCGAAGATCTCGACGAACTTGGGCACGATGAGGATCATGATGCCCAGCACGATGATGGCGGCGATCGAGATCACCGCCGCGGGGTAGATCATCGCGGAGATGATGCGCTTCTTGAGCTTCTGCGCTTTTTCGAGGAACTCAGCCAGGCGCTGGAGGATCAGGTCAAGCACACCGCCGACCTCACCGGCCGCGATCATCTTGGTGTAG
>JBITAC010000081.1:0-13191 GCA_044439905.1 Phycisphaerales bacterium JB063 | reverse complement strand
AGCGGCGGCACGCTCCTCGCCCAGAACGCTGCGCCCGGCGTGGTGGGAAGCATCCGGGTCGGCGCCCCATCCACAAGTGCGGGTACGCTCACGCTGGACGGCGTCAGCTACACATCAACCGGGACCAGCAACATCGTCGCTGGGGACAGTGTTGTGGGTGGGGCCATGACACTCATGAACGGCGCGTTGCTTGATTCGAGCAGCTCGAACTTTCTGATCGCACGCAACAACGGCTCGGCCGGTACCGTGCAGGTGCTGAGCGGCTCCGAACTCTTGGTCGGGGGTTCGCTGGGCATCTCGGACCCGTTCAACGCCACGGGTGTCGGCGTCCTTGAGGTCAGCGGCCTTGGCTCCGCACTGCACGCCAAGGATACGAGCGTCACCCATATCGGCAATAACGCCGCCGGGTCAGGCCGACTCACCGTCGCCGACTCCGCCACCGCCAACTTCGCGGGCGCCGTGAATGTCAACGAGACCGGCCGACTTGAGAACTTCGGCGGTACGATCAACATCCAGGCCCCCGCGACGGTCCACGGCAACTTCAGCCAGACGATGGGCGAGACCAACTTCGTCGGCGTCACCGGCTTCAGCGCTAACGCAACCTTCTCGCACACCGGCGGGCTGCTGCGTTTCCGCGACGCTACCACCTTCGAGATCCAGGACATCGACTTTGGCTCACCGACGATGGCGAATACCGCCGTCTGGGACATCGCATCGGACGTCGCCTACAACCGCCGCTTGCGCGTCGGCGCGGCCGAAAGCAGCTTCGCGACGATCCACGTCACCGACAACGGCCTGACCGATGGCGTGCTGCGCAACACCGGCACCGGCGGGCAGGCCGACCTCACCATCGGCTACAGCGGGACCGGCGAGCTCTACATCCAGAACCACGGCCTGGTCGATATCTATGACGACGTCATCCTCGGGCAGAACCTCAACGGTACGGGGCGTGTCTTTGTCGCCGGCGACGGGACCGCCGACTTAGCCAACCGCCCGACCCTGCGCGTCAATCGAGGCGGTGCCGGCTCCAACCTGTTTGTCGGGCTCAGCGGGGACGGCTTCCTCTCCGTTGTCGGCGGCGGGCTGGTCGAAGTCGGCAACGACCTCGCGATCATGTTCAACGATATGCCCGGCATCTCAAGCAGCATGTTCGTCGGCACCAACCCCACGCTCAACCTGCCCAGCAACGACAACGTCACCGTCGGCAACAACCTGCTCATCGGCAACAACGGTACGAACGGCGGCACCAGCAGCGGGCTCCTCTGGATCCAAAACAACGGCGCGGTCCTCGTCAACAACACTACGCATGTGCGCACAACCGGCGAGCTTCGCACCGACACCGGCGCACTGCTCGTTACGGAAAACTTCACGACCGATGCGGGCTCAGTATTCACCTTCGACGGCGGGCTTATCCGGGTCGACGGCGGCACCGCGACGATCAACCACGGCGACCTCGTGATCAATGGCGACGCCCTTCACCCTGATGGCAAAGGTATCTTCCAGCTCCAGAACGGCGCGGACGCGGTGCTCATCGGCCACCTCAGCATCGGCACCACAGTTGGCGAGTCCGGGCAGATGGCGATCAATGGGCCGGGCTCGACACTTAGCCAGGAGCCGGGCCTGCTGGACGCCAACATCGGCACGGGCGGCGAGGGCTCGCTCCGCATCACCAACGGCGGCACCGCCACCTTCCGACGCCGCATCAACATCAGTCAAAACAGTGGGTCCTACGGCTTGGTCGAGGTCCTGGGCACCCAAGCGGGCTCACGCTCTACGCTGCAGGTCAACGGCCTGGATGATTCTTCAGTGATCTATGTCGGCTCCGGCGGGAGCTTGTCGATGCTGGATGTCGCCGACGGCGCACTCGTCGAAGCCAGCGGCAGCATCATTGTCGGCACACTGACCGGCCCGTTTACTGGGTCACACCTGATGCGCGTGGGCGGAACCGGCGGGGGGCATCATGCCGAGGTCCGCACCCGGCACATCGCCGTCAGCGGCACCGACGCGACGCTCGAAATCAACGACGGCGGCCTGATCGTCCTCCACACCACCGCGGGCCTGCCCAGCCAGCTACTGCTCAATAGCGGCGGCGCGGCGCTCGACTTCAACGGCGGCGAGCTCTTCACCTCCAGCTTCGAGTTCTCCTCCTCCTCGATCGTCGACTGGACCGGCGGCACGTTCCACGTCGAAACCGTCCGGGGCAATCTGGTCAACCAGGGCGGCGTCCTCGCACCGGGGGTGACACAGGGCACCGCCATCGGCACGACAAGCTTCGACGACGACTACACCCAGACCGCGGCCGGGACGCTGCAGATCGAGATCGCGGGCAGCACCCAGGGCGTGGGCTACGACTTTGTCGAGGTGGACGGCCTCTTGTCGCTGGCGGGCACACTCGAGGTCGTGCTGCTCGGGGCGACACCGGATGCGGGCGACAGCTTCGACATCCTCGACTGGGGCACGCGCGTAGGGACGTTCGACACGCTCGACCTCCCCGGCGTGGGCAATGGTTACACGTGGAACATCGACAACCTGTACACCACCGGCGTCATCGAAGTCATCCGCTCTGGCGACCTCAACAGCGACGGCCTGGTCGGCGCGGCCGACCTCGACATCATCCTCGCCAACTGGGGCCAAAACGTCACCGCTTTCGACGAGACGATGGGTGATGTGACGGGCGACGGCTTTGTCGATGACAACGACCTCCAAGCGGTGCTCGACCAGTTCGGCAACACGACCTACCCGGTCTCGTCGATGGTGCCCGAGCCCGGCACGCTCGCCCTGCTCCTCGCGGGGCTGGCCGGGCTGAGCCGCCGCCGACGCGTGGCCTGAGTCGTGGCGGCAGATCACCAAAAACTACCCAAAACCCCTGTTTTAACAGCACTATCGACCTAAGTAATGCCAGCGTAACGGATTGGTGATACTGCTCATCCGAGTGAAACAAAACCCGGGCGATAGTACAGCCCCCGACGCGGGGGTACCGATAGAAAAGGTGGGCGGATCGTCTGGAGACGGTTCGCGCGAGGGAGGAGGAAGCACACCCACCCTCACGATTCAAGCGTCAACAGGTATCACTTGCATCGTCGGGGGACCGCCCCAGGCGGAGGAGAAGACGGGGGAGAGGAGTACAGGGGGAGAGAGAAGACCGGGGGGAGAAAAGCACCGGCGGGAAACGCACTGAACCAGTCATGGTGATTGTCGCACGGCCCCGCCGGCCGGCCTTCCCTGTCCATGAAAAAACCGCGCTCGCTGCGAACGAGCACGGCTATCATGGGCGGACAAGCCACCGGGTCTTCAGGTCCAGAAACCTGTCGACCCGCTTCTGACAGGATCGGGCTGTCCGGTCCCTGCCTCGTACCGCACTGGGATAGCTGCGGTGCGGGGCTTTTTTCTGCGCCTATTGGATGTCGGTGTTGTTCAAGGGAATCGCCTCGTAACAGTGCTATAGAAAACTGCGTCGGCTTAGGGGTGAATCAGAAAGATTCGTCTGTTAGAAACTCGGTGGAGTGGTGGTTGAAATTCTTACATGAAAGATATCGGGTACGCGCGCGCAATCCCTTCAACATTACCCATTTTTCCCGATCAATAATCAGGAAAGGCGGGTAAGCTGGGCAGGGATAAGCAGTTGCACACGCCTCCCCCGAGGCATCAAACCCCGAAATCAGCCCCCCAGAGCCGCTTTTAGTCGACTAAACGCAGACGCGGGGCCTCCGGACCCGTTGTTTCGGGCTGCCAACGGTAGCAACGGCCCAACCATCGCCGGACGACGTACGGGTCCGCGGCGTGCAATTCGATAGGGCCGGGCAGCGTCCGCCATGCGAACTTGGAAGCCGCACCGAGCCGGGCCGTGGAAGCAACCACGACGAGCGACCGGGTATTCCAAAACAGCGGCAGCATTTCGAACTGCCAGGCCTGCCGGGGCGTGATGAGTTCCAGCGCCTTGGCGTTGGGGCTGACACGGCTGAGGTCGAGGGGGTCGCCGCCCTGGAGCCGCTGGATGCGCCAGGCGGACTCGATCTGACGGAGGGGGACACCGAAGAGGGATCGCGCCAGCTCGCCCAGCGGGCGGGCATCGTCGCGCTGGGCGTCGAGGAGGAAGCGCAGCTGGGGCTTGGTGAGGGTGCCTTGAGTCGTGAGGATTTCGCCGAGGCGTCGGCGGGTGTTGTTGCGAACCATGTCTTTCTGCCCGTCTACGGGCGGGATAGCACCCTGCTCATCGGCTGACCGGTCCGATCACCCCCACCCGCGGCGCGGCTGGGCCGGGGCCCACGCGATTATCGGAGTTGGCCGACTACTCCGCACCACGGTTCCACAGGATCTGCGTGCCGTCCTTGCCCGCGACGACGATCTCCAGGTCGCCGTCGCTGTCGAGGTCAGCCGTACGGATCTGCAGGCCGATGCCGACCTCACCGGTGCAGACGGTATGCCGTTCGATCGCCTCAAACCCCTCGTCCCAGGTGTAGTAGACAACGACCGCCGGATCGCCGCTGCCCGGGTCGTTGCCGTTGTGCCCGCGGACGCGCTTGCCGGTGATGAGCTCGTCCCGGCCATCGCCGTCGAGGTCAGCGAAGTGGATCGCGTGCGCCTGCGAGAACGAGTCGTCCAGCGTCACCGGCTCAAAGGCGAGCTTGCCATCATCCCCAAGCCCTTGGCCAAGCCAGACAAAGACGCCGTAGTCGTGCGGGTTGCCCCAGACGATATCGTTCATGCCATCGCCGTTGACATCGCGCACGAGCATGGGGCACGAGAAGTCGTCGTTCCAGTCGGCGTGGAAGGTCCATGGCCCGGCGTAGGGGTCGCCTTCGGGTCGTTCGTACCAGCCCGTGCCGACGAGGATGTCGTCGCGTCCGTCGTTGTTGATATCGCCAAAGCCAATGCCGTGGCCGTTCTTTGGGCCGACGGTGTGCCCGACGAGCGTCGGCGGATCGCCCGGCTGCGTACCCGGGTCATCCACGAACCGCCAGACGATCAGCGGCGCATCGCGTGTCCATTGGTTGGCGATCCACTCGGGCGTGCCGTCGGCATCGACATCAATATCCAGGAGCATGCCGATCTCGTTGCTCGACTGCCCGGTGTTGGCCAGGGTGCCGGGCGCCCAAAGGATGCCGCGGAGCGCGTCGGTTTCGCCGGGGTTTCGGTACCACTTGACGGGATCGGTGAAGAAGTCGCCGGAGATGATGTCGGCAAAGCCGTCGCCGTCCACATCGTAGGCGTACTCACCGTTGGAGTGGGTGTAGCCGTTGGCGTCTTCGAGCAGCCGGAGCGGGCGTGGGACCCACGCCTGGTCGCCGCCCGCCCCGCCGGGGTTGCGGTACCAGTTTCGGCCGGCGGAGACGTCCAATCGGCCGTCGTTATCGAAATCCGCGACCGCGCAGCCCTCGTTCGCATCGACGCCCAGGAGCTGGACCTCAAACACCACCGGGTGATCCGCTGCGGAAGAGCCCGCCATCGCGAGCACAGTGAAGAAAGCCATCAATCTCAAAACAGACTCCGGGGTAAGGGGCACCAGATTGCCCAAAAAATATGCACGACGGGCGGCTTGTGAGTGAAATTCCTAATTCACTTGCATTCGCTGCCTAACCGGCAGCCCGCAACGGACCAAAAACGGTGTTTTTTTGGCACCGAAATTGTATCTATCTGTGCGTCAGTGCGACAGTGTTTGTCGCCCGCACTCACCGTTAGGACTCTAACATGCCTTACATCCTCACACCCATCGGCCGCTCGCTCACGAAGCTTGTCCGCTCCCCCCTGACCCTCGCCCGCCAACGCCGCGCCGCCCGCGTCGGCGATATGTGCATCCAATTCATGGATGGCCACCTGCCCGACCGTCAGGCCAAGGCGCTGTTCGATGAGCTCGGCAGCAACCCCGAAGCCGTCGAGGAAATGACCAAGCTCTACGAGCTGGACCGCCTGCTCTATCGCCACTTCGCCGGCAACACCGAGAAGCAAGAAGAAGCCGCCAGCCAGGACCAGTAATCCTTCCTTCCTGCCTAAGCCGGGCCACCGACAGCCCCACCGGCTGGCTGGCCCGGCGACGGCAAGGGACTGGGCAACCCCCGGCTGCCCCCCTGCGAACTACTCGCCCCCGCCCAGCTCTTTGATCCGAAGCTCACGCCAGTGGATCTCCGCGTCCTGTCCCGAGTGGACCTGCAGCGCGATGAACCCTTCGAGCAGCGCCTCATCCGCCTCATCGACATAGTCCGCGACCTGCACGCCGTTGAGCCAGGTCTGGATATGCGTGCCCTCGCAGCGGATCACCACATCGTTCCAGTCGTCGATCTTCAGCGCCTCACGCTTGTGCGCGTTGCCGTCGCCGTCGACGTTCTGCAGCCAGCCGCGCCGGCCCTCTTCGTAGAGGCCGGCGGTCCATGCGCGGGCGCTGTGGTCCATCTCGTATTGGTAGCCATACACCCGGCCGACCGCCTCGCCCGCATCGTTGAGGCGCTGCTGCGATCGGTACTGAATACCCGAGTTGGAGTGGCGGACGAACTTGAACTGGCAGCGGAACTCGAAGTCGCTGTAGGTCGCTTCGGTGCGGAGGAAGGTGTTCTGATTGATGCGGTCGCCGCTGCCGACGATGACGCCGTCAACCGCCTCATAGCTCGCGTTGCCGCCGACGGCGTACCAGCCCTCCAGCGATTCGCCATCGAAGATCGAGACAAAGCCCTGCTCGGGGCTGTCTGCCTGCGCGACCGCTTGGGCCGAGCGGTCGGCGTCGCTGGCGTTCGCAGCGGCGCACCCGATGGCGATGGCAGCAAACAGCGTCGGGGCGGTAAGTGAGCAGGCAAGGGCGCGGTTCATCGTGGTGTTTCCGGTGGGTGAGCATGCAGTCTACACGGACGCGGGGCACGCCTGCACCTTACAACCCCGCGGCACCAGCCGGCACAGCGGCCCATCCGCCGGCCGATGCACGGCCAGCGTGGTCTTGCCCGGGCAGGGGTGTCGCGGTAGCATCCGACCGGGCCGTGTGCCCGCCCTTTCTGCCCACCGTCTCAGGAGCCCCGATGCTAGACGCCACGCCCCCGGCCGATGCCGACCCGCCGCGCCCTACCCCGCCCGCCCCCGATGCGGCCGACCCGGCGGTCCAGGCGGCCCTCGCACGCTACTGGCGTTCGAATATCACGATCATGGCGGTCCTGCTCAGCGTCTGGGCCGTCGTCGGGCTCGGCTGCGGCGTTCTGTTCGCCGACCTGCTCAACTCGTTCCGCCTCGGCGGCTACCCGCTGGGCTTCTGGTTCGCGCAGCAGGGCTCGATCATCAGCTTCGTCCTCATCATCCTGACCTACTGCATCCTGCTCAATCGGCTGGATAAAAAGCACCACCAGACCCTCCAGGCGATCCGTAGCGGGGAGTCGGCATGACCCTGCAGATCTGGTCGTACATCTTCGTCGCTCTCACCTTCTCGCTGTACCTGGGGATCGCCTGGGCCTGCCGTGTCCGCGACACCAAGGGCTTTTTCATCGCGGGGGGCGGCGTCCCCGCGCCGGCGAATGGCATGGCCACCGCCGCCGACTGGATGAGCGCCGCGTCCTTCATCTCCATGGCCGGCCTCATCTCCGGCATGGGATTCGCCGGCGGTGTCTATCTCATGGGATGGACCGGCGGCTACGTCCTGCTCGCACTCCTGCTCGCGCCCTACCTCCGGAAGTTTGGCCACTTCACCGTCCCCGACTTCGTCGGCGACCGCTACGACTCCTCCACCGCCCGCATGATCGCGCTGCTCTGCGCAATCTTTGTCAGCTTCACCTATGTCGTCGGGCAGATGAAGGGGGTCGGCGTCGTGTTCTCTGGCTTCCTCGGCGTGACCCCGGCCGTCGGCGTGTTCATCGGCATGGCGATCGTCTTCTGCTACGCGGTCTTCGGCGGGATGAAGGGCATCACCTGGACACAGGTCGCGCAGTTCTGGGTCCTCATCACCGCCTTCCTCATCCCCGCGATCGCGATCTCGCTCAAGCTCACCGGCAGCGCGGTCCCCTCGATCGGTCTGGGCAGCCAGGTACTCGAAACCGTGGACCCCGCACAGCCCTACCTGCTCGAAAAACTCACGCGCATCAACGAGCAGTTCGGGTTTGGCAGCTACGCCGACGCCTACGGCGAAAACGCGGGCACGTGGAACAAACTCAACGTGTTCTGCGTCGTGCTCGCGCTGATGGCGGGTACAGCCGGGCTGCCCCACGTCATCGTCCGGTTCTACACCGTCAAGAGCGTCAAGGCGGCGCGATGGTCGGCGTTCTGGGCATTGCTGTTTATCTCGCTGCTCTACCTCACTGCGCCCGCGGTCGCGGGGTTTGCACGCTACTACATGGTCGACGATGTCGCGGGGCTCAACGGCAAAACCGCGGAGGAGCTGCCCGATTGGTACCACAACTGGAACAAGACCGGCCTGATCGCGTGGGTCGATTTTGATGGCGATGGGAAGGTCGCGTTTACGAACAACCTGACCGACGAGGTGCAGACCCACACCGTCGCCGGCGACGGCACGGCGGACCCGGGCACGACCTATCAAGTGGTGCCCAACGAGTTGATGCGCATCGGCAGCGTGCCCAGTGCCACACGCGATGCGCTGCTGGCAGACGCGGACGCGTGGGTCGCTTCGCACGGCGGAACGGCCCAGGGCGGCGCGGCGGCGAAGGCCGAGCTCATCGGCTTGGGCGCCGCTCACCACCCCGACCGCGACATCATCGTCCTCGCGACGCCTCAGATGGCGCAGCTCGCCGACTGGGTCGTCGCGTTCGTGATCGCCGGGGGATTGGCGGCGGCACTCTCGACCGCGTCGGGCCTGCTGCTCGTAATCTCGTCGTCGGTCTCGCACGACCTCTACTACCGTGTCATGAACCCACAGGCCAGCGAGACGCAGCGGCTGATGGTCGGGCGCATCACGATCGGCGTCGCGGTCCTGATCGCGGGCTGGTTCGGGATCAACCCGCCGGGGTTTGTCGGCGAGGTCGTCGCCTTCGCGTTCGGGCTCGCGGCCGCGAGTTTCTTCCCCGCCATCGTGCTGGGTATCTTCAGCAAGCGCGTGGGCACGATCCCCGCGATCAGCGGCATGCTGGTCGGCATTGGTTTCACCGCGTTCTACATTCTTACGCAGAAGGCCGACAAAATCCTGTCGCCCGACATCGCCGACGCGCTCTTCGGCGCAGCGGGCGAAGGCATCCGCGCACCGTGGGTGTTTGGCATTGATGCGCAGGGCATCGGCACGGTCGGCATGCTGCTCAACTTTATCGTGACGCTCGGGCTGACGCCTTTGTGTAAGCCCCCTTCAAAGGAAGTGCGTGCGATGGTAGACAGCGTGCGCGAGCCCGAAGGCGACAGCCCGGCGGTGGCGATCGAGACGGCACCGGGGCATTAGCGATGGCGTTGGTAGTTACGCGGCACTATGCTGAGTCCCGGCCTGCCGCATAGCGATCCAACCCCACACGGATACCGATGCAACCGGGACACGACAACACACCCCCGACGCCCCCGATGCAAGGCACCGCACCAAGCGAGCCGGCCTACACGCTTGCTCCGCTGCCGCCCTCCTTCGCGCGGCCTGCGTCCGACGGCAGGCTCGACCCCGACCTGGTCATCGAGCACGACATGGCCTGCTTCGGCTGTGGCTATAACCTCCGCACCCGCCGGATCCGTGACGCCTGCCCCGAGTGTGGCGCGCCCGTCCGCCACTCCTTCACAGAGCCCGGGCCCGCGACGCACGAACGCATGTACGGCAGCAACACCGCCGCCAACGTCTCGCTCACCATGGGCATCATCGCGCTGGCCCTCGGGCTCAACACGATGGGCGTCGCCGGGGTGATCTTCGGCCCGATCGGGATCGGCTTCTATTACAAGTACCAGTCCGACTCCCGCAGGGGCATCGCCAACCCGAGCCCGCGGACCCAACGCATCGCCAAAGCCGGGCTGATCACCTCCTGGATCGGGCTGGGGCTGTGCGGCGCCCTGCTCGCGATCCTGGCCGCGCTGGCTTTCCTGTAAGCCAACGCGGTATCCCCCTGCCAAACAACGGTTTGCTAACGATTCATTTGGGCCGACACGAGGTGTCAAGGCCGCTCAATCGACGGGCGGGCTGTTGACGCTGGATCGGCAGGCCTGTATTCTGTGCGGCTCGGCATAGCGGGGCCCCGGCCTGTCGCGTTGCCCAACACCCCCCCAACGACCTATTAGGAAGCAACGCCATGCTGCCACAGCAACGCCAGTCCCGCACCAAAGGCCGCAACCGCCGGTCCCACGACGCCCTGTCTGCCCGCAAGGCCGTGACCTGCCCGAGCTGCGGCTCGGCCAAGCTCCCCCACTGCGCCTGTGCGGAATGCGGCTTCGTCCGCCCCGGGCTCAAGCTCTCGCAGTCGCGCGAGCAGGCCTGACGCCGAGCCGCCGGTTCGATCATCCGCGCTGACATGAGAGGGTAGTACCCGTGCGTATCGCTATCGACGTGATGGGGGGAGACAACGCGCCTGACGCGATCCTGAAAGGAGCGCTCAGCGCGATCAAGCTGCTTAAGCCCGAGGACCGCCTCGTGCTTGTCGGCGACGAAAGCATCATCCGCGAATCGATGGAAGAAGAGGGCTTCGCCAACGACCCGCACGTCGAGGTCGTCGGCACGACGCAGGTCATCGGCATGGGCGACCCGCCGGTCTCCGCGCTCCGCAACAAGCCCGACAGCTCCATCGTCAAGTGGGCCTGGCTCGGCTCTAAACGCGCCAAAGAAGAACGCTGCGACGTCATCATCTCCGCCGGTAACACCGGCGCGTGCGTCGCCGCCGCCCAGATGACCATGCGACGCCTCCCCGGCGTCCACCGGCCGGGCATCGCCGTCACCATCCCCACCTTCTATGGCCCCGTCGTCGTCTGCGATGTCGGCGCAAACCCCGAGCCCCGGCCCACACACCTGCACCAGTACGGCCACATGGGCACGATCTTTGCCCAGCGCGTCCTTGACATCGAAAACCCCAAGGTCGCCCTGCTCTCCATCGGCGGCGAAGAAGGCAAAGGCAACACGCTCACCCGCGGCACGCACGGCCTACTCAAGGCCGACACCTCCATCAACTACGTCGGCTACATCGAAGGCCGGGAGATCTTCGAGGGCAAAGCCAACGTCATCGTCTCCGAGGGCTTCACCGGTAATGTTGTGCTCAAGCTCGCCGAGGGCCTGAGCAAAGGCATCTTCAAGACCATCGCACACGAGGCGTTTGAGATCGACCCCGAGCTCGCGATGAAGCTCCAGCCCGTGGTCGAAAGCATCTACGCCAAGCACGACTACCACGAGCACGGCGGCGCACCGCTCATGGGTGCCAATGGCATCTGCCTCATCTGCCACGGCTCGTCCCAGCCCCGCACGATCCACAACGCCATCCGCAACGCCATCAAGTACGCCGCCCTCAACGTCAACGACGAGGTCTCCGCCGACCTGCTCGCGGCCGAGGAACTGCTCAAGGCGCACCAGGAAAAAACGCCCGCAGACTCGCAGGCCGCCGCGGTATCCGGGGACTCGGCATGAACCACCCCGGCGTGACTCGGCCGGCGGGTGTACGGTTTGCGGGTGTTGGCACCGCCATCCCGCAGCGTGTGCTGACCAATGACGACCTCGCGAAAATCGTCGATACCAACGACGACTGGATCTCCAAGCGTACCGGTATCAAGACCCGCCATATCGCGGCGGACGGCGAGACCACACGCGACCTCGCGACCCAGGCGCTGGAGGCCGCGCTAGTTGACGCCGGGATGGTCGGCAGCGACCTGGACATGGTGCTGGTCGCGACGATGACGCCCGAGATGAACTGTCCGTCCACGGCCGTGCGCGTCGCGGCGGCGGTCGGCGCAATGCCCGCCGGGGCGATGGACCTCAGCGCTGCATGCACCGGGTTTGTCTATGGCCTCAACCACGCGGCGGCGCTCATCCAGACCGGGCACTACCGTTCGGTCGCGGTCATCGGTGCCGAAACGCTCTCAAGCGTCGTGAACTACAACGACCGGCGGACGTGCATCCTCTTTGGCGACGCCGCCGGGGCCGCGATCCTCACCGCGAGCGACAACCCGCAGCAGGGCTGCCTGCACCAGACGATGCGCTCCGACGGCAACCGCTGGGACGACATCTACGTCCCGCGTGCCGAGCGCGATATCTCCGCCAACAACGGGTACACCGGCCAGCTCAACACGATGCAGATGAACGGCCAGGAGGTCTTCAAGTTCGCCGTCGCGCAGACCCAGGAGATCATCGACGAGACACTCACCAAGGCCGGCGTGTCATCCGACCAGCTCGCCGCCGTCATCGCGCACCAGTCCAACAAACGCATCCTCGACCTGCTCAAAAAACGCATGGACCTCCCCGACGGCAAGCTCGTCGTCAACATCGAAAAGTACGGCAACACCTCGGCCGCCAGCGTCCCGCTGTGCCTCCACGACAAACGCGTCAATGGCGAACTCCACGAGGGCGACCTGGTCCTCTTCGTCGCCATGGGCGCCGGCATGGCCTGGGCCAGCTCGCTGTGGCGGCTCTAGCATCTCGAATCGATTATGTCGAAACGAGGATTGTCTATGGATAGAGACGAGATGCTCACTCGGACAAAGGATTTCGCCATACGCATTATCCGGCTGGTCGCGGCATTGCCCAAAGATCGGCAAGGAGATGTCCTAGGAAGACAACTGCTCAAGTCAGGAACATCAATCGGCGCAAACTATCGGGAAGCTATCCACGCCTCATCGAAGCGGCATTTCGCAACCACGCTTGAGATCGCACAGCGGGAAGCACACGAAACGCTGTACTGGCTCGAGTTAATCAAGGCGACGGGGATGATCCCTTCGTCCCGCTTAGACGAGATCGTTCAAGAAAGCCGCGAGCTTCTTGCTATCCTGACTGCCTCAGCTCGAACAGCCAAAGATCGCTCACGCACTCCGTAACATTCGAGATTATCAATTCGAGATTTGAGATTTATGCCTGACACCAACACCATCATCTTGTGTCCCGGCCAAGGCGCCCAAGCCGTCGGCATGGGCAAGGGCTGGCACGACGCCAGCGCCGACGCCAAGACCACCTTCGAGGAAGCCAACGACACGCTAGGTTTCGACCTGGCCAAGCTCTGCTTCGAAGGCCCCAGCGACGACCTCAACCGCACGGACAACGCGCAGTGCGCCATCTACACCGCGTCGGTCGCGTGCTACCGGGCGCTCCAGGCCAACGGCACGGTCGATCGCATCACC
>JBITAC010000080.1:0-3161 GCA_044439905.1 Phycisphaerales bacterium JB063 | reverse complement strand
CCACCTGTTCGAGGAGCGTGAGATCGAGATCGACCCGAGCCCTGCTAGCGCGGGCGACGCGGGCCCGGGCGCGAAGGGCGTGGGCGCGGTCGAGAACAGCCTGATGGTCCGTCAGCGCGGCAGCGTGCTGGCCCTGCCGATTGTGCAGTAAACGAAAAGGACTTAGTTGGCCCCCCGGCGTCGATATAGATACCCGGCAATCAAGACGATCGCGATCAGTGCGATCGCGATCAGTGCGATTGCGATCAGCCACCAGCGTGTACTTGTGGGTATCGACGTTGAGCCGACAGCTGACGGTGAATCCGCGACGGGATCAACGGGACCTACTTGTGAAATGCCCGTCATCGCGTCGTCCAGTTCGTTGTCGGCCAGGGTTTCTTCTGCCGTCTGGCCTACAGGCGGTGCGGGTGCAGGCAGGCCACGGGGGGGCGGAGCGAGGATGTGGGCCATCGACAGGCCGATCGCGTCGTCCACGTCTTGACCCAGTTGTTCACGCAATTCACGGACCGCCCGGCGCCCCTCGGACTGGACCGACTGGAGTAGGCGCTGCCGCGCCATCACGGCCTGGATCCCAGCGATCTTCTGCTCGGGGGTTAGGTCCGGGTTTTGACGGTACATCGAGTTGATGACGTAGTAACCGGTGTGGCGAATCTCAGTGTCCACATCGATCTTGGTCCGCCTGTCGCCCTCGGCCGGGTAGTTGTGCTCCCAGTCCAGATCGTACCAGTCCATGACTCGGTGCGCGTGATGCAGAGCCTGCTCGGTATCGTGACGCTGGTTGGCGAGAGCCATACGTCGTCGCTCCACCCGAATGCGTGTCAGTGTGTCGTAGGGGTCGGCGGCGGCTTCAACCTCATCCACCCAGCGTTCGGCCTCGTCGGTCTCTTCAATCATCAGCCAACTCGCCAACTGGAGCCGCATGTCGTACCACATTTCTGACCCCGGCTCGCTCTGTAAAGCGGCCCGTTCGTACCATTTTCGGGCGGCATGCCAGTCATAAAAACCGGTGACCTGGGCATTGCCGGCCATGGTATACATCAGCTGCGGCAGCCCCGGGTGGTCCGGGAAACGGCGGATGATGTCTTCGGCATTACGTTCAAGATAGGCATAACGCTCGGCGTCCACCGTGTCGTAGCGATCGGCATAGAATCGGTCCAGCGCTTGCTCGGCGGTTTCCTCAATCTGGGCATGGAGCGGTACGGCCCCAATCCCTAATAACAACAGCGAACAGATCATCCAGCGTAGAGGGAGCATGCTCAGTTTCCGATCTCATTTCATCTGGAAGCCACAAACGCAAAATGATCACTCCGGCGTGCGGCTCCAAGTGATGTAAGTGAATTCGTGCCCGGGGTCTTCTTTGAGGTCCAGCAGGTCGCCGGTGAACTCGTTGCGGAAAAACATCGTCACTTTAAATGCGTCGTTCGCGCCCCCGGTCTCCAGCAGTGCTCCGTCGTAAGCATAGGTGTGCCGGCCGTAGTATTTCACGGTCCCCGCAACGGTCAGGAACGGGCCGTTGGGCAAGCCCGGCGAAACATTGAAACGCAGGTATGTATCGTAGAAAGTGTCGTCCCGCCCGGGACGGAAAGGGAAAAGGTGGTCGCGCTCTGGGATCGGGACCGACTCAGGGCTCGCTACTCCGACCACGAAGCCCTGGCTGGTCGCGGTCATGAGGTCGCCCAACTCCCAGCCTGCGCCGATCCCCTCCAGGTGGTTCACGAAGTTGGACGTATCGGTCTCGGCACCTGGCAGCGAATCGTTGTCCGGGTGCAGGCCGTACGCCTCTTCGATGAAGTAGGCGTTGAAGTCACCGGCCTGGGCTCCGGGGGCGCCAACCTCCATCTCAAACTGGGTGGCACCAAAGGCCGAGTAGTGCCGATTACCCGGGTTCGCGGCCGTGATCTCGTGAAGCCAGTCGAAGAAGTCGTCCTCGTTTGCCAGCAATTCGCGAACCTGATCGATGGTCACCGGCCCACCACCACGGACCACGCGGACGGTGATCGTGACGTCGTCCCCGAGGTCATCGTTGCGGTTGCCGGTGTCGCCCGCGGGCCGGCTGCCCGGCGCGGCGGTCGAGAGGTCGTCCGGCGTCACCCGCACGGTGACATCGCGTGAGGTCTCGTTCTGCCCCAGCGTCGGCGCGTGGTACACCACACGCTCGCCGGAAGGCAAGCGAGTGCCGGCAACAGATATGGTGTTGTCTGCGTTGCGTAGTACACCGTTGTTGTTGCCATCGATCGACCAGGCCACGACTGTTTCGTCCCCTTCGAGCGTGCCGACTGCCGTGCCACAGGTGGCATCACTGTATTCCTGATCGAAGTCGGCAGCGTATGCGTTGAGGTTCAAGGTCGAGCCCTCCGGGATGACGATGGCCAGGCCCGGGTTGGCGCTACCATTGCCGGTACCCCCGCCGATCTCAATGCCTGCGATATAGGGAGTGTCCTGATCATTGGGGTCGGGCGTTTGCGGGGCCCAGTGCTGGGCGAAGGCGGCGGGTGTGAGGCAGATTGAGAGACAGCAGGCGAGAAATCGCATCTGGATACTCCGGGTGTGGTGGACGGGCCCGGCGTGCATTATATGACGGCGTTTTTTGCGGACAGGGAAATCGCAGGTCTGTCTACGGGCGCATCGGTCGGCCATGGGCTGTATGTTTTCAGCGGCCCGGGCGTCTCTTGCAGGGGCGGCGAGACGGATTAAGTCGATGGTGTTTACGTTCGGGCTTGGCTGTCGATATGATCCGTCCTGAGAGCCGCGCCCGCCTGTGGGCGTCGTGGCTTGCGGACGCTTTGGTTGTACGAATAGGAGTCACGTGATCGACACGGAACCCCCCGAATCTGTACCCCGCCGCCGACTCGTGCCGGGGCTAGGCCCGAATCGCAGCGTGGCTCGGCTGGTGGTGATGGTGGCGCTGTTGGCCGTGGTCGCCGTGGCGACGCTGACCGCGACTACCGCCGCGCGGGGCCAGGGCGACGGCGCGGCCGACGCGAGCCAGGCCCAGCCCGAGCCCGCGACCCAGGCACCCCCCGCCGAGGCCGACGCCGGCGAGGACGCCACACTCAGCAAGCAGCCGCTCTACCGCATCAGCCAGCTCTACGGCTTTTCGCCCATCATCAACGGCATCATCATCGGGCTCTCTGTCCTCGCGGTGATGTTCTTTATCTGGT
>JBITAC010000079.1:0-65860 GCA_044439905.1 Phycisphaerales bacterium JB063 | reverse complement strand
TACACCCGGTCGAGCGCCATCTCGTGGGCTTCGTGGTAGAGCTTGGCGAGGTGGCCCCAGTCGAAGCGTTCGCTGTAGGCCTCGACCTTGTTGCGCTGATCGATGCGCTCGCGACGGTTGAGCTGGCAGAACTTGAACATCACGTCGGCCAACTGGTCGGCGGCCTGGTTGAAGTCGCGGTGTCGGCGGTGGATGCAGAACAGGCCCGGGGCACCTTGGCCCTCGGCGGCGGAAACCTGGTCGAGGTAGGAGCCAAAGCCCGAGAGGTCGCTGGTCACGGCCGGGACGCCCAGCGCGATGGACTCGAGCGGGGTGTAGCCCCAGGGCTCGTAGTAGCTGGGGAACACGCCAAGGTTGCACCCGCGGACAAACTCGTCGTACTCCATCCCCCACAGCGGGTTGGTGGGTGTGATGAAATCGGGGTGGAAGACGAACTTGACCGGGTCGCCGGGGTGGTTGAGCAGGTTGCAGTTGCGTAGCGCGTTGAGCACGTCGTCGTTGGCGTCGTCGACCAGGTCGTGGGTGACGATCGACGGGAGCCAGCCGCGCTTCCAGGCGTGGATGGATCGTCGTAGCCGGAGCATCCAGTACTCGTCCACCATTTTGTTGAGGTCGGGGACGGATCCCTTCGCGGCCTGCTCGACGATCTTGTTGCCAAGCTGCTCCATCATGTGGTCGGCGATGTTGCGGAACTCATCGAGCATCGCGGTCGATTGCAGCTCGCCGACGCTGAGTGATTTGACGGGCGCTTTGGTGATGCAGAAGAAGACGACGTTGACGGGGATCTCTGCGACGCGCAGCCGGTGGTTGAGCCGGGCGAGCGCTTCGATGGTGAGGTCCATGCCTTTGTTGCGGTACTCGTATCGCCCGGAGGTGTAGAAGTAGAGAGTTTTGTCGAGGTCGAAGGTGTAGGACGGGAAGAAGTGCGACATGGTGAATTCGTGCAGACGCTGCTTGGATTGCTGGTGCAGGTTCTGGAATTCGTGGAGCGCGGCGAAGCGTTGGATGTTGAGGCCGTTGGGCAGGAGGACGTTGGGCTCGCGTCCCAGGAGGTGCTTGCACTCGAGCCCGGTGATATCGCTGACGGTGGTGAAGACGTGGCTGCCGTGCGCCGCGGCGCGTTCGATGCCGTGCTGGCAGGCGATGTTGAAGTGCTCGGCTTCTTTGTGTGAGTCGAAGAACCCGAGGTGGTCGTAGAAGGCCGGGTTACTCATCGCGAGGTATCGGCCAAGGAGGGTGGCGTGTGTGGTGAAGACGGTCGCGCCGGGCCACTGCTCTTTGCGGAGCATGGGGATGGCGGTGCCGGCCATCCACTCGTGGAAGTGCGCGACCAGGGGGGTGCGCGGGGTCTCGCGTTGGCCCAGGTTCGAGAGCAGCAGGCGGACCATCTCCCCGAAGGCGACGACGTCGTCGATCAGCGCATCGCCGTCGGGCACGGGGATCTGGTGGTCGGCCCAGAGGCGGTACTTGATGTCGCCGAGGTAGCGTTTGACGTCGTTGACATGCAGCAGCACGGCTTGGGGTCGGCCCATGACGAGCCATCGGCCATACTCCGCGCCAAACCCCATCTCGCGCATCTGGAGCACGGCCCGCCCGATGGGGGTGTCCATCTCGTCGGGCGCGGCGGGCTCGAACTCCACCTGCGCGGTGTCGTGGTTGTAGGGCCCAACCAGGCAGTAGCGTTGGCCCCAGCGCGCCATCATGGCGGGGACCTTGGTCCGCAGGACGGTGTAGATCCCGCCGAGCTTGTTGCAGACCTCCCAGCCGACCTCGAGCAGCATGGGCTGGGCCTGGGGCTGAGGGTTGTCCAGGTCGGCCGTGGGCTGGGGTTCCGCGCTGGGGGTGGGTGCGGGCGGGTCGGTGGCCCGTCGGTTGCGGTTGGCGCGGGCGGGCTGTCTGGTTTTGTTGGGCTTGGGCATCGTGTTGGATTGTACCGGGGCGTTGCGCCGGCGCGGCCGGGGGCATGGCGGTGGGGTATAGTGATTTGTGATGCGTGTTTCCCTGGCCGAGCAACTGCGGGATGTCTTGCTGCACCAGCACCTGGACGCGGTGGATGCGTTGTTGTCTGAATCGCCCGGGGTGTTGACGCAGTTTCTGCCCGAGCCCCGGCCGTGGGGCGAGGAGCAGTGGCTGGCGGTCCACTACGCGGCGTGGCTGGGGGACGCTTCGGCGATGCGGCTGTTGTTGCGTCACGGCGCGGGGGTCGATAGCCGGACACGCTTTGACACGCCGCTTCACGCGCGGGAGACCGCGCTGTCGATCGCGGCGCGCAGCGGGCACGCGATGACCGCGGCCGTGCTGATGGAGCACGGCGCCGAGCCCGAGGTACGCGACGCCAATAACCTCAGCCCGCTCGCCCACGCCGCACGCGGGGGCTACATCGAACTCGTCGACCTGCTCATCCAGCACGCCGTCATGGTCGACCCGATCGACGATCAGCAACGCACCCCGCTCCACCTGGCGATCTACGGCAGCGACGCGTCGCTCCCCCCGCACAACGACCCCCACGCCAAAGACGCGACCCGCCCCGCCTCCCCCGTCGACCACCCCGCTTGTGCCCAGGCCCTCATCGAGGCACAGGCCAACATCAACCACCTCTGCCCCAAGGAGCCCGACGGCTACACCCCGCTCCACCGCTGCTGCGCCGTCGGGGATGCCCACCTGCCCACCGCAAAGCGCCTCCTCGAAAAAGGCGCCGAGTCCCACCACCCCGACCCCCGCTTTGGCCACACCGCCCTCGACCTCGCCCGCGACCTGCACCGCCCGGCGTTTGTCGCGTTGCTGTCGTCATTCAACCCGCCCCGCCCCTGACTCGCGGGTGCCACATCGCAAGCGCGGGTGTCACCTGACAGCCTGGGTGCCACATCGCGACCCGAGGGGGCTTTATGTTCGACCGGCTCAGACGCTCCGCGTGCTCCTACCCACAAAGCTCGCGGAGCTCGCGATGTGGCACCCCCGCTTGGTCGCCACAACCATCTTCATCAGTACCGTGCAAACCTACTCCCCGCGCCACTTGATATTGCAACCCATCGACGGCTGCTGGTCTTCGGGCACGGGGTGGCCTTCGATCACTGCGTCGAGCGCGGCGCGGAGGTCTTCACCGTGCGCTTCGCCGTCGCGCGCGTCGTAGTTGCCCGAGGAGATGCGGTGGGGGCGGGTGCTGTCGAGCTGGCCGCGGTAGACGAGTTTGTGGTAGCGGTTGAAGAGGAAGAAGTCCGGGGTGCAGGCCGCGGTGTAGTCCTTGGCGACGGACTGGTCGGCGTCGTGGACATAGGGGAACGTGTAGCCGCGCTCTGCGACCTCTTTGGCCATCTTGTCGGGGGCGTCGTCGGGGTACGCCTCGACGTCGTTGCTCTGGATGGCGACGATGCCGACGGTCGCGCCGTAGTCGCGGCCGATGCGTGCAAGCTCGGGCGCGACGTGCTTAACGTACGGGCAGTGGTTGCAGATGAACATGACCAGCAGGGGTCGGCCGGCGTAGTCGTCGCGCGAGACGGTACGGCCTTGCGTGTCGGTCAGGGCAAAGTCGGGCGCGGGCGTGCCCAGCGCGAGCATGTTCGAGGGCGTGAGGGCCATGGGTCTCCTTTCGTTTGCGTCCGCCCCATCATAACGGCCACGGAATGCAAGCCGGGCAAACCGGGTGCGGTTAGGATGGGCGTGTTTGGTAGCGCATTTCGAGGCAAGGCCCCGTGGAACTCTGGCAAATCCTGTTCGAGCTGATCGTCCTGCTGTCCGTGGCGATGGTGCTCGGTGTGATCGCGGAACGGCTCAAGCAGTCGGCGGTGGTCGGCTACATGCTCGCCGGGGTGATCGTCGCGAGCACGCAAGGCCTCATCGAAGATACCGACAAGATCAACACCCTCTCGCAGCTGGGCGTCACGCTGCTCATGTTTACGATCGGGCTCGAGTTCAACTGGTCCCGGCTCAAACGGCTGGGGGTCTCGGCTCTGATCTCGGGGTCGCTGCAGATCGCGCTGACCATGGGCGTCGCGTTTGTGTTGGCCTCGGCGTTTGGGTTCAGTTGGCGGGCGGGGGTCGCGCTGGGCGCAGCGTTGGCGCTGTCGTCCACCGCCGTCGTGTTGCCCGTGCTCCAGCGCCGCGCGGAAGCCGACTCGGTGCACGGCCGATTCGCGCTGGGGGTCTTGCTGGTGCAGGACGTGGCGGTGGTCCCGCTGGTGCTGATCGTCGGCGCGCTTGCCACGCCCGAGGGCCAGGACGCCGCGGGGCTGGGCGCGATCCTGATGGGCACACTCAAGGGCTTTGGCGTCGTGGGGGCGTTTGTGCTTTTGTTCTTCCTCTTCAGCAAGTACGCCCTGCCGCCGCTGGTCCGACTCGCCGCGCCGACCCGCAACCGTGAGGTCTTTACCCTCTTCGCGTTCCTCATGGCGATGGGCTCGGCCTGGCTGGCGAACCTCGTCGGGCTCTCGCCCGCGCTGGGCGCCTTCCTCGCCGCCATCTTCCTGGGCGAGTCCGTCATCGCGACCCAGCTCCGCGGCGATGTCGGGGCGCTCAAGACCGTCTTTGTCACGCTCTTCTTCTCCGCGATCGGCATGTACATCAACCCGGCCGAGCTGCTCGCGACCTGGTGGCAGGTGCTCGTGCTTACCGCGATGATCGTCGTGCTCAAGCCCCTGGTCGTCGCGGTCGTCGGGCTGGTGATGAAGCTCACCGTCCGCTCCGCCGTCGCCGCGGGGTGCTCGATGGCACAGGTCGGGCTCTTCTCCTTCGTCCTTGCGCAGACCGCGAAGGACGGCGGCATCATCACCGACGCCGACTTCAAGCTGCTCGTCTCTGCCACCGTCGCGACACTGTTCTTGACGCCCTACACCGTCGCGATGGGCCGGCCCTTGGGCGAACACGCCGACCGCTACTTCCGCAGGCTCGGCCTCATCAAGTCACGCATCGGGCAGGACCAGGCCGCCAGCGCCATGGCCGGCGGGCATCTGGTCGTCGTCGGCTACGGCCCGGCAGGCCGAGAAGTCGTCGCCAGCGCACGCGACAAAGGCCTCCCCGTCATCGTCCTCGACCTCAACCCCACCTCCGTCATCGAGGCACGCAAGCTCGGCCACGAGGCCTACGTCGGCGACTCCACCCAGCCCGCCATCCTCCACCTCGCCCGGCTCAAGACCGCCAGCGCCCTGGTCATCACCCTCCCCGACCACCGACTCACTACCGCCATCATCGTCGAGGCCAAATCTTTAGTCGACGACCTCCGCATCATCGCCCGCGCCCGCTACCACCGGTACTTCGGCCTGCTCGAGGGCGCCGGCGCAACGACGGTGATTGATGAAGAAACGCAGGTCGGCCGGCGCATGGCCGACTACCTCGCCGCCGCGACCAGCACGAGCGAAACCCCGATCACCGACCGCGAGAAAGAGAAGCAGCGGGAGCGTGAGAAGGACAAGGAAAAAGACGTCGCCGCCAACGCCCCGCCGGACCTCTTCGCGGATTGATGCATCGGGTGGATGCTTCGGCGTAGGGTGGGTGGAGCGAGACCGCGAGCGATACCCACCGGGCACGGTCAATGTGTCAGGAGCCCACAGATGTCGAGTCCCGTTTTAGACAAGTTCGGAGGCCTGATCACACAAGAGATGCGCGATAAAGCACTCGATTTCTTTGAGGATGCCGTGCAAGACAAGTTGCGTGCACCTTCACTAAGAGGTTTTCAAGATGAACTCGCAAGTCTTAGCGATCAACAGCTTGCACTGGTTAGACGTGCGGTGATGTTATCACTCGATCACGGGATACACGACTTCTTATTTGCTCTTGTTAAGTCTCACGATTCTGAACAAGGCATAGAAGTTCGTGTAGATGGGTTGAACATCGTTGAGCTATCCGATGGACTTCACGGCGAGCCGTGGACGCGAGAGGGATGGATTGCAAGACTGGGACGATATCCAGAATCCAACGAATAATCCGCCCGCGGTGGGTATCGCTCGCGGACTCGCTCCACCCACCCTACATCCCAAGGCCGGGGTAGGCCGGGATGCCTGTCTTGATTACGCCGTCATCTCATCCCGGCAGGCCTCGAGCAGGCGCTGGGTCAGGCGGACGCCCTCGACCTTGCCGTGGCTTGAGCCCTCGTACTCGACGCCGACGTACCCGCGGTAGCCCGAGGCGAGGACGATGCGCATGATGCGTCGGTAGTCGAACGCTTCGTGCTTGCCGTCCTGGGTGAAGTTCCACGACTTGGCGCTGCAGGCCTTGGCGTATCGCATCAGCTCGTACATGCCTTTGTACTTGTCGTACTCGTTGTCGTTGCCGACACGGAAGTTGCCAAAGTCGGGGAGTGTGCCGACCTCGGGCAGCGCGACCTGGTCCATGACCTGGCTGAGCCATTGGCCGTTGGACGAGAGTCCGCCGTGGTTTTCGACGATGACGTTGATGCCGAAGCCGCGTGCGAACTCGGTGAGCTGGTGCAGTCCGTCGGCCGCGCGGTCGCGCTGCTCGTCCCACGACCCGCTGCTGCCCGCGTTGACGCGGATGCTGTGGCCGCCCAGCAGCTTGCTCGCGACGACCCACTTGTAGTGGTTCTCGACGGTCTTCTTCCGCTCGTTGGCGTCGGGGTGGCCCAGCTGGCCTTCGCCGTCGACCATGATGAGCAGGGTTTTGACGCCGGCGTCGTCACACCGCTGCTTCATCTCGCGGAGGTAGGCGTAGTCGGTGCCCTTGTCCTTGAAGAAGCCGTTGACCCATTCGACGGCGTCGATGTCGAAGGTCTCCTTGACGAACTTGCCGTAGTCGCGGTTATCGACATCGCCGTCCCAGAAGAGCTGGTTAAGCGACCACTGCGCGACGCTGAGTTTGAACAGCGGCTGGCCGTAAGGCGCACCAAAGGTCGTGCCCTCGGCGGGCTCGGGGAACCCGGCGTCGCCGTCCTGCAGCTTGGCGGCCCCGGCCTTGGCGGCGTGTGCGGCTGAGGCGACCCCGGGCGTCGCGGCGGCGGCGGTCGCGGCGGTCGCAGCAATGAACTGTCGGCGGGTCGGGGTGCTCATCAGAAAACTCTCCGTGGGTCGGGTTGGGTCAAAGACGGACGCGGCGATGCCCCGCCATGTTACGGCAACCCGGCGGGTCGCGTCGTCAGGGACTACCCGCCCAGCCCGTGGGATTGGCTGATGAGGAAGTAGCACAGCGTCGCGATGATGAGTGAGCCCGCGAGGTTGAGGAACACGCCGTGCCGGGCCATCGCGGGGATGGTGAGTTGAGGCGCCCCGCCGAAGACGATGGCGTTGGGCGGGGTGGCGACGGGGAGCATGAACGCGCAGCTGGCCGAGAGCGCCGCGGGGATCATGAGCACTGCCGGGTCGATGCCCATCGATGCGCCGCTCGCCGCGAGGATCGGCATGAGCAGTGTCGCGGTGGCGGTGTTGCTCGTGATCTCGGTCAGGAACGTGACGACCAGGCAAAGCGTCAACAGCAGCACAAACAGCGGCATCCCGGCCGTGCCACGCTGCAGCGCCTCCGCGACGACGACGGCCAGGCCGCTCTCGCCAAACGCCTGTGCGATCGCGAGCCCGCCCGCAAACAGCAAAAGAATCCCCCACGGGATCGACTGGGCCGTCTCCCAGTCGAGCAGCGTTTTGCGTGCGCCCGGCGTGCGGTCGCCCGAGGGGGTGACAAAGAGCACGACGACCGCCAGCAGCGCGACGGTCGCGTCGTGGGCCTTGGGCATGTTCAGCCACTCGCTCCACCCGCCTAAACCCAGCGGCAGGGAGCGCGTGATCCAGAGCAGCGCGGTGACGGCGATGACCACAAGCACGCGCTTCTGCGCCGGCGTCCACGGCCCGAGGTGTTCGGGCGTGTAGCTGCCCCCGCCCCGGATGCCGAAGGTCAAGACCAGCCCGCTGGCCAGGAGCATCGCCGCGCTCACGGGTAGCCCGATCTTCAGCCAGGAGATGAAGTCGATGGAGCGATGCGCCACGGTCTCGTAGTTGGCGGCGAACACGCCGTTGGGCGGTGTGCCGATGAGCGTCGCGATCCCCCCCGCCGACGCGCCGTACGCGATGGCCAAGAGCAGGCATACGGCGAACCGGTCGTCGGCATGGCTGTGGCGGATCACGGCGATCGCGACAGGCAGCATGATGAGCGCGGTCGCGGTGTTGCTGATCCACATCGAACACAACGCCGTGGCCAGCATGAACCCGATGATGATCCGCTTGTTCGAGGACGTCCCCACCAGCCGGATCACGCCGTCGGCCACACGCAGGTGCGCGTTCGAGACCTCGGCGGCCCGGCTGATCATGAACCCGGCCATGAACAGCAGCACAAACTTATCGCCAAACGCCAGCGCAAGTTGCGTATGGTCCAGCACCCCGCCAAACGGGAACAACGCGAAAGGCAGCAGCGAGGTCAGCGGGATCGGCACCGCCTCGAAACACCACCAGATCGCGCACCAGAGCGTGACCCCTGCGGTGAACGCGGCGGTGTGACCGAGCCCGAGGGCTGACAGCCCCAACACATACAGCCCCACCCCCAGCAGCGGACCAGCGATGATCGGGATGGCTCTGATGGCGGGCGGCATCCGGGCGTTATCTGTCTTTCTCAACCCAGCGTCAAGAAACGGTTCACACGGTGAGCGCCCTGCGTTCGTGCCAGTCCAGCGGGGCGGGGAGTTCGCAGTTGGCGAATTCGATGTGGATGACGCGGCGATGGCTTGGGGCGGTGGCGGGGCTTGAGGCGTGCAGGCAGAGCGGGCGCATGAGTAGTGCGCCGCCTTGGCCGACGGTGCAGGTGCGCTCGCCCAGGCGTTTCGCGCACGCGAGCGATTGGCTGGGGTCGAGTCGGCCAAGCGTATGGCTGCCCGGCGCGCAGCGCAGTGGGCCGTTGGTTTCGCCGCAGTCGTCGAGGTGTAGGCGAAGCGCGAGCATGTGCTGCAGCACCTCGGCCGAGGCGCGGGTGTGGGGGACGCCGTTCTTGACCGAGGCCGGGCCGAATCCGGGGACCGCGTCGGGGGCGTGCTTCTGGTTGATGGCGATCGCCTGGTCCTGGTGCCAGCCGACGTGCCAGTTGGCCCCATCGATTTTGTCGAACAACAGGGCGCGCACGGCGAAGGCCCCGGCACCCAGCACCTGCGTGACAAGCTGCGCGATACGTGGTTGCTGCAGGAGCTGGCGCGTCTCGGGCACCGCATCAAACAAGTCGCGCATCGCGTAGCCCGGCTTGTTGCCTTGGGTTGAAGCGGTGGCGGCGGCGCGTTCGACGCCGGCGGTGAGTGCATCGACCCGTGCCGACGCGATCACGTCTTCGACCACCGCGAACCCGTCGCGTTGGACTTGTTGCGCGGTGTTTTGGATCGCGGGGGTTGGTGTGGGCATCGGCGGGGTTGGGTGTTGAGGCGCTAGGCCGCAAGCGGCGGAAAAGCGGGCGGCTACTTGCGTCGGCGGTAGACGGCGTAGAGGGTGAAGAGGCCGAAGCCCGTGCAGCCCAGCAGCGAGATCAGGCCGATGACCGAGAGGTAGCCGAAGCTGGACTGTTCGTTGTCGGCGGCGAAGAAGATGGCGCTGGAGAGCAGCATCGACGCGAGGATGAGGGCGAGGGCGAGGTTTCGGCTGGCGTGTTCGATGGTGTTGGTCAGCCGATCGAGGCCTTTGTGTTCGAGCGAGACGGTGAAGTCTTTGCGCTTGAGGTGTGCGACGACGGCCCGGATTTCTTCGGGGAGGTCTTCGGTGAGTTCGACATAGCCGCGCATCGAGCCGAGCAGGCGTTTCTTCGCGGCGCGGATGGAGTATCGCCGCTTGACCAGCCGGACGATGTGCGGGCGGACGTGGCCGATGAGGTCGAAGGTCGGGTCGACCGCCGCGCCGACGCCCTGGATGGTGGTGATAGCTTTGATGAGGAACACGAGGTCGGCTGGGCACTGCACCTTCCATTTGCGCAGCAGGACGAAGAACTCGTTGAGCAGCGAGGCGAGGTCGAGCTCGCTGAGGTGCTCGACCTGGAACCGGGAGATGTAGGCCCAGACGTCGAGCCGGAAGCCGCGGTCCATCGAGAGCGAGGGGTCGGCGTCGGAGAGCGAGAGGACGCTGCGGAGGGTGCGGTCGAGGTCGCCGTCGATCACCGCCTGGATGAGGTCGGCCAGGTCCTCGGCGGTGCGCTGTTCGATGTGGCCTGTCATGCCGCAGTCGATGAAGCAGATGCGGCCGCCTTCGAGGACGAAGAGGTTGCCCGGGTGGGGGTCGGCGTGGAAGAAGCCGTGCTTGAGGCACATGCGGAACACGGCGTCGGCGCCGTGCTCGACGACGGCGCGGCGGGTGGCGTCGTCGAGGTCGTCGGGGTCGATTCGGCTGAGCAGTTGGCCGTGGATGCGTTCGAGGCAGAGCACGCTTTGGGTCGAGGCGTCGGGGTAGACCTTGGGGAACGATACGCCCGGGTCGTCGGCGAACTGCCGGTATAGCCGACGCGTCGCGCGGGCTTCGTGTTCGAGGTCGAGCTCTTTGTGCAGCTCGTCGGCGAACTCGCGGATCACGGCCGAGGGGCTGTAGCCGCGCTGCGCGAAGTAGTCCTCGGCGAAGCGCGCGAACTCACCGAGCACTTCCATGTCCGCCTCGATCGTCTTGCGGATGCCCGGGCGCAGGACCTTGAGCACGACATCGGTCCCGTCGATGAGCCTGGCCGGGTGCACCTGCGCCATCGACGCCGCGGCGAGCGGGGTCTCGTCGATCGACTCGAACATCGTGTCGAGCGTCTCCTGGCCCAGCTCCGCAACGAGCATCGCGCGGATGTCTTCGAAGGGCAGCTTCGGGCAGTCGCTCTGGAGCTTGGCAAACTCCTCCGCCAGCTCCGGCGCGATCAGGTCGGGCCGGGTCGACAGCACCTGGCCCATCTTGATGTACGTCGGCCCGAGCTCCTCGAGCACCATCCGCAGCCGGACATGCTGGGGCAGCTTCACGTGCTCGGCGTCGGGCCCGCGACCGACCAGCTCGAGCCCTTTATCGATCAGCCCCGGCAGCCCGAGCTGCTCGATGACCTCGGAAAACCCGTGCCTGCCCAGCACCCCGACGACCTGCGCCAGGCGCTTGGTGTTGCGGTAGGTCGAGGTGATGGGGTTGTTCAGCGGCATGGCGGGATTGTAGAGGTTCGCGCAGGAACATTGAACCCCAACGCCAAGACGCCGAAACGCCTGGGAGAAAAACGTAGGGTGGGTGGAGCGAGTCCGCGAGCGATACCCACCATGCGTTTTAGAAGTGGATCATCCGCCCGTCGGTGCCGAGCGCGGCTTCGTGGACGGCTTCGCTCAGGGTCGGGTGGGCGTGCATGGTGGCGATGATTTCCTCGGCCGTGGCTTCGAGTCGGCGGGCCAGGCCCATCTCGGCGATGAGCTCGGTGACGTTTTCGCCGACCATGTGGCAGCCGAGGATTTCGCCGTGCTTGGCGTCTTTGATGATCTTGACGAACCCGGCGGTCTCGCCCAGGGCCTGGGCCTTGCCGCTGGCCTGGAAGGGGAAGTTGCCGACCTCGTAGTCGAGGCCTTGCTCTTTGCAGGCGGCTTCGGTGAGGCCGATGGAGGCGACCTGGGGGTGGCAGTAGGTGCAGCCGGGGACGGACTGGTAGTCGAGGTCGTGCGCGGGGTGGTTGAACATGCGTTCGACGGCGACGATGGCCTCCTCGCTGGCGACGTGCGCGAGCCAGGGCGGGCCGATGACATCGCCCACGGCGTAGATGCCTTTGACGCTGGTGGCGTAGTCGGCGTTTTCTTTGCGGTAGTCGACCTTGATGTGGTCCTTGAACGTTTCGATGCCTAGACGATCGTCGAACAGGCCGTCGTATCGCCCGCGCACGCCGATGGCGACGAGGACCTTGTCGGCTTCGATCGTCTGGGTTTTGTCGGAACCCGTGCCGGCTGAAGCCGCCACGCCGACTTCCGCGCGGATGCCGGTCTTGGTTTTCTCGATCTTTTTCGTGACGTGGCCGGTGAGGATGTTGATGCCCTGCTTCTTGAAGGCCTTCTGCACCTGCTTGGAGCTGTCGGCGTCTTCGATGGGCATGACGCGGTCGAGCATCTCGACGACGGTGCACTCGGTCCCAAAGGCGTTGTAGAAGTAGGCGAACTCCATGCCGATCGCGCCGCTGCCGACGATGAGGAGTTTCTTGGGCTGGTCCTTGAGGGTCATGGCCTGCTTGGCGGCGATGATCTTTTCGCCATCGAACGGGGCGCCGGGCAACTCGCGGGGGACGGCGCCGGTGGCGATCAGGATTTTGTCGGCGGTGAGCTCGTGCTTGATGCCGCCCTGGTGTTCGGTGTCGGACTTGTCGTAGACCTGGACCTTGCCGGCGGCGGGGATGTAGGCGTGGCCGTCGAAGTGGGCGATCTTGTTTTTCTTGAAGAGGAAGCCGATGCCCTTGGAGAGGTTGCCGGCGACGCCGCGTGATCGGGCGATGACTTTTTCCCAGTTGTGGCCGACGTTCTCGGCGTTGATGCCCCACTGGTCGGCGTCGTGCCGGAGCTTGCTGTAGAACTCCGCGCCGGCGAGGAGGGCCTTGGTGGGGATGCAGCCCCAGTTGAGGCAGACCCCGCCCAGGGCGTCGCGTTCGACACAGGCGACGGATTTGCCGAGCTGTGCGGCGCGGATCGCCCCGACGTAGCCGGCGGGCCCGCCGCCGATGACGATGAGGTCGAAGTGGGTCTGCTTGCTGTCTGCCATCGTTGAGGTCCTGCGTTTCTGGGAAAAGTGGAACGCGGGATTGTAGTCGATGGGCCGGCCATCGGGCGTTTGTGTGAAGATCATGCGAATCTGGGAAAGTGCGGGGGTTGCCCTTGGTGGCGGGTGGCCGGCGCGTTATGCTGGGGAATTGAGCGTGTTTGCGCTCGGCTTGCGTGCGCCTTCGCGTGGGGCCGTTCGGCCTGGCGGTGCATGAGAGTCCTTTTCTTTCGGTCTGTTCTTTCAAGGAGTTTTCGATGAAGCTGTTGACTGCGATGCTGGCGATGGGTGTGTTGAGTTCGGGTGCGGCGGTCGGTACGTCGTATGCCTGTGATGGTGACGAAAGCGCGCCGGAGACGACGGTGGTTGTGTCGGCCGAGAAGGCCGGCGACTGCGGTGGCTGCGACCGCGCGACCGAGGTCGTGGTGGTGGCCGAGGGCGACTGCGGCGGCTGCGATAGCGCGGTGGAGGTGGTCGAGAAGGCCGGCGACTGTGGTGGCTGTGACAGCGCGACCGAGGTCGTGGTGGCCGAGGGCGACTGCGGTGGCTGCGATAGCGCGACCGAGGTGGTTGTGGCTGAGGGCGGCTGCGAGGGCTGCGATCGTGCCGGCGAAGCGACGGAAGTTGTGGTTGCCGAGGGCGGCTGTGGCGAGTGCGAGACCGCGTGCGATACGTGCGAGGTGATGACGGCGTTGGAAGGCGTTGAGCTGAGCGACCACGGCAAGGCTGTGCTCGCGTTGGGCCAGGCCGGCGTGCCGGTGTGGATCGACGAAGCGGGCTTTGGGATGGTCGACGGCCAGAAGGTGGACTGCCCCGTGTCGTTCTCACGTGCGGCGACGGCATTCATCGCGACGATGGGTGCTGAGGCGGGCTGCGAGATCTGCCAGGATGTGCTGGCGACCGCGGACAGCGCCGAGGCCGAAGCGATCGAAGAGACCGCATCGAAGCAGGCCCCGGCCGACGCCGAGTAAGGCGGCCGACACGCGGCCGATGGCCGTTGACTTTCAGATGATTCAAGGGCGTGCCCGCGCGGCACGCCCTTGTTTTTTGCGCCGCGGGTGTCGGCCGCTACTGCGCGACGGTCCGGCCTTTGCCGGCGCGTTTCGCGGCGTAGAGACGTTGGTCGGCGAGCTTAAGCAGCGCCTCGCCGTCGTCGCACAGGTCGTGGTTGATCGACGCAACGCCGATGGAGAGGTCGGTGTAAGGCCCCTGGGGCAGGGTCGACCGGGTCTGCTGTTTGAAGATCGAGCGGATGGAGTCGGCGACGGCGATCGCGCGGGCAGTGTCGCACCCGGGCATGAGGATGATGAACTCGTCCCCGCCAAAGCGGATGCACAGGTCGTCGTGCCGGGTGCACGCCTTGAGCAGGCCGGCGAGCAGGACGAGCAGCTCGTCGCCCGCGTCGTGCCCGCGTGAGTCGTTGACCTGCTTGAAGCCGTCGAGGTCGATCGCGACGGCGGTGAGTTCGCTGCCGGACTTCTCGGTGGCTTCGACGATGCGTTTGAGCTGGTGGTCAAGGAACCGCCGATTGCCCAGGTCGGTGAGTGGGTCGCGCAGCGCCATGCGTTTGAGCTCGACGGTGGCCTGCTGCGTGGCCTTCTGGACGCGGAGGTCGAGGGTCCGGCGGAGCTGGCGCGCATCGCGCCCGTCGCGGATGGCGATGGTGGTCACACGGTGCATCGCCCGCGCGATCCGCCCGGCCTCGTCGCGGCGGGTGAGCGGGAGCGAGGACAGGTCGTCCATCTTCCGACGCTCCGCGACGCGGTCGATCTGCTCGACCAAGCGGTCGTAGGGCGAGGCGATCCACCACTGGCCCAGCGCGATGAGCACGGACGCGGCGATGAGGAACCCGAGCACGCCGAACAGCGCGGACGGCACGACACGCCCGGCGATCGTGAGCTGGCCCAGGTAGTCCGAGGCGAGGTCGACACCGATACCGATCATCACGCCGGCGATGACCATGAGCGCGACCTTGGAGCGCAGCGGCGCGTCGTCCAGCCGATGCGGCCGGGGACGCACGCCCTCCGACGGTTCGTGTGTACGTGATTCTTCCTGTGCCCTGGCTTGATCCATCTTTTCCCTCAACCCCACGCAGCGCGGGGCATGCCTCACTCCGGCTCAAACTGACGGCCGGCCCATTAGAGAAGCTTGTGATCCAAAGACGCCCCAGGCCAAGCGAACATACGCCCCTGCCTGACAAGACGGAGCGGTTGTAAGGGTTGTGCGGGTTGTGCGTTGTTCTAGGCGTGACCATCACGCAGAGGCGCGGGGGCGCGGAGTGGCGCATCAACATCAAGTCAACCGCTCGAATCGAGTGGCCTTGGCGCTCGTCGACATGACACGGAAACACCGCACGGATGCTCCGTACTTCCGCGTGAGGCGTCCGGTTATTCTGCCGGGATCGCCACCGATTCAACACCTACCGCCAGCCCGCTTGCGGGGTCGATATCGACGATGATGCCGCGGGCGGTGCCCTTGCCCTCCGCGACGTCGAAGGCGGCGGGCAGTGAGGTCGTCATGTGTTTGACGACACGGTCGGCGCGGCGGCCGAGGACCGAGTCGTACGGGCCGGTCATCCCCAGGTCGGTGATGTAGGCGGTTCGGCCGACGCCGAGCCAGGGCTTGCCGGGGATGGATTCGTCGTCCTGCGGGGTGGGCAGGAGGCGTGCGTCGGCGGTGGGGATGTGGGTGTGCGTGCCGAAGACACACGCGGCTCGGCCGTTGAGGTGCCAGCCCATCGCGACCTTCTCGCTGGTGGCTTCGGCGTGGATCTCGACAATGACAATCGCGTGGGGGTCTTTGGTTTTGATCTCGCTGACCGCGCGGTCGGCGGCGGCGTAGGGGTCGCTGCCGCGCATGGTGTTCATAAAGAGCTGGCCGATGATCGTGACGACGTGGACGGTGTGGGGTTGGCCGGCGTCGTCGGTCGCGCTCAGGGTCATGACGCCCTTGCCGCGCGCCTTGGCGGGCAGGTTCACCGGGCGGATGAGGTTGGGCTCGGCGTCGAGGGTCGGGTAGATCTGCTGCTTGCGGAAGGCGTGGTCGCCCAGTGTCATCCCGTCGATGCCCGCGGCGGTGAGCTTGCGGTACAGCTCGGGCGTGAGCCCGCTGCCGTTGGCGGCGTTTTCGGCGTTGGCGAGGACGAGGTGCACGCCGTGCCTCTCGCGGAGCACGGGCACAGCCGAGGCGGCGGCCTGCCGGCCCGGGACGCCCACAATGTCGCCGAGGATCGCGATCTTCAAAGTCATCCGCGACAGGGTACGCCATCCGCGGCTTCGCTGTTGCCCCACCCCGCCCTGTGCTCGGCGACAAAGACGCAACGCGTGTATCCCTGCTATCTTTTCCCGAATCCCAATCCCCTAACGCCCCACCCCCTGCCCCATGCGCTGCCCCTTCTGCGATGTTGACGACGACAAGGTGATCGACTCCCGCGCGACCGACGGGGGCCGGTCCATCCGTCGCCGACGCCAGTGCCTCGCGTGCGAGAAGCGGTTCACCACCTACGAAAAGATCGAGGAAAAGGTGAGTCTGCTCGTCGTCAAGAAGGACGGCAGCCGGGTCCCCTACCTCCGCGACAAGATCGTCAAGGGGATCGGCTCGGCCTCGTACAAACGCCCGATCTCCGCACAGACGCTCGCGACGCTGGCCGATGAAATCGAAGAGGCGTTGTTCCGTCAGGGCGAGAAGGAGGTCTCTTCCAAGGAGATCGGGCTGATGGTGCTCGAGAAGCTGCGTGCGACCGACCACGTCGCGTACATGCGTTTCGCGAGCGTGTACATGGATGTCGAAAAGGTGGACGACCTGCTCGACGAGATGCAGCAGGTGAAGGAAGAGGAAGAGTCCAGGCCGCCCCGCGATCAGGGCAAGCTGTTTTAGCGCGGCGCAACGTAGGGCAGACATTTCTGTCTGCCGACGGCTTCGCTGCGGCGGTGATGGGAAGCGTTTTTCATGCGTGTGTTCCCCACAACACGGGCGGCTCGTTGCCGGCTGGCGGTCTTGCTATTGATCGTCGTGTCGCCGGTGTTGGCGTACGTGGTCTGGTCGCCTGGTTCAGCGGTGACCGATGGACGACACGACCAAGGGACCAACGGCATCTGGATGAGCCACCGCTGGCTGGGTGACGATGCGTGGTTTCAAGACAACGGCCGAGAGGCGCTGCGGCCGCAGTACCGCGACCCGGCGTACATCGAAGAAACCTTGGGCATGCTGGCACAGCGCGGCGTTGTGGACCTGATGCCACATCTCTGTCCGTGTGATGTGCACGGTGCGCTCCCGGCTGTCGATGCGGCGCAGGTGGAACGCGTGCTTGATACGGCACAACGGCATGGCCAACGTGTTTTACCTTGGGTCGGCGGTGTGTTCGGAGACGGCTGCCTGCCCGAGCGGGTCGAGTGGCGCAGGGCGTTTGTTGCGTCTGTTGTTGCGCTGCTCGAAGCGCATCCTCGGCTGGCGGGCATCCACCTGAACGTTGAGCCCTGGCCCGACGGCAACGCGGACATGCTTTTGTTGTTGGATGAGCTCCGCGCGGCGATGCCCAATGACAAGACGATCAGTGTTGCGGCCTACCCGCCGCCGACACGCTGGCAACCCGACGAACAGGTGCACTGGGGCGAGACGTACTTCCGCGATGTGGCCAGGCGGTGTGACCACTTGGCGGTGATGATGTACGACTCGGCGGTGCCGTTGCGGAAGCCGTACACCCACCTGATGGCACGTTGGACCCGGGAGGTCTTGATGTGGTCCGAAGGCCGCGAGGTATTGCTCGGGCTGCCGGCATACGACGACGCGGGGGTGGGTTACCACGACCCGGCGGTTGAGAACCTGTCCACCGGTCTCGCGGGGGTTCATGCGGGGATCGCGCAGCTGGATCACCCCAACACCAAGACGCTTGCCCCGGGCTATCGCGGCATCGCGCTTTATTCGTTGTGGGAAATCGATGCGGAAGAGTGGGCGCTCTTCGACGAGCGATTCGCAAGGCCTTGACTTGGGCGGGGCTCTGCGGGTTTGGCCGATTGCCGGTTGCTAAGCTGCAGATGCTTCAGTGTCATGGGTGATCGACACTGGCACTTTCATGTCCGCCAGGATTTCGAGGATCGGTTCGATGGGCTGGTCGTTGGGGATGCCAACGTGCATGGGGTGCCGGCGTTTGGTGCTGTAGAGATGGAGGATGGTCCATGTGTGGGCGTCGTGGTGGACGACCTCGAAGGTTGCGCGTTTGGCGTGTTTCCAAAAAACCGCTTCGCCGGTGTGGCCATGTAATCGCTGGATGAACTGGTCGGTGATGCGGATGCGGACCCGGCAGTAGCGGTCGATTAGTCGGTAGATCAGCACGATGGCTTTGTAAAACGCATAGATCAGCACGAGCCCGGCGGCAGAGATCAGGTGGATGCGCCAGAGGGAGGGGACGGCCGCCCCGGGGGTCTGCTGCGCGATCCACCAGCGCAGGTAGTTTGGGGCAAAGAGTTGCAGCAGCACCAGCAGGACAAGCAGGCGGATCATGAACCTGCTGCGGGGGGACAGCTTGCGGTCGGCTGTTGCGAGACGCAGCCAGTCGCCGTGGATCCTGGGCTCGTAGAAGTCCAGGCGCTTGGATGGCCAGAGGCGTCCCATGGCTCGAAGATACCTTTTGGGGTGCTTCTGGGGTGACAATCGTCGGCCTTCGAATCGCACGGCTAACACGTAGCATCCGCTAAGCTGTGCGGATGGCTGTGGCGGTTGTGATCGAGACCGAGTCGGAGGTGCCCGCGCTGCTGGGGTGGGCGTGGCAGGTCGCGCGGGCGCGGCGGGCGGATGTGAAGGTCTTGTTTGCCGGCGGGCGTGACGCGACGGGGGACGACCCGGCGGCGGTGGCGGTCAAGGCGGCGGTGAGCGACATCGTCGATACGCACGCCCGGCTCAGCGCGATGCAGGCGGAGGCGGCGCAGTCGTCAGCTGGGGCGAAGCCGGGCAAGGCGGGCGACCCTGAGCGGTGCCCGCAGTTTGAGCTGGTGGTATTGAAGCAGGCGGACGCGGCCGGCGCGGTGCTGGAGGCGATCAAAGCACACGGCATCAAGCTGTTGATTGTTGCGAAGCACCGGGTGGACCGGTCGAAGGATGCGCTGCCGGCGGTGCTGTTCCGCGAGGCGCGGTGCATGGTGCTGCTGCTGCGGCCGGGCAACACGGACGGCCAGCGTTGCCGGCGGATCCTCGTGCCCACGGCGGGCGGGCCGCACGCGAGCGAGGCGTTGAAGCTGGCGGATGTGTTGGCGTCGCTGCCGGACGCGAGCTGTTCGATCGACCAGCAGCAGCCGGGCGGGGTGGACGCGTTGTATGTCGAGCCCAACGTTGGGCCCGAGGCCGAGGCGGTCGGCGCGAAGCTGGCCGACAAGGCGATCCGCAAGGCGTTGGGCGACCCGGCGGGCCACCCGCTGGTGTCGGCGAAGGTGCGGATCGCGCGCGACTTCCGCGAGGGCACGGCCCAGGCGGCGGAGCAGGGCGCCTACGACCTTGTGCTCATCGGCGCAACGAACCACTGGCACGCCAGGCGGGCGCTGTTTGGCTCGGTGCCCGACAAGCTGCTGTCGGACGCGGCGAGTGGTCTGACGGTCGGCGTGGTGCGGCAGGCGGTGCCGTTTGTGGATGCGGCGACGGAGGCGGTGCGCCTGCTCCTGGAGCGCATCGTCCCGCAGCTGGAGCGCGAGGACCGGATCTCGCTGGTCGAGCGGGTGCAGGGGGCGAGCAAGTGGAACTTTGACTTTGTAGCGCTGATCTGTTTGTCGACGTTGATCGCGACGCTTGGGCTGATGCAGAACTCGGTCGCGGTGGTGATCGGTGCGATGCTCGTTGCGCCGCTGATGACGCCGCTGGTGGGCTGTGGTTTGTCGGTCGTGCAGGGCAACGGCCGACTGATCCGCGAGGCGATCCACGCGGTGCTGCTGGGGTTTGTGCTGGCGTTTTCGATCGCGGTGGCGATGGGGTACTTGATCCCGCACGCCGGCGTGACGACGCAGATGCTCGCGCGTGGCCAGCCGAACATGCTCGACCTGGGCGTGGCGTTTGTCTCGGGGATGGCGGCGGCGTATGCGACGGCTCGGCCCAACCTGTCGGGCGCGCTGCCGGGCGTCGCGATCGCCGCGGCGCTGGTCCCGCCGATCTCGACCTCGGGCGTCGCGCTTGCGCACGGCGACTACATCACCAGCGCGGGCGCGTCGCTGCTGTTTGTGACCAACATCGTCGCGATCGTGTTGGGCGCCGCGATCTCGCTTTATGCCGTGGGCATGCAGCCCGCGCATCTGCACACAAGCAAGAAGCGTTGGACCCGCCACGCGGCGATGTCGCTGATCATGCTGGTGGTGCTGCTGAGCGTGCCGCTGGGGTATTGGCTGTACGACTCGCTGCCGCGCTACCGTGTGACGCCGGAGCTCGAGGCGCAGATCGCCCAGCGCGTCGAGCGGCAGCCGGACACGTCGTTTGAGCGCATCGAGACGCAGGGCGTGATGGATGAAGAGCTGCAGGTGGAGCTGGTGATCCAGTCCCCCACCGCGTCGGGCCAGGTTCTGGTGGATGATCTGGATGCGATCGCCGAGGAGTTCTTTGGCCGGCCCTGCCGCGTGCGTGTGGTGACGCATCTGGTGACGGAGTCGAGGGAGTAACGCAGTTGGTTATCACATCACCGGGTGCCACATAGCGCAGCGATGTACTGTTTTGTTCCGCCAAGTACATCGCTGCGCTATGTGGCAATCGGCTCGTATTGTGTTTAGTCCGCCGAGTTACTTCAGCGCCTTGATGACCATGTCCCCGATCTCACCGGTGGTGTAGCCGCTGCGGTCGAGGCGTTTGCCGGTGAAGTTGGGGGTCACGGCTTGGACGGCCTTGGCGACCTGGTCGCCCGCGTCGATCAGCGCGGGGCGGTCCTTGGCTCGGCCGGTCTCGCGCAGGAGCATCGCGAGCGAGTCGATCGCGGCGAGGGGGTTGGCCTTGCCTTGGCCGGCGATGTCGGGTGAGCTGCCGTGGACGGGCTCGAACATGCTGACACTGTTGGCGGATGGGTCGGGGTTGAGGTTGCCCGACGCGGCGATGCCCATGCCCCCCGCGATCGCGGCGCCCAGGTCGGTGATGATGTCGCCGAACATGTTGGGGACGACGATGGTGTCGTAGATCTCCGGCTTGGTGGCCATGTACATGCAGCACGCATCGACGTGGTGGTAGTCGGTCTCGACATCGCTGTAGACGCTCGCGAGCTCGCGGAAGGTGTCCATCCATGTCGCGCCGCAGTGGGTGAGCACGTTGGTTTTGTGGACGAGTGTCAGGTGCCCGCGGTAGCCCTGCTGCTTTCGGCCGCGCGCGGTCTCGAAGGCGTAGCGCACGCAGCGCTCGACCCCGAAGCGGGTCGCGATCATCTCCTGTGTGCTGACTTCGTGCGGTGTGCCGACCCGGATGCGCCCGCCGGTCCCGCCGTAGAGCCCTTCGGTGTTTTCGCGGACGCAGACAAAATCGATGTCGTCGGGGCCTTTGTCCTTGAGCGGTGTTTCGACGCCGGGCAGCAGCTTGACGGGGCGGAGGTTGATGTACTGGTCGAGCTGGAAGCGGAGCTTGAGCAGGAGCTGTTTTTCAAGGATGCCGGGGGTGACGTCGGGGTGCCCGACGGCGCCAAGGAGGATCGCGTCGAACCCGCGGAGCTCGTCGACTTCGTCGTCGGTGATGACCTGCCCGGTTGCGCGATAGTGGTCGGCGCCGTAGTCGAAGTGGGTGGTCTTGACCTCGAGTGTGTCGCCGAGGCGGGCGACGGCTTCGAGGACGCGCAGGGCCTCGGCGACGACCTCGGGCCCGGTGCCGTCGCCGCCGATGATCGCGAGATGGAGTGCAGTAGACAAGACAGAATCCTTAGGGGGGGCAGCATTCGGCGCGGGCCGGGCGGGCGGGTGTGCCGCGATCGGGTGGCCGGCCTCGCGTTGGATCGGCAATCTTAGGGCGTTGGGTCTGCCGTGTCAGTCCTGCGTCGCGCCTGTGCAGTGCGGGCAGGGCTCGGGTGTGGCGGGTTCGACGGGCATGGTGCCGTAAAACGTGTCCTGGCCCAGCGCGTCAGGCAGTGCACCGCGCGGGTCTCGGCGCGGGGGCATACGGACTTCGACCTGGCCGGCGGCGTTGCGTCGGTACTCAAGGTGGAAGTCTTCTTTGAAGTTGGCCCAGCCGTTGGCGTGGACGCTCACGATCCGCACCTGGCCCCGCTCGCCGGCGAAGGCGGTGCAGTCGAGGGTGATCTGGCCTTCCGCATCGGGCACGGCGACATGCGTCGTCGCGTCGTAGTCGCTGCCCCCCTCGGGGTCGAGGTAGGCGATCACGGCATGGACGGGCACATCGCTCTCCACGGTTCCTGTGAGCCGGACACCGCGCTGGTCATGGATCGGTTCGAATCCGAACGACGCGATACGGCTGCGTGGGCGGCGGGTCATCTCGCGCACCGAGCCGGTGAAGCCGGGGTGGACGGCGAGCTTCATCGCGTGGGCGAGGGTGAGGAACGAGCCGGGCCCTTCGTCGCGGAGCTCTTCGCCGTAGGTCCGGTTGCCCGAGCCCATGAGTGCGGTGCCCCAGAGCGCGCGTTCGTCGGCGCGTTCCTTGTTGTGCGGAAGCCCAAACGCATGGCCCAGCTCGTGGCAGACACCCCCGACGAAGATGGATTGGTACCGGCCCAGCGAGATGTGGCCGTACTGCCCATCGCGGAGGTACTGGTCGCGGTCGGTGTTGCCCAGCTCGGCGGCGTCGAGGAGGGCCGAATCCAGCTGCCAGGCCTTGCCCTCGCGTGACGAGCCGATGGCGTAGTACGGGCTGTGGTGGCGCATGGTCCGCCGGTCGGGGTCCCACACGGTCAGGTTGCAGAACATCACGACGGTCTGTTGGTTACCGTCGATGCCTTCTTCCGCGAGGGCCCGGTTGACGAGTTGGCGGATCTCCTGGCCGTGGTCGCCGTTGTATTCCGCGCTGGGTCGATCCCCACGGACGATGTGGATTCTGAGCAGGCCGTCGTCTTCCAGCTCGAGCCCGAAGGTGAGCGGTCCAAACCCGTGGCGCTCCATTTCGTCGGCGTAGAACTGCTGGATGTGCTGCATGGTGCGGGTGAGGCGTTCGCGGTACATCGGCGCAGGGTCGGTGTCGCTGCCGGTGAAGAGCGTGACGATGAGCGGGCGGTCGCCCTCGACATCGCCTTCGCCCGAGGCGCGCCAGGCCTCGATGATCGATCGGGCCTGCTCGGCCTGTGCGTGTTGCTGGGCGATGAGCGCTTCCTGCTCGGCGGCTTGTGTCGGGACCGGGGAAAGCGTCACGGCGATCGTCAACAATGCGGAGGACACAGCGTGCATCATGATGGAGACAACTCGTTTGGGGCTGGGGTTGGGCGTCGGCCTGTCGCCTTGTGGGCGGGGCATCCTAGCGACGCGGGATCGGGCCGTATGTTTCAGGTGTCCCCACGGAACCCTCCTCGGGGCGGGCTGGGCGCGTTGTGCTCGAGCATGAACCCGCCCCTGCCGACGGACGTTAGGATATGCCCTGCCGTCCCCGATCAGGAGTCCGCATGTCTGCTAACGGTTTGGTGATCGATCTCAAAGGCGTCGAGAAGCGCTACGGCCGAAAGGTCCACGCGCTGCAGGGCGTCGATATCCAGGTCCACCCGGGTGAGGTGTTCGGGCTGCTGGGCCCCAACGGCGCAGGCAAGAGCACGCTGGTCAAGTGCATGCTCACCGTCGTCCGCCCCACGGCCGCGACGGGCACGGTGCTGGGGGACCCGCTCGGGCACAAGCCCGCGCTGCAGCGGGTGGGCTACCTGCCCGAGCACGCGCGGTTCCCGAGACACCTCACGGGCCGGCAGGTCGTCGAGTTCTTCGGCGCGATGGCGAAGATGCCCAAGGCCCAGTGCAAGACCAAGGCCCAGGAGCTGATCGACCTCGTCGGCGCCCACGACTACGCCGACCGCAAGGTCGGCGGCTACTCCAAGGGGATGCAGCAGCGCATCGGGATCGCCCAGGCGCTGGTCAACGACCCCGACCTCGTGGTGCTCGACGAGCCGACCGACGGTGTGGACCCGGTGGGCCGACGCGATATCCGCGAGGTGCTCATGGCGATCAAGCAGCGCGGCAAGACCGTCTTCGTCAACAGCCACCTGCTCAGCGAGCTTGAGCTGATCTGCGACCGCGTCGCGATCATGGTCGGCGGGAAGGTCGTGCAGCAGGGCACGATCGACGACCTCACGATCGACCAGAAGCACTACCTCGTGGTGCTGGACTGGACCCGCGAGACGGCCGACCCGGAGGGGCTCGCCTCGGCGATCGGCGTGGGGATGAAGCACGACGGCGATCGAGGCGGCGTGCCGGTCTTCGCCGGCGACCTCGAGGGCGTGCGGTACGAGCTGCACGGCCCACGGCTGAAGGTGATGGTGACCGAGCCGCCCGCGATCCAGCCCGTCATCGACAAGCTCCGCGGCGCGGGCATCGTGCTCAAGAGCGTCGAGCCCAAACGCCCGTCACTTGAGGATTTGTTTATGCAGGCCGCCGGCGAAGGGGGTGCCCATTGACCCAGACACTCGCACTCTTACTCGACGCGTACCGAGAACTCAACGCGAAGAAGATGTTCTGGATCTCGCTGATCATCTCGGCGCTCATCATGCTCGCGATCGCGGCGCTGGGCGTACACGAACGCGGCGTCTCTATCCTTTGGTTCGAGATCGATCTTTGGGAGCCCGGGGAGCTGGGCATGTCCATCGATCAGTTCCGCCCCGAGTTCTACGAGTCCATCTTCAGCTTCGTCGGCATCACCGTTTGGCTGACCTGGGCCGCGATCATCCTCGCCATCGTCTCCACCGCGAGCATGTTCCCCGACCTCATGTCCAGCGGGTCGATCGATACCCTGCTGTCGAAACCCATCGGACGCTTTCGGCTGTTCATGACCAAGTACCTCCTCGGGCTCGGCTTTGTCGCGCTGCAGGTGCTCGTGTTCAGCGTCGCCGGGTTCCTCGTGATCGGCATCCGCGCGGGCCACTGGGAACCGCGCATCTTCCTCGCTGTCCCCATCGTCCTCGCCTTTTTCAGCTACCTCTACGCGATCAGCACGCTCGTCGGCGTCTACACCCGCTCGACCCTCGCGGCGATCCTTGTGACGATCATCGTCTGGTTCGGGCTCTTCGCTGTGAACTACACCGACACCATCCTGCTCCAGCAGCAGGCCTCGGCCGAGGTCGACCTGGAGCAGCACCAGATGGGCCTGGACTATGCGATGACGCTCAGTGATGCACCCGACGAGGGACGCGGCGGCAGCGAGCGCGAGCGGTACCTGCGCCGCTGGGGCGTGGACCTGCAGCCGGAGATCGATCGGTACACGCGGTCTTCGGAGCGCTGGAGCCGCTGGCGGTGGTACATCAAGCTGGTCAAGACCCCGCTGCCCAAGACCGGCGAGACGCGGGCGCTGCTGGGCCGGGCCCTGACGCCTTCCGAGGACATCCCCGAGTATGAGTTTGACCCGGCCGACGGCCCCAACCAGTCGATCGGGTTTATGGGGATCGACGGCAATGCCGAGGCCATCGCGCTGATGACCGAGAAGCTCCAGCGCGAGCAGCGGCCCGTCTGGTGGGTTGTGATCACCTCCCTGCTCTTCGAGGTGGTCGTCGTCGGGCTCGCCGCGTGGAAGTTCTGCCGGCGGGATTTCTGATCTAGACACCGCCGGTACTCCCCCACACGCGGGACGCTGCGCGTCGCCCGCTAAACGTTTTTGACGCAGATTACACATGACGAAACTACGCCCCCCCTACCGTCTGGCGCTCGCGCCGCTCGCCTTGTCCGGCCTCCTGCTGATGCCCGGGTGCGGGTCGTCGCCCAGTACTGTGGCCGAGCCGCCCGTGCTCAGCGCGCCTACGACGCAGGCCCGTGCTGACGTGTTCAAACAGATCGTCGCGACGCTGTGCGAGGACGTGATGGAGGGGCGCGACGCGGGCACGCGTGGCATCGACATCGCGCGGGATTATCTGGTCTATCAGTACGCCAAGGCCGGGCTCGAGCCGGGCTTTGTGGTCGATGGCAAGACGACGTACACCCAAGAGTTTGAGCTCGCGATCGGCCGTGACGCGGCGGGCGAGATCATCAACGCCCCGATCAGCAACATCGGCGGCATCCTCCCGGGCGTGGGCGATCTCGCAGACGAAGTCGTCATCATCGGCGCGCACTACGACCACATCGGCTATGGCGACATCGGCAGCCGGGCCCCCCGACGCCGCGGCGAGATCCACCCCGGCGCCGACGACAACGCCTCGGGCACCGCCGGGCTCGTCATCCTCGCCCGGCATATGGCCGACTTCGCCCGCGAAAACCCCGACACCCCCCGCCGCACCATCCTCTTTACCAGCTTCGCCGGCGAAGAACGCGGGCTGCACGGCTCACGCTTCGAGACCGAAAACGCGGAGTCCTGGCCCTTCGCGCTCGAAGACATCTCCGGCATGATCAACATGGACATGATCGGCCGACTCCGCGAGGACCGGCTGATCGTCTACACCGCCGAGACCGGCGAGCAGTGGCCCGACTGGATCAACGAGGCCAACGCCGGGCTGGACGACCCGCTCGATGTGTCGCTCGAAACCAACGCCCCCGGCGGCAGCGACCATACGAGCTTTATCCGTGTCGGAGTCCCGGCCGTGTTTTTCTTCACCGGCCTCCACGCCGAGTACCACACGCCCGACGACCGGCCCGAGACGCTCAACAACCTCGGCGCCGCGCGGGTGCTCAATGTGGTGGGCGCGGTGCTCGAACGCGTCGCGACCGACCCGAGCCGGGTGACCTTTGTCCCGCCCCCGCCGCGCCAGCCGCGCGCGTTTATTGGGGTGACGCTGGGCGAGTCGGAGCAGCCGGGCATCGTCTTCGAGACGGTCATGGATGGCGGCCCTGCGGCCGAGGCCGGCCTGATCGCCGGCGACCGGGTGGTCGCGATCAACGGCGAATCGGTCGAGGGCCTCCGCGACCTGCGCAGCGCCCTGCGGGCCTCCAAGCCCGGCGACGAGATGACCCTCAGCGTCGTCCGCGAGGGCGAAGAACTCGAGGTCACCGTCGAACTCGGCGGGCGGTAGGATGCCCCTGTTCCCCGGATGGGCCCCACGGACATCCCCGGCCGGCCCGCCTACGATAGCACCATGCACCTAAACGACCCCCTGAAGAACTCGGCCGACCTCGATACCCTCGGGGTGGTGATCGTCGACCACGGCTCACGACGTGCGGAGAGCAACGCGATGCTCGAGGCCTTTGTCGAGATGTTCATCGCCGAGCGCCCGGAGTACCGCATCGTTGAGCCGGCCCATATGGAGCTGGCCGAGCCGTCGATCGCGACGGCGGTGGAGCGTTGTGTCCAGCGGGGGGCGCGGCATGTCGCGGTGTGCCCATACTTCTTTGCCCCGGGCAAGCATTGGCACAAGGACATCCCGGAGCTGGCCAAGGACGCGGCCGAGCAGGCGGGTGTGCCGTGGGTCGTGACCGCGCCGATCGGGCTGACGCCGTTGATGGTGGATGTGATTGACAGCCGGCTGCAGCACTGCCTGGCCCATCTCGCCGGCCGGGTGGACGAGTGCGAATCCTGCGCGGGGATGGACCGGTGCCGGCTCCATGCGCCCCAGGCGTCCTAACTTATTCGAATTAGGCGTTATTGCGTATATCGGCTTGGGCGGTCCTGTGCTAGCTTAGTGTCGGAACTTTCGCACGATTTTTCTTTCCAAGGGAATGGCTTATGAAACGATTTCGACGACTGCTGGCATCCGCCGCGCTCGGTGTGGGGCTTATGGCACCGCTGCCTGCCTCGGCGGGCTTTTCGATCGACGGCTGGCTGACGGGGGATGACGCGGCGCGGGCGATCGAGGTCGCCCAGGAACGCGGCATCCCGATCGCGCTGATCTACACGTCCTTTGAGACGTCGTGAGGCCCTTGCATGGCGGCCGGTCGGTCGATGGCTCGTGCAAGAGGGACACAAGACATGGTCCGCGTCATGGTTTACTTTGACGCGGCGGAGGAAAACGCCCCGGGGATGGATGCGTTTGCGAGTGGTTTGTATAACCATGTGACCAAGGTTTCGAACAACATCCCGTCGATGTTTTTGCTGTCGCCTGACAAAGAGGTGATTGCGTACATCGACTATGAACAGGTGGACCAGGCCGAACCCGAGTCGCGCACGGTGCTCCAGATCTTCGAGTGGTCGGCGGGTGTTGAGCGTACGGTCGCGCGTGCGGACCGGATGGCGGCGCGTGGGCGTTATGTCGAAGCGCTGCGTGAGATCGACGAGATCGCGGAGCAGGACGCGAAGGTCAGCCACCTGATCCAGACGATGCTTGGCCGGGCCGACGCGGACAGCGACATGCCTGAGACGCCGGTCAGGCCGATGTTTGCCGGCCTGCACGAAGAGAAGCTGGCCGAGTACGAGGCCCTCGCCCAGGCGGAGCTTGACCAGGCCAAGGCCCTGATCGCCGAGGAAGACTATCGCGGTGCCCAGCGTATCCTCCGGGGTATGGTCCGTGGCCCCGAGTCGTTCGCAACGACCGCCGAAGCACAGACCCTGCTCGAAGAGGTCGTGGCCAAACTCCGCGGCAACTGAGTCGCGACGTTTGCATCGCAACGACAGACCCAACGTGGATGACACATACGAACCGCCGGCCATCTCAGCCGGCGGTTTTTCATTGCGCTGATTGCGCTTGCGTGGTTTGCCTGCGGTCGATCGCGAACCCACCCGCTTAGCGCCACGGCTCGTCGGGGTCGGTTTCGTCGCCGGGCGACTCGTCTTCGTCTTCATCGTCGGGCTCGGGGTCGACGTAGGGCTTGTCTTTGAACAGGCCAAACGGGTCGTCCTCGGTCTCGTCGTCTTGTTGTTCCTGGGCGATCGCGTCGTCCCAGGTCGAACCGGGCGATCCGGGGTCGGTCTCCTCGTCTTCCCCGGTGTCTTCCGCGGCGCGCTGGGCGATCTCTTCGGGTGTTAGCGCGTCGGTATCGACGTAGCGTTCCGAGCCCTTCTTCCAGACGTCGTCGTGCGGGAGTGGTGGGGTCTTTCGCCGTTTCTCGATCTCGCGGTCCAGGAGCACGGCCCGCCGGCGCGACAATCGGCGGGCGACGATGATCGAGAGGATGAGGATCACGGCCGCGAGCCCGACGGCCGCGATCATGACGATCATGCCGTAGGCCTCAAGCAGTGTCTGTTGCTGATCCTGTGCGAGGGGCATGCCCCGATTGTACGGCGGGTGGGGCACGGGGGGAACCGTTTTCGATCACGCCCCGCGGTAGGTGCAGGCGGTTTTCTCGGTCTCCCAGACGGTGAGTGCATCGAGGGCCGACCCGGGCGGCATGTGGTCGGCGAGCATGGCCCAGATGGTTTGGGCGATGTGCTCGACCGAGGGGTTGCGGTCCGCGAAGGCGGGGACGTCGTGGTTGAGGTGCTTGTGGTCGAGGGGCTCGATGACGTGCTGGTTGACGGCGGCGTCGAGCGCGGCGGGGTCGAGGGTGGTGCCGTCGTCGGCGATGGTGCAGCGGGCGACGACTTCGAGGCGGTAGTTGTGGCCGTGGCCCGCGGGGTTGTTGCACTTGCCGAAGGTCGCGCGGTTCTCGTCGTCGCTGAGGGCGGGGACGTGGAGGCGGTGCGCGGCGGAGAAGTCGTACTGCTGGCTGAGGGTGAGCTGGGCCATGTCGTCTTGCTCGATCGCGTAGTGGAGGGTCGGGGTGAGGATGAGGGCGAGGCGGTGGGCGGTGTTGCTAAGCGGGGGCTGCACGGCGTCGAGGAGGCGTGCGAGCAGCGTGCCCATCGGGGTGTCGGCGGCGCGGGCTTCGTGCTGTACGGCCTCGCGCAGCAGCGGCAGCGCGTGCTCACGCGTCGCGGTGTCGATCTGCTTGATGTTGATGAAGTACCCGGTCTGCGGGTCGGCCTCACCGCGGCAGGTCACGCGCAGCTCGTAGTAGCGCCCGAGCCCGCGCATCGGGGGCCAGGACGCGAACGTGTTGTCGCGCGGCGTGTCGAGTTCGTCGGCGTCGCCGGTCAGGCAGAAGCGGACCGTCCGCGTGAGTTCAAGCATGCCCGAGTATAGCCCGCGGCGGGTCGTGCGGGTTGTGCGGCCGACTTGGCTGCTAGGCTCAACTTTCCCACGAGGCCGGCTTGCTTTCCGGGCCCGCGTATCGGTCAATCCCTTTGATCCGCGTCACCCCCGACGCCCGGTACAACGACGACTCAGCGAGAGGTAATGGCTATGCCACTATGGGCACGCTATGCGGTCACGGTCTATTTCGGTCTCATGATGTCGGGTTCGCTGCCTACGCAGGGCTGGGCCAAATCGTCCAACCCGCTTGTCCCGCCGGCGCTGGTGAAGTCCACCCAGTTCGCGCCGATGAAGCAGCCCTACCGCTTGGGCTCGTCCGACACCTCTGTCAAATCGCCCGACGCCCAGGCCCCCCAAAGCAGGCGGGAGATGCTACGCTGATCGGTCGTGACAGCACGCCCATCCATCTCGCATCCGCGACACGCGCTTGGCAAGAGCTGGGCGGTGGTCGTCGTTGCGCTGGCGGTGCTCGCGGTGGTGGGCACGACGACGTTCATCCTGCTCAACCGCGACACGGGCCCCGCCCCGCCGCCGCCCGACGCGGTCGACCCGGAGGCGGAGATCGTTGCGCTGCAGGAAGACTTCAAGCGGTACATCGAGAACCAGCTTGACATGATCGACCTGCTGCCGGCGGTGAAGGCGTATACCCGTCGGTACCCGGAGCATGACGCGGGCTACATCCTGCTGGCGCAGGTGCTGATGAAGATGGAGCTGTACAGCGAGGCGTACCCCGCGCTGGACCGCGCGCTGGTGGGCAATGCCGACAACTTTGAGTTGCAGAAGCTGACGGGGACGTGCGCCGCGAAGCTTGGGCTGTGGGGCGAGGCCGAGGCGCACCTGTTGGCGGCGGATGCGCTGACGCAGGATGACGAGACGGTGGTGCTGCAGTTGGCGAACGTGTACTTCCAGACGGGCCGGCTCGACGAGGCGTTTTCGCGTTACGAGAAGGCGCTCAAGCTCAGCGGGTCCGCCGCGCCGCCGCACAAGGCGAACGCGGGCTTGGCCGAGGTCTACGCCGCGCGGGGGGACTACGAGAACGCGCTCAAGCGGATCCGCTCGGCGATCCGCTGGGCCGGTGCCGACAGCGAGGCGGAGCTGTGGGTGTATCAGCTCAGCCACGTGCGGATACTGTTCGATAGCGGGCAGTGGGAGCGCGGGGATGCGCTGCTGGGCTCGACGCAGGGCGAGAACCCGGAGCTGATCTACCGCCTGCCGTTTGCCCGGCTGCGTGCTCGTTTGCAGGCGCACGAGGGCCGGCCCGACATGGCGGCCGGCGAGCTGTCGATCATCGCCAACCCGGCGTTTGCGCCCGAGGGACAGACCGACCGGGAGAAGGCCGACATCCTCGCGGAGTACGTGTACTGGTGCCTGGAAGCGGGTGATACGGCGCAGGCGCAGGAGCCGCTCGACGCGTTGCGGGCGCTGATGCCCGACCATCCGCGATTGATTGAGCTTGAAGCCCGGGCGGAATGGGTGTCGCCATAGCGCATCGGGTGTCACACAACTGCCCGGCCCACCTGTCTGCTGTGTGCGGGTGCGTCTGACGTTGTTTTTTAGTCAGGCACAAAGCTCGCTGGGCTCGCGATGTGGCACCCGATTTTGGGCAGATCACGCGCTTGCGTTTCTTGCTCCGAGACAGCGCTACTCCGCGCCGATCTGCTTGAGGATGTTGGTGGTGCTTCGGCCTTCGACTTCGCCGACCAGCACGATCTCCCCGCCGTAGCTCTCGACGATCTCCCAGCCGACGACGTCCGACTTGTTTTTGTAGTCGCCGCCCTTGATGAGTTTGTCGGGCTTGATCGCCTGGATGAGCCGGGTCGGGGTGTCGTCTTCGAAGACGACGAGGTAGTCGATGCTCTGGAGTTCGCTCATGACCATGAGCCGGTCGTCGAGTGCGTTGACGGGTCGGCCGGGCCCTTTGAGGCGTGTGATTGAGCTGTCGCCGTTGAGCGCGAGGACCAGGAGGTCCGCGGTCTGCTTGGCCTGCCGGAGGTACTGGACGTGGCCGGCGTGGAGGATGTCGAAACAGCCGTTGGTGAAGGCGATGGTTTTGCCCGCGGCGCGGTGGGCGGCGAGCTCGGGCAGCAGGTCGTCGAGTGTGCGGTGCTTGCCCAGGCGGTGGCCGCGGAGCTCGAGCAGCGAGAGCAGGACCTCGCCCAGTTGGATGGGCACGACGCCGAAGCGCTCGACCTCGAGCCCGGCGGCGACGTTGGCGAGCTCGACGGCTTGGGGCCAGCCCGCGCCGTTGGCGAGCGCCCCGGCGAGCATCGCGATGACCATGTCGCCCGCGCCGGTGACGTCGTAGACCTGACGCGCGACGGTGGGCACGGCGATCGGTTGGCCGTCGCGCCCCAGCAGCAGCGCGCCCTGCTTGTCGAGCGTGAGGATGACGTAGTCGAGGTCGACCGACGCGAGCAGGGACTTGGCCAGCGCGGCGGGGTCGGCGCTGTCCATGCCGGTGGCGCGTTCGGCCTCGGTGCGGTTGGGGGTGATGCACGTTGCGCCGCGGTACTTGGTGTAGTCGTCGATCGACGCGGGGTCGACATACACCGGCACGCCGTGTTGCTTGGCCAGCGCGATGAGCCCCTGGCAGACGTGCTCGGTGAGGACACCCTTGTTGTAGTCTTCGAGGATCAGGGCGTCGGCCCCGTCGAGCGCGGCGGTGGCGGCGTCGAGCAGGCGTTGCGCGGCGCTGTCGTTGATCGGGCGTTTATCCTCGACATCGATGCGGAACATCTTTTGCGGGTGGCGGTGTTGCGCGAGGCCGACCAGGCTGTGCTTGAGCGTGGTAGGCCGGGTGTCGTCGGCGATGAGGCCTGTGGTGTCGATGCCCGCGTCGTCCATCGCGTTGCGCAGGGCCTGGCCGGTGTCGTCGTTGCCGATGACACCCAGCGCGGTGACGCTGCACTGGAGCGCGGCGAGGCAGAGCCCGACGTTGGCGCTGCCGCCGGGCTTGTCTTCGGTGCGTTTCACGGCGAGGACGGGGACGGGCGCGTCGGGCGAGAGGCGGTCGGCGTCGCCATAGGCGTAGCGGTCGAGCATGAAGTCGCCAGCGACGACAATGCGTCGGGGCTGCCAGCGGTCGACGAGGTGGATGAGGGATTGGGTGGGCATGGGACGTTTACTTCAGCAAATCGATACATTCATCCACGGATAGGCCTGCGTCTTTGAGGATGCTGTTGAGCGTCCCGCGCTTGAGTGTTTTGTGAAGCGGGACGGTGGTTGGTTTGCGATGATCGTTGTTGGGGTGGCGTAACCGTAGATGGCTGCCGCGTTGTCGAATCACGACATAGCCGATGGATTCGAGTGCGCGCACCAAGTCCCTGCCGGAGATGATCGGGAGTGGCGGCATCAGGCAGCGTCAACTTCGACGGTGACGGTGGTGAGCAGCAGCTTGCTTGGGTCGGGTAGTGCTTCGCCGTGCTCGGCCATGTCTTCAAGCACCAGGAGGATCGCTTCGCGGATGTTCTGCTTGGCTTGTTCGAGCGTCTCGCCCTGGCTGTGGCAGCCCGGCAGCGCGGGGCAGGTGACGCTGTAGCCCTGAGCTTCCTCGGTGATCTGGATAGGGAAGGCGTGAGTATGCATGGCTTCATTCTAGCGTAGTGAGCTAGACTAACCGTACTTTTTCGTTGACCAGCCCCATCAGTGTGTCGGCCCCGTCTGGGAAGCGGAGTTCGAGGGCGGCGCGGTAGATGGGGAAGGTCGGCGGGCTATCTTCGAGCAGGAGGGACCACTTGACCCAGTCTTTTTCGGTGGTGACTAGGGCGGTGGCGTTGGCGGCCTTGGCGAGTTCGATGAGGTTGTTGAGTTGGCTGGTGGTGTAGCGGTGGTGGTCGGGGAGTTGTTCGCAGTGGACGACCTGGCCGGCGTGGGCCGCGAGGGTCTTTGCGAAGGCGTCGGGGTTGCCGATGCCGACGACGCCCATGACGGCCTGGTCGGCGAGGGTGTTGAGGGGCGCGGCCTCGCCGGGGGCGTGGGGCTTGCCGATGCGGTAGCCGGCCCAGGCGTGCTCGGTGTGGGCGATCGGGGGTCGGCCGGTGAGGTGCGCGATCTCGCGATCGAGGGTGGTCAGTACGTGGTCGTCGACCTGGTCGGCGCGGGTGATGAGGACAGCGTCTGCACGGCGTAGCGCGCTCTTGGGCTCGCGCATCAGCCCGCGCGGCAGCAGTCGGCCAAAGCCCCAGGGGTTGGTGGCGTCGATCAGCACGAGGTCGAGGTCACGCCGGGCCCGTCGGTGCTGGAAGCCGTCGTCGAGCACGAAGCAGGTCGTCTCGGGTTGGTCGGCGATCACGCTCGCGGCCGCCGCGACGCGGTCGGGGTTGGGCTCGACGCGGGCGAGGTCGCCCAGCGCTCGGCGGTGTTCCTCGGCCTCGTCACCGCCTTTGTAGCCGCGGAGCAGGATGCACGGCTTGTGGCCGGCCTCGGCGAGTTGGCGGGTGAGGTGCTGGACCATCGGGGTCTTGCCCGTGCCGCCGGTGGTGAGGTTGCCGACGCTGAGGGTCGGTCGGCCCAGCGGGTACGAGCGTTTCGCGCCGAGGGTGAAGCCGGCCGAGCGCAGCGCATTGCCCGCGCGGTAGGCGGGGGTGAAGAGCGACAGGGCGGTACGGGTGATTGCGCCGCGTGGCGTGGCGTCTTGGCCGGACATGGCGTCGAGGATGCGTTGCCGCTGGGACATGGGGTGAGTTTAGCGGTGGTGCGCGCTGGGCGGGTGGATGGCGAGCTGTGCGAGTGCCGCAGTGAGCTTGCGCATCGGCAGCCCCACCACGGTCGTCGGGTCGCCTTCGACGGTAATCGGCCAGCCGGCTTGTTGGCGGTCGAAGAGGTTGTATCCGCCGGCCTTGCCCTGCCAGTCGCCGGTGTCGAGGTAGCGGTCCAGGTCGGCGTCGGGGATGTGGCCAAGTGTGACGATCGTCGTGTCGGCGAGCGACTCATGGATAGCGCCGCTCTTTTGACCCGCGTTCACCTCGAGCAGCGCGACGCCTGTCACTACCGCGTGAGCGCGATTCATAAACCCCTGAACCATCGCCCGCGCGTCGGATACGTCGGTCGGCTTGCCGATCAGCGTCCCCTCGGTGCCCGGTGACATGGAAACACACAGCGTGTCGGCGGAGATGACGAGCGCGTGTTGCGTGATGACCTGAACCATGCTCAACGCTTTTTGCATCGCGAGCCCTGCGGCGTACTGCTCGGCTTCATGCAAGCTCTGGGGCCGGGTCTCCTCGGGCTGGTCGGGGTCGGCGAACGGCGGGGACTGCTGTGCAACCACGAACCCCGCGTCGCGCAGGAGCTGCGCGCGGCGGGGCGACTGGCTGGCGAGGAGGAGGGTCGGGGGGGTGGACATTGTTTGTGCCGGGCGGGGTGGTGGGCTGGGGCTGCGATGGTAGCTCATCGGGGTGGTGTGGTCCGGGCCTGCGCGGACACGGACCCGGCAGGTGTGTGTCGGTTTGCCTAAAACCCCATTCTTCAAGCCCCCGCGGCCACGACCCCGATAAGAACGTCAAGTGGCTGGTTGATGGCTGCGTTGGGGGGCTGATGTTTTGCGGATCGGCGGAGCCGGCCGCGGTTGTGGATCTATTCTGATCAGGGCGTGCCGGCGAGGTGAAGCCGCGGCACGACCGCCCGCCGACGTTCAAGGACGAAACACACCGTGCGCACCATCGCGATCATTAATCAGAAAGGCGGCTGCGGCAAGACGACCGTGTCGATCAACCTCGCGGCGACGCTCGCGGCGATGGGCCATAAGACCCTGCTGGTCGACATGGACCCCCAGAGCCACTGCGCCCTGGGGCTTGCGGTGCCCGAGGCGCAGATCGATCGCTCGACCGCCGACCTGCTGCGTGCGGGGATGAATGGTGAGCTCGGCGTGGCCGACATCACCTGGCAGATCTCGCGCAACCTCGACTTGGCGCCCTCGACCGTCTCCCTCGCGGCCGTCGAGCCGCAACTCGCGACCGCCTCGGACCGCGACCGCCGGCTGGCGCAGGTGCTCGCGACGTGTGCGGACCGCTACGAGTACTGCATCATCGACTGCCCGCCGAGCATCGGCCTGCTGACCTTTAATGCGTTGCGCGCCGCCGACGAAGTCATCGTCCCCGTCGAGACCGGCTACTTCGCGATGCAGGGCAGCTTCCGCCAGGAACAGACCATCGAGATGCTCGCGCAGAAGGTCGGGCACCGCGTGCGGTTCAAGATCCTGCCCACGCTCTACGACGTGCGCACGAAGCTGGCGCGCGAGATCCTCAGCGAACTGAAGAAACACTTTGGCGACAAGCTGCTGCCGCTGGTCATCAACTTCAACGCGAAGCTCAAGGAGGCCGCGAGCTTTGGCCAGCCCATCACGGAGTACGACTCGGGCTCGCGCGGCATGAAAGACTTTGAGGAGCTCGCGACTTGGCTTCAACACAACGCGCCGCAGCACGGCCCGTCGGCGGTCGAAACCCACGCGGCACAGGCCAGCACCTACGCCCACACCGCGACACCCGCCCGCCCGCCGGCGCACGACAGCCAGGCCCCCGTAACGCCCCAGCCCCACACGCCGACGTCGTCGGCACCGCCCGTGCCGGCCCGGTCGAGTAACCCCGCACTCTCCCGCGCGGCCGAGCTCGTCGAACGCGCCCGTGAGCTGTCCACCCGCACCGCCGCGATCTCCCAGCGTCTGCACCGACAGACCGAGGAACAGCACATCGGCCAGCCGATCCCGCCGCGCCTGGCCGACGAGTCGGCGGCCCCCGCTGCCCCCCCGACCCCCGCGCACAGCCCGCTCCAGCCGACCGCCGCCGTGCAGCCCGCCCCCCAGCGCCCGGGCCTCGCCGCGAAGCTCGAAAAGATCTACGGCATCAAGCACACCACCGACGGCGTGCTCTTTGTCCAGCCCGGCGAAGCCGCGGCCCGCGTCGGCATCGCCGGCGACTTCAATAACTGGAACCCCGCCTCCACCCCGATGCGCCGCAACGAGCAGCTCGGCGTCTGGCAGGCATGCATCAAGATCCCCGCCGGCCGATACCGCTACCGACTCGTCGTCGATGGCCAGTGGGTCCAGGACCCGCACAACCCGCTCACCGAAACCAACCCCTTTGGCGAACTAAACAACGTCGTCGAGGTCGATTGACCCCCGACGCGACACGCCGACGCAAACCGCGACTCGGCCACCCCCCCACCCCTACGCACGCAACCCGTGCCCGGAGCTGTCATGGACGACCCCCGGACCCGGCAGTCAATCGATGACCTCGCCGAGCATTACCTCACCGGTGTCAAAGCCCCTAAGCCGACGCCGAGCATCGCGCCAAGCAACGCGGACCCGATCACCGGCCCCCCGCCGATCCGCCTGGCGCCCAAGCCGGCCGTGATGCACCACGTCGCGCAGAACGCCGCCGCACTCAACGCCATGGCCAACTCCAACCAGCCCCACACCCAACGCCCCGCCCCGCAAGCCATCCGCACCGGCGGGTCCAACGGCAACGGCACGCCCGGGGACGGGCACCCGATCCTCCGGCTTGCCGACGCCGACACCGACCAGCACGAGCCCACCCCACCCACCGAGCACCTGGGGGCGCCCACCAGCCCGCCCCCCCAGCGCAGCCCCGGCCGGGCGCAAGCCCGCCCGCAGGCCGTCGTCATGGGTAACTTGCCCGGGCTCAGCGGCCCCTGGCTCACGCAGTACGCCCAGCGACTCGCGCAGACGCAGGGGCCCGTCGCCATCGTCCACCTCGATGACGACATGATCGATCTCGAAGTCGTCGAGCCACGCCGAGAAGCAAACCCCCAGCCCAGTGCCCCCGTCAGCGCGACGCGTGTGCCCGCGACCCAGGGCAGCGGCCTGATCGCGCTGCTCGATGCGCTGGTGCGTAGCGACGAAACGCCTGTCCGCAACGTGCTGGTTCGGCTGAGCGCCGATGCCGAGGCCATGTCCGCCTCCCGCCTGGCGGCGCTGGACCGGTGGACCGTGCTGTGCGGATCGGATGACGCGGCGGTGGTCGCGTGCTACTCCATGCTCAAGCGTGTGGTCGAGCAAGACCCGCGCAACGCCGGCAAACAGGTCGGGCTGATGGTCATGGGCAGCGACGAGGATGCCGCGCAGCGGGCCGTGCAAAAAGTCGCATCCACCGCGAGCAGCTTCCTCAGCACACCCGTCGAGATGGTCGGCCATCTCCGCCAGATGCAGCCGGTCACGGTTCGGCAGATGGGCAGCTTCGCCGACCCCGTCGCGCTGTGGCCCCAGCTTGTCGCCTGGCTCGACACGCTCGAAGACCCGGCCGACGCGCCAAAGACCCAGCACGAGACCCCGCCGCAAGACGCCCGTCCCAACCCACTGGAGCCGGTCATCAACCAACCCCTCACCGTCCCCCCGCCCCGCCGTGCCTCGGCCCCGTCGCCGCAACCCGCGCCGGCCCCGCCGCGCCAGCCCGAACCGATGACCACGCCCCGCGCCGCGCAGCCGTACACGCCCGGCGTGTCCGCGAGCCCCGCCGGCACGCCGCCGGTCGAGGACCTCTTCGCGATGCTCGCCCAAGGCCCCGCCGCGATCCCCGGCGGGTTGGCGCTCGACGCCCGCGTCCCCACCGCGCCCGCGATCCAGCTCGCCGTCGATGAGCACGGCGCAGTCCATCTCCTGATGCACCACAGCCAGGCCGACGACCCCCGCCGCGCTGTGCCCGAGATGCTCGACGCGAGGCGGTGGGTCACCGAGCACCGTGAGCTGCTGGCGCTCACCCAGCGCGACCGCGTCTTTGCCGACACCCCCCCGGTGCTGCACCTCTTCACCGACCGCGCCGAGCAGGCCACCGCCCTGGTCGCCCGGCTGGGTGACTCGCTCAAGCTGCACCTGCTCCAGAAGGTCACGCTCGGCCGAGAGACCGGCTGGTTCTGCACGGCCTTGAACTAGCCCGGCACCCCCCGTCCGTACTGCTACGATACCGAAGCCCACGCCCTTCCCGGCGTGGGCTTCTGCCATTCTGGCAGATCGGCGTGCGTAGCCATCGCTGTAAATCCATCCCAAATCGCGATTTACGGGCTCCGTGTTTGGCAAGCCCTTTGCATACTCACCCCCGAGGGAACCCATGGCTCTGAAGTTTGAAGACTATTACAAGACACTCGGTGTGCCGCGCGACGCCTCGGCGGATGTGATCAAACGCGCCTACCGCAAGCTCGCCAGCAAGTATCACCCCGACAAGAACAAGGACGACCCCCAGGCGGCCGAGAAGTTCTCCAAAGCCAACGAGGCCTACGACGTCCTGTCCGACCCCGACAAGCGCAAGAAGTACGACCAGCTCGGCTCGAACTGGAAGCACGGCCAAACGTTCGACCCCCCGCCGGGCTTCGGCTCGCAGTTCCGCCCCGGGCAGGACGGGTTCAGCTTCCAGGGCGGAGGTGGCGGCGGGTTCAGCGACTTCTTCGAGATGTTCATGCGTCAGCAGCAAGGCGGGCCCCGGATGAGCGAGGGCTTTGGCGGCGGCGGGCCACGCATGCAGACCCAGCCCGCGGCACAGGAGCACGAGCTCACGATCTCCCTGCACGAGGCCTACCACGGCGGGACACGCCAGCTCCGGCTGACCGGGGCGCAGGGCGATAAGACCCTCGACGTCCGCATCCCGCCCGGGTCAACGACGGGCACCAAGCTCGGGCTCAAACGCGATGGGCTGGTCCTCAAGCTCATCGTCTCGCCCGACCCGCGTTTCGAAGTCAACGGCCGAAACCTCACGACCACCCTCCGCGTGCCCTGCTGGGACGCGGCGCTGGGCACCAAGGCCGACGTCCCGACGATGGACGGCACGGTCGCGCTCACGATCCCGCCGGGCACCGCGAGCGGCGCGAAGCTCCGGCTCAAAGGCAAGGGCATGCCCGGCCGACGCAAGGACGACACGCCGGGCGACCTGATGGTGCGCGTCATGATCGATGTGCCCAAAGACCTGACCGACGCGCAGCGCGAACACTTCGAGAAGTTGCGTGACGACAAACCCGCTTAGCCACCGCCCAACGGGCGGCGCGAGAAAGACGCAACAACCCGGGAGAACAACATGGACTTCAACCGACTGACCCAAAGTACTCAGCAAGCGCTCCAGGACGCCCAGACGATCGCCGTCGAGCGCGGGCACCAGGCGATCGACACCGAGCACCTGATGCTCGCGATGTGTCGGCAGACCGACGGGCTTGTGCCGCGCCTGCTCGAGAAGCTCGACCGGCCTGCGGGCGTCGTGGCGGGTGAGCTGGAGCGCGAGCTGGACAAGCGGCCCAAGGTCTCGGGCCCGGGGGCGCCGACGGTGCAGCCCAACCAGGTGCAGCTGACGTCCGCCGTCGCGCAGGTGTTCGCGAAGGCCGAGGGGCTCGCTAAGAAGCTCAACGACGACTACATCTCTGTGGAGCACGTGGTGTTGGCGGTGTTGGAGGGCAAGGGCGCGACCCCGGCCGGGAAAATCCTCGCGGGGCTCGGGCTGACCGCCGACGCGTTTCGCGGCGCGATGCAGCAGGTGCGTGGGAACCAGCGTGTGACCAGCCACAACCCCGAGGCGAGCTACGAGGCCCTTGCCAAGTATGGCGTCGATCTCGTGGAGCAGGCCCGGGCCGGGAAGATGGACCCGGTCATCGGCCGGGACGACGAGGTCCGCCGGGTCGTCCGGATCCTCTCGCGTAAGACCAAGAACAACCCCGTGCTCATCGGCGAGCCGGGCGTGGGTAAGACCGCGATCGTCGAGGGCCTCGCGCAGCGCATCGTGCGGGGCGATGTGCCCGAGGGGCTGATGGAGAAGACCGTCTTCGCGCTCGACATGGCCTCACTCGTGGCGGGTGCCAAGTTCCGCGGTGAGTTTGAAGAACGCCTCAAGGCCGTGCTCAACGAGGTCAAGCAGGCGGACGGCCGAATCATCCTGTTCATCGACGAGCTGCACACGATCGTGGGCGCGGGCAAAACCGAAGGCGCGATGGACGCGGGCAACATGCTCAAGCCGATGCTCGCGCGGGGTGAGCTGCACTGCATCGGTGCGACGACGCTCGACGAGTACCGCCAGCATATCGAGAAGGACCCCGCGCTTGAGCGGCGGTTCCAGACGGTGTTGGTCGATCAGCCGACGGTGGAAGACACGATTTCGATCCTGCGCGGGTTGAAGGAGCGCTACGAGGTGTTCCACGGCGTGTCGATCCAGGACAACGCGCTGGTCAGCGCCGCGACGTTGAGCCACCGCTACATCACCGACCGCTTCCTGCCAGACAAGGCGATCGACCTGATCGATGAGGCCTGCGCGATGGTGCGGACGGAGATGGACTCGATGCCTGCGGAGCTGGACGCGGTGACCCGTCGTGTGATGCAGTTGGAGATCGAGGAGGCGGCGCTCAAGAAGGAGAAGGACGACGCGAGCCGGCAACGCCTGGGCGCGTTGCAGAAGGAGCTCGCGGACGTGCGCGAGCAGGCGGTGACGCTGCGTGCGCAGTGGGACAACGAGAAGGGCGCGGTCGATCAGGTGCGCGAGGTGCGCGAAGAGATCGAGCGGGTGCGCCAGCAGATCGAGCTGGCCAAGAGCCCAGGCAGCTACGACCTCAACAAGGCGGCGGAGCTTGAGTATGGCACGCTTCCCGAGCTGGAGCGCAAGCTGTCGGCGATGGAGCATGCCAATAACGAGCCGCGACCGTCAGGGAGCGGACAGGATGAGCCGGGCGAACCTAACGGTGAGGGTCCACTCCCTCACGGTCGCGGCTCGTCCTATCCCCGCCTGATGCGTGAGGCGGTGACGGAGGATGAGATCAGCGAGATCGTTGCGCGGTGGACGGGGATCCCCGTGGCGCGATTGCAGGAGGGCGAGCGCGAGAAGCTGATGAAGCTTGATGAGGTGCTGCACGAGCGGGTCATCGGCCAGGAAGAGGCGGTGCAGCTTGTGGCCGACGCCGTGATCCGTGCCCGCGCGGGGATCAAAGACCCCAAACGCCCGACGGGCTCGTTCATCTTTCTGGGCCCGACGGGCGTGGGTAAGACCGAGCTGGCCCGTGCGTTGGCCGCGGCGCTGTTCGATACCGAGGACAACATCGTGCGGATCGACATGTCGGAGTACATGGAGAAGTTTGCGGTGTCGCGTCTGATCGGCGCGCCTCCGGGGTACGTCGGCTACGAAGAGGGTGGGCAGTTGACCGAGGCGGTGCGTCGTAAGCCGTACAGCGTGGTGCTGTTCGACGAGATCGAGAAGGCGCACCCGGACGTGTTCAATGTGCTGCTGCAGGTGCTCGACGACGGCCACGTGACCGATGCGCAGGGCCGACGCGTGGACTTTAAGAACACCGTCATCATCATGACCAGCAACATCGGCAGCCAACACCTGCTGGGCGACGCGGTCACGGGCGGGGGCGAGATCTCGGGCCAGGCGCGCAACTCCGTGATGGCGGAGCTGCGGTCGCACTTTCGGCCGGAGTTCTTGAACCGCGTGGATGACACAGTGCTGTTCAAGCCGTTGACGCTTGAGGAGATCAAGCAGATCGTCGGGCTGTTGGTCGATGGCTTGGCCGACCGCCTGGCCGAGCAGCAGATCGGGCTGGAGCTGACCGAGCAGGCGCTGGCGCATGTCGCGCAGGCGGGGTTTGATCCGGTGTACGGTGCCCGGCCACTGAAGCGGTACCTCCAGCACGCCGTCGAGACGCGCGTGGGCCGGCTGATCCTGTCGGGGGATGTCCCTGCGGGCAGCACGGTTGAGGTGGGCTATGATGAGGATGCCGGCGACCTGACGGCGCGGGTGCGTCCGGCTTAGCCCCCGGTGGCCCGCATAGCCGTGTTGTCAGGCCGGTGGTGCGCCCGCCCCGTTGGGGCCTGGGCGAAACGGGCCAGCTCGATGGCCAACGGCTTGCCATCCAACCAACGAGATCGACCCCCATGCCCGACCTGCCCCCGACCCCTTCGACCGACCCTGCCGACAAACCCGCGGTGCCCGAGGCCGCGCGGGGGATGGGCGAGTCCAACATGATCGACCCGACGCCCGGCTGGGTGCCGTTTGTCGTCGTGATCGGTCTGGGGGTGGTGCTGGTGTTCGCGTTCGTGCTCGCGGCGATCCTGATCCCCTGACTGGGCCCGGCCTTGCGACGGGGTGGCTGTTAAGCTCGGTAATTTCAGGGGTTTGCCGACGTGTTCGTGTTAGCGGGCGGTAAGAAATCGAGATTCATGCTTCCTTGGGGTTTATGCTGACGGTACAATCACGGCCCCTCTGCAAAGAGGAGAAGAGAACTCACCGGCAATTGACTTCCCATTGACGCCGCCCCAACAGCGGCCGCGTACAGTGTTGGTCAAGCAAGCCGGCCATGTTCTTGCCCTATTCCTGACCCCCCACCCCCCTTTGAGGAGAATCCCATGCAGCTTCGCACCGCCATCGCGCTTTCCGCTTTCGCCGCACTGACCGCTGGCACCGCCAACGCCGACCTGATCATCACCGGCGTCGTTGACGGCGACCTCTCGGGCGGTAACCCCAAGGCCGTCATCCTCACCGCCACCGCCGCAATCGCCGACCTCAGCATCTACGGCTTCGGCTCGGCCAACAACGGCGGCGGCACCGACGGCGAAGAGTACACCTTCGCGGGTGGCTCGGCCTCGGCGGGCGATATCTTCGTCATCGCCGGCAACGCCGATAGCGCCGACTTCTTCACCAACAACTTCACCGGCGCCTTCAGCATCGACACCAACGGCGCAGCCAACATCAACGGCGACGACGCCATCGAACTCTTCATGAACGGCAGCGTCATCGACACCTACGGCGACATCAATCTCATCGGCGACGGCCAGACCTGGGACTACTCCGACGGCTACGCCGTCCGCACCGGCGGCTCGGCCGGCGCCTTTGTCCAGGGCAACTACTCCTCCAACGCCTTCGCCCTCGACGGCCTCGACGAAGCCGCACAGGCCACCATCATCGGCAACACCTTCGGCCTCAACGTCCCCGAGCCCGGGTCGCTCGCGCTGCTGGGCCTGGGCGGCCTCATGATCGCCCGCCGACGCCGCTAATCCCGACTCACCCTCCGCCCGGCCCGCCCTCATCGGCGGGCCGGCGCTTTTCATGCGTCAAACACGCCTGTTTCTGTACCCGTGCACCTACGCACACACCGAGGAGAAAAGATGCTCACCCGTTCCCTGACCACACTCGCGGCCCTCGCCGCACTCACCGCCGGCGGCGCAAACGCTACGGTCGTCACCGTCTTCAGTGACGACTTCACCGGCTTCACCGGCTCGGGCTTCGCGCCCACACCCGCCGCCGGCCAACTCGACTCCGACACCTACCGCGTTACCGGCTTCAGCGACGGGGCCGGGAGCTTCGGCGGGACCCACACCTCCGGCGACTTCGCACGCGGCAACTCATCGGGCGGCGTCAGCTCCGGCGGCGTCTACGCCTTCGACCTCGGCGGCGGCAACACCGCGGTCGGCTTCCAGCCCGGCGGCTCCGACATCACTCCGGGCACGTTCGAAGTGCAGTTCACCTACACCGGCGTCGGACTCACGACGCTCGAGATCGACTTCGATATCGCCTTCTACAACGACCAGGACCGCGCCAACTCCTTCGAGCTGACCTCGATCGACGTCGCCGGCACCGAGGTCCTCGGCGCCAGCGTCGGCCTCACCTCCCCAGGCACCGCCGACGGCTCGCCCGCCTGGAACATCAGCTCACAGTCCACCGGCAGCATTGTCGCTGCGGTCAACAACGGTGATGTCGTCACGCTCGTCTTCACCAGCGACGACGTCTCGGGCGGTGGCAGCCGGGACGAAATCGCGATCGACAACATCGAAGTCGCCGGCGCACTCACCCCCGAGCCCGGGTCGCTGGCCCTGCTGGGGCTGGGCGGCCTCATGATCGCCCGCCGACGACGCGGCTAAGCCCACGAAGTTCACCCCACACGCCCAAAAGCGTGGACCCGACCCCCCGCGGTCGGGTACAATCTAGGCATAACCCGTAGGGGGCTGGGTCTCACCACCCATCCCCCTTTTTTCGACCCTGACCCTATCTATCGACCCCGGCCCACGGAACCCCACGCCATGAAGCACCCCCTCGCCCGACGGCCACGCACGAAGCGCGACGGCTTCACCCTCATCGAGCTGCTCGTCGTCATCGCCATCATCGGCGTCCTCATCGCGATCCTCCTGCCCGCACTAGGCGCAGCACGGGCTTCTGCTAAAGCGACCAAGTGTAAAAGCAATCTTCGGCAGTGGGGAACTGCAGCACTGGCGTATACAGCCGACTCCGAGACCCGATTACCACTCGAAGGTAATACCAATACCCCCGGTGGGGCGCAGGCCGATACCAACCCCGGTCGATGGTTCAACGCACTGCCAGATTACATTGGGGTCGCGTCTTATTCGCAGGCCTACGATACCGGGGCCGGTGGTGACACGGAGTATGACATTGATACCTCTGTGTGGTTTTGTCCGAGCCAAGTTGATCGTTACGGTAACCAGTCCAACAACAGTGGCAACAATTTCCACTACGCATGGAATGCAGTTCTGGACGGCTCGCCCACATACGGGCCTCTGGACCCCAGCAAACGGCATATCCAACTGGCACGTATCGATGTTCCCTCTAAGACAGTATTGATGGGTGAGCCGCGCAATCGTGTTCCGAATATCACACCCGATACGATGGGGAACGAGCGATTAGATGCGGACCGGCATCGCAGCGGTTTTTTGGTCTTTACGTTTGTCGATGGGTCGGTTTCGACTTTCGATCAGGAAGAAGCGGACACAATCAATGCAGGTTCCAACACGCGGGGGGATCACTGGAAGACCGCTGACGGCGATCTCATATGGGGTTCATTTAGCTACTAGATAGCTTGTGATAGATGGACTAGCCGTTTCCACATAAAGCCCGGGGCAAGCTTCTACCGGGCTTTGTTTGTACCTATATCTATGGCGCACCTTGTTTGGCGGGTGACGCGCAGTGTCTTGCGGATCATGATGTTTGCTGCCGACCACGCGGGACACTTCGTGTTACCCGTTAAATGTGGGGTACTCAATCGAACGCGGGCGACGCGCGAGGGCTTGGTGTTTACAGGAACTGCCAGTCGCCGTAGTGCAGGGTCCAGGCCCAGAGCAGGGCGTTGGTGATGCCGTGGCTCCAGACGACGGGGCCCAGGCCGGTGCGTCCGCCCTCGGGCAGGTTTTCCCATGTCTCGCCTTTGCCGGGCCGGGGGCGGTTGGTCCACCAGACCATGACGCCCCACACCACGCCGCAGGCGATGCAGCCCGCCCAGTCGCGGGGCATATGGCTGAGCATAAAGACGAGGGTCGAGGCGGCCACGCTGAACGCGCTGATCCTGCCCACGGGTGTCGTTGTCAGCTGCTCGGTGAAGGCCGGGGGCGCGGCGTCGGCGGCCTGGCCTTGCTTCGTGTTTGATACGTAGTCGCCGATCAGCGGCAGGTCGTGCAGGACTTGCAAGATGCCACGCCACGTCAGCCGTCGGCTGATCGTCGCGCGGATCACGGCCGAGCGCACGAACAACTCCTCGAACAGCGGGACCACGAGCGTCATGCCCAGCAGGCGGAGGACCATGGTGATCCAGAACCAGACGTCGCCGTAGTGTTCCTGCCCGCGTTGGAAGGCGTGCATGGTGCGGTTGGCTTCGTCGGCGACGGACTGGGGGTTGGACCCGCCGACGAAGAACTCGGCCAGTGGGCCCAGCACGGGTGTGCCCTGCGCGGCGGCGGCGGCCTGGTTGGTCCAGTAGCCCAGGTACACCCAGGCGAAGAGCAGCCCGACGCCGGTGGGGATGGCCAGCCAGTGGAACCTGATGTTCAGTTCGGGCAGCAGCTTGCGGTAGCGCCAGAGCAGGAAGCAGATGACGGCGACGACCCCCGCGTAGACCGCCGGGCGAATGACGGGGAAGGGGGTGATGAGGTAGCCCGTGGCCATGAGCCCGAGGATGTAGACGAAGAACGGCACGAGGCGCGGGTGCCACATGCTCTGGGCCATCCACGCGTCCAGCTTGGCCAGGGCGGATTCGGGTCGAGGGTTCTCGTCAGTCACAACGGCTCTATCGGCAGGATCGGGCGACGGGATGGTACCTTGGATGTGCGAAGTCCGATGTTCGATGTCCGAAGCGTTGCTCGGGTTTGGAGCATCGCGCGAAGCACGGCAGACTATCGGGCCCACCGCCGTCTATGATCGGACGAACATCGAACATTCGCCATGCCCCACCCCGCCGCACTTGAGATTGATACGTTGCTCGCCGACTGCGATGTGCAGCGGACGCGTGGCTCAGGGCCCGGCGGGCAGAACCGCAACAAGGTCGAAACCGCGATCCGTCTGACCCACCGCCCGACGGGGCTCAGCGTCCTCGCGACCGAGCGGCGGAGCCAGGAACAAAACCGCGCCGCCGCCGTCGCACGCCTCCGCGTCAAGCTCGCGCTCGCGGTCCGCCGGCCGGTCGGCTCGGCGAAGGGGACCCCCACCCCGAGCCCACGCTGGTCGGCACGGGTCAAGGGCGGTCGGCTGGCGATCAACCCGGGCCACGACGACTTCCCCGCGCTGCTTGCTGAGGCGCTCGACCACCTGGAGGCGGATGGGTACGACGTCGCCGTCTCCGCCGCCGCGCTGGGGGTGAGCACGTCGCAGCTCGTCAAGCTGCTCCGCCACGAACCGGCGGGGCTCGAACAGGTCAATCGCGAACGCAAGCAGCGCGGGCTGCGCGGGTTGGCGTAGTCTGCCCCACGCTTACGTGCGTTACCCGAGCAGCGACAGGAAAAACACGAAGCACGAGACATCGATCGCGACAGGGATGGTGGCGCACGTGCCTTGCGTGCCAGCAGACAGGCGGGAGAACCACCGGCGTAGCGCAATCGCGGCGATGCTCAACGGGATACACGCGATCGCGTAGCCCACCGAGAACATGGCGAAGGCCTGCTCGGCGTCGCGCGGGACCAGGTCGCTGGGCGAGAAGTACTGCAGTGACATCCCGACAGCCACACAACCGAACATCCCGATCCCCGCCGGCGCGATCAGCGCGACGACCATCGTGAGCCAAGCCTTGTTGATCGGCGAGTCCGACCCCACCGTCAGCTTGAGCCCGTTGCCACACTCCGGGCACCTGGGCTGGGTCAGCCCGCGCAGGTTGTACCCGCAACGTGGGCAAGCCACCTCACGCTCGGCGACGTAGTCGAGCAGGGCCTGCGTCTCGTCTTGTGGGGCGGGGGTTTCGTCTTGCACGCAGATACTCTACCGAAGCCCACGGGTTTTATCTGTGAGTGTTTGTTTGGGGTGGGGTCGCCTGGTTGGTGAAGCAACCAGGCCGGGGGAAGCCGGGTGTTCGGCGCACAACTTCTGCGGGCCTCTACAATCCCGCGATGCCGTATGTTCTGTTTGTGTTGATGTGCATGATCTGGGGGACGAGTTTCCTGCTGATGCGTTGGGCGTCGGGGGCGTTCAACGCGCCGGCGATCAGCACCGGCCGGATGCTCGGCGGGTCGGCGGCCTTGTTCCTGCTGTGGTTCGCGCTGCGCCTGCAATCCAAAGGCACCAGGCATTGGACCCTGTCACGCAGCGATCTGCCGGCGTTGGCGCTCGTGGTGGTCGTTGGGTTTGTGTTGCCCTGGACCCTGCAGCCGTTCCTGATCGGGCGGTACCAGGAGAGCGGCTTCTTCGGGATGATGGTGTCGCTCGTGCCTTTGCTGACGATGGTGGTCTCGGTGCCGATGCTCGGGCTCAAGCCGACGCTGCGTCAGGCGCTGGGTGTGCTGCTGGGGCTGGCGATGGTGGCCGTGCTGTTTGGTGATGCGCTGAACACGCGCGGGGTGCCGGCCTGGGCGATGGCGCTCGCGGTGGTGGTGCCCTGCTGCTATGCGGTGAGCAACACGTGGGTCAAGAAGCGTTTTCAGGACGCGGACATGCTCGCGTTGTCGGCGTCGTCGATGGCGCTGGGGCTGGTGTTGGTCGTGCCCTTCGCCCGGGCCAACGAAGTCCCCGCCAATGATGTGCCGATGGGCCAAGCCCTGTTGGCGCTCGGGGTCCTGGGCGTGGTGTGCAGCGGGCTGGCGATGTGGATGTTCTACAAGATGGTGCAGCTGCGGGGCCCGCTGTTTGCGGGGATGGTGACGTACGTCGTGCCGGGCATCGCGGTGCTGCTGGGGTGGGCACTCGAGGGTGAGGTGGTATCGGCCGGCCAGCTCGTGGCGCTGGGGGGGATCCTGCTGTCGGTCGCGCTGGTGCAGTGGCCGGTGAGGCGCAGGCCTGTGGTGGGCGGCGCAGCGCCCGCGCCCGCCGCGTCGGCGCCCGAATAATCCGCACAAGCGTCCCACGCCAACGCTCGTCAAGCGTTACGCAGCCGACACAGCCCGTAGGGATTGACACCCGACGCCGATAAGCCGACGCAAGGGTTGGAGCCGTGCTTTGCTGCACGGGTGTGTGCGTATGCTGCGAGTAGATTTGCGAAAAGCTCGGCCGGGGATGACGCTGGCGATGCCGGTGATGAACCCGCAGCTGCCCGGGCACATGCTGCTCAGGCCCGGCTACGCGTTGACGCCCAAGGTCATCGAGAAGCTTGAGGACCTGTCCGTACGCAGCGTTTGGGTCGCGTACCCGAGTCTTTCGTTCCTCGAAAAATTCATCGACCACGACGCCATCGTGAAGCAGACCCACGTCGTCTCGCAGATCCGCGAGACCTTCGAGACACTGCAGACCGAGTCCAACGCGAAGCTCGACTACGACACCTACACCCGTGGCATCGGCGACCTGGTCGAGAGCATCATGCTCAACCCCAACGCCGCGATCTTTGTCGGCGACCTCGACCAGCACGACGACGACCACCACATGCTCCGCCAGAGCTCGGCCGTCACCTACCTCTCGCTACTCATCGGGCTCAAGCTTGAGGGCTACCTCATCAAGCAACGCCGACACGTCACCGGCGAACGCGCGAAGGAAGTAACCAACCTCGGGGTCGGCGCGATGCTCCACGACATCGGCGTGACGTTCCTGCCGCCCGAAGTCGTCGAACGCCACGAGAAGACCGGCGACGAGACCGACCCCGCGTGGCGCGAGCACACCGCGCTGGGCTACCAGGTCGTCCGCCGGAAGATCGACCCCACTGCCGCGGCCGTGGTCCTGCACCACCACCAGCGGTTCGACGGCTCGGGCTATGCGGGCAAGGACTACCCCGTGCAGTCGGGTGAGTCGATCCACATCTTCCCGCGCATCGTTGCGGTCGCGGACCTGTTCACCCGCCTGCGACGCCCGCCGGGCCAGCCCGAACGGCCCGCCTCGGCCGTGCTCCGCGCGATGCTGTCGGAGTCGGTCCGCACGCGGTTCGACCCCAACGTCCTGCGCGGCCTGATCGAGGTCGTCCCCCCTTACCCGCCGGGCTCAATCGTGAAACTCAGCAGCGGCGCGACCGGTGTCGTCATCGACCATAACCTGCTCGACCCGTGTCGCCCGACGGTACAGCTGCTCCCGGGCGATGAGTTGCCGGAGTCGGACGTGAAGCTGGGCCCGACGGTCAACCTCAGCCAGCAGATCGCGGACCTGCAGATCATCGCGTGTGACGACCTGCCGACCCACCGGTTCAACTTCACGCCCGACGAGATCCCCGGCTACCGCGAAGCCGTGCTGGGCTGGGTGTAGATCGATTGACCGATGACGGTGTCCGTCCCGCTCCGCGCTGTGTAGCCGACGCGCAGCAGGCGTTGGGTTGGCATGACCTCGAACAAGGCGCTGCCCGTTGGGCGGTGGGTCAACGTGTCAAAAGGTGTTGCGCTTGCGGCGCGGGACGTTGCGAAGGTCGATGGACGCGAGGGTGTCGATGATGCGCGGGCCGGCGTCGCCCTTGCCGTAGGGGTGTCGCAGCTTGGATGTGTCCAGCTTGAGGGCCCGCTTGAGCGCCTCGCGTACGTGGGCGACGCCGTAGTCGCACGGCACGACGGTGCGCGGCGCTTCGCGTCCGCCCTGGCGTGGCCCGATGTTGATGCTCGCGGTGCGTAGCGCGGCGGCCTCGATAAGCCCGGCCGAGGAGTTGCCGACGATCACTCGGGCCCCGGCCAGGAGCGCAAGGAAACGTCCACGCGGCAGGTGCTCGATGGGTTCGATGTCGTGCTCGGCGATGGCCTGTCGGATGCCGTTTGCGCCGGGGTCGTGGTTGGGTGCGAACACGAGCCGGTCATGTTTCGCGGTTGCGCGCAGGGTCGCGTCCATCCAATCCCGTTCCGCTTCATCGCTCGCGCCGACGGGGTGCTGCATGATGATGAGCGCTGGGGCATCGGGGTCGGGGTTGATGTTTCGGAGCGCATCGATCGCGGGCGAGCCGACGTTGTGGATCATGTCGGGGTCTTCGCCCATGCGGACCAGGCGCTTTCGGCTCTGCGCCGTCGCGGGGAAGTGCAGGTGCGCGAGCTTGCTGATCGCGTGCCGCATCGCTTCGTCGGCGACGCCCTCGGCCCGGTCGCCGCCGTGAAGATGCACGAGGATGCGCCCGCCCACACTCGCGGCCGTCGCCGCGGCGAGCATCTCCACCCGGTCGCCCAGCACTACCACGGCGTCGGGGTCCAGCGCGGCGAAGACCCGCCCAAAACCCTCGACGCCGCGCGCGAGCGCCCGGACATCCGCGTCGTAGCCCGACTCGTCTTTGCGCTGCATCCGCACCCGGCCGTGGATGCGATGGGTGATGTCTTTCACGCTCGTCGTGGTCAGGTGCGTGCCCGTGACGACCAGCCGGGCGTCGATGTCGGGGTGCGCCGTTGCCGCGTCGAGCACACAGCGCAGGATGCCGTACTCCGCCCGGGTGCCGGTGATGAAGGCGATGCGTTGCGTCATCCCGCGTTTCGTTTCGTGGTCGGCCGGTGGCTGAGGATGGCTTGTGCGACGTGGAGGTCGATCGCGCTATCGACGTCGATCACGTCGCCGGGCTCGGTGGTGATGGCTCGGCGGTCGGAGCCGAGGAACGCGTGCGGCTCGCCGGGCCGGGTGGTGAAGAGCGCATCGCGCGTGACGGCGATGATGCCGCCGTCGAGCTCGTAGACCGGCGGGAGGTCCTGCCTTCGGTAGATGTTGTTGTCTTCGTATGCGATGAGTTCATCGTTAGCGCCGAGTTGTTTCATCCAGTACGGGTGGTGCTTGCCGACGGGGCAGACGCTCTGCACGGAGTCCGCGCCGGTGTCGTGGAGCATCGCGAGGGCGCGGTCGGTGAGGTCGGCCGGCCGGACGGGGATGTTGCCGTAGAGGATGACGACCGCGCGGTGCGTCGAGTCGGTCTGGGTGAGGGCGTGTCGCGCGGCGGCGTCGACGGTAGCGGTATCGCTGGCGAGTTCGTCGGGGCGGGGGACGACTTCGACGCCGGGGTAGCGCCGGCCGACGGCCGCGAGCGCTTCGCCATCGGTGGAGAGGAGGACACGGTCGACCGATGTGCTGGCGAGGGCGTGCTCCAGGGTCCACGCGAGCATCGGCTTGCCCGCGACATCGAGGATGTTTTTGTGCGGTAGCCCCTTGCTGCCCGCCCGGGCGAGGACGACCGCGAGGGCGGGTGGGTGTGAGGTCGGGTTGGGCACGGGTGGGTCGGGCATCATCGATGGCTTGCGGAGGGGGCGGGGCGTGTTCAGGCCGAGGCGAGCGCCGCGGTTTGTAGCTGCACCGCCAGCCAGTCCTGGCACCGGGGGCAGATCGGCCGATCCTCGGGGGCCTGGTCGAGCACGCCCGCGGCGGTGTGTGCCGCGTTGTGCCAGATCTCATGCAGCGGCGTCGCTTCGATATTGCCAAGCGCCGCTCGGCCAAGCCAGTCCTGGGCGCAGAGCGTGACCCGGCCGTCGGACAGGACCGTGAGGCGCTGCTTGTGACGTTCGGCTGGGGGGCGGTAGCCGGGGGGGCGCGGGGGCTGCATCGGGACCGGCCCCTGGTCGGCGATGAGGCGTTGGCCTGTCTCGAAACGATCGATCACCGCCCAGCCGGCGATCTGTGTCCACCGCTCGAAGAACGTTTCCATGTCTTTGAGGTTGTCGGCGACCTTGACAAGCCGGGGCACGATCCAGGCACGCTGCTCCGGGCCACGCGAAAAACGCCCACCGCCGGTGAGTAGTGCCTGCAGGTTATCCATGACGGTCTTGAAGCCGTCGCGTCCCATGAGCTTTTCGTAGACCGCGGCGGTGTCGGCATTGATGCGCACGCTGAGCACATCGACCGGTGCCGATTGGAGTTTTGCGAGTGTATCGCCGTCGCAGAGCAGGTCGGTCTCGAGGCCGATGCCGTGGACGCCCGCGTCGCGTGCGGCGTGGACGATGTCGAGCCAGCCGTCGTGCATCAGTGCGTCGCCGAGCCCGCCGAGCAGAACCGCGGAGCTGGTGTGTTGGCCAAGCTGTTGCATGAGTGCGATGGCGCTGGGCGTGTCCATCGGCTTGCGCTGAAGGTTGAGGTGGTGCTGCGGGGTGATGCGCCCGGTGGCTGGTCGGTGGGGTGTGAGTTCGACCGTGAGGTGTGGGGGGAGGTGGTCGTATTGTGCGGCGGGGTCTTCGCGGTCGATGCGGAGCGAGGCGTCGGTGAGGGTGCTTGCGTCGGCGTCTTCGAAGGCGCTGCCGAGCCGTTGGGCGATCGCGCGGAGGTGTGACTGCGTGCGGGGTGTGTCGTAGATGAATCGTCGGTGGCGGTCGCGGACCTCGGCGGGAACGGCGACGCAGACGTCTCGGCTGATCGGGTCGAGCGCGGGCTTGCGTGGGTTGTAGCAGAGCAGCTGCGCGATGGTAGAGCGGTGCTGGGCGAGGTCGTCGACGACGACGCGATCGACGACGAGCGCGCTCAGGCCCGGTGGTGCCTGAGTGAAGACGAGCCGTAGCGACTCGGGCGCGGAGCGGTGGACTTTGAGTTGATCGGTGGCGAGTTCGGGGTCGAAGCAGCACCAGTCGCCGCGTACGACCACGGCCACGTCGGCGTCGCGCTGGGCCATGATGCGGCCCAGCGGGCCTGCCGGCAGCAGTTCGTCGTAGGTGGACATGCCCGCGACGCCGCCGCGCCAGCAGGTGCGGGACCACTGGCGTGCCGCGGCGATGGCGTCGGCGTGTGCCTGTTCCTCGGGCGTGAGCGACCAGGCGAGCGTGCGGTGTTTCACGCCCGGTGGGACTTCGCAGGGCAGCGCGGGCTCGTCTGTGTCGGCGTCGCGCACGGCGAGGATGATTTCGTCGATGCCTTTGATGCGCGCGGCGCGCGTGACCGTATGCTGCAGCACACTCCGACCGGCGAGGGCTTCCCCGAGCTGCGCGGGCTGGCCCAGGCGGCCTTGGCTTGGATCGATCAGGATGAGGGCGATGGCTTTCATCGTGTCGGTGGGTTACGCGGCGGCGTGGGCGGGCTTGTCGGCTGTGGCCTGCTTGGCGGACTGCACCGCGTCTTCGAGGCGTTGGCGTGCTTCTTCAAAGATCTCCACGGCCTCGTCGCAGGACTGCTGGATAAAGTCCAGGTTGTCGAGGTCACGCTCGATCTGCACGAGCTGCTGGGCGAAGGGGTCTTCGGCGGTGCGGTGGCTGATCTGGCGGTCGGTGCGTTCACGACGGAAGGTGCCGATGGTGTTGACCGCGCTGACCAGCCGGAACGCGCCGTCGAGCTCGGTCTGGACCCGCCTGGTGTTGCGTGTGACCTTGGCGAAGAGCTTGTCGACGCGGGCGGGGTCGCGCTGGTCTTTGCGGATGCGTTTGAGCAGGTCGATGGTCTCGGTGGTGACGTGTCGTAGCGTGCGGATGTCGCGCAGGTGGTCTGCCATGAGCGCTTTGGTCTGGCGCAGGCGTTCGAGGTCGAGTGTGGTCTGTGGCTTGGGCAGCTCGGGGATCGCGTCGAGGGCGTATCGCTCGAGCGCATCGCGGAGCGTCATCGTGGTGGTGTGGGCCTTGGGCATGCCGCCCTCGGTGGCGTCGATGACGGTGGTGCCCTGCTGCTTGGCCTGGGCGAAGTCACGCTCGAATTGGCCGAGGTAGGTGGACATCTGTTCGTCGGTGAAGATCGGTCGGCCGTGGACATCCTCGGCGCGTCGGAGGTTGCCGCGCATGCGGACGATGCGGGTCCACTCCATGGTTTCGAGTGTGTTGAAGGGCCCGAGTTCGCCGGCCCAGACGTTGTGGACCGCGGTGCCCGGGCAGTAGTAGAGCCCGTCGGAGAAGCCGAGGTCCTGGCCGATGAAGATGATGGGGTCACACCCCAGGAGCTGGGCGAGGTAGAAGGAGAGGTGGGCGACGGTGGTGCCCGAGCGGATGGGCTGGATGGGTCTTGCGAGGTTGCCCAGGAGCTTGTCGTTGATGGGCGATTGGCAGACGCGGACGGGCCCGGGGTAGGCGGCGATGATGGCGGGGTGGCACTTGGGCTCGGCGACGAGGGTGACGTCGGGCAGTGGCGGCAGGCCTTCGTAGAAGCGTGTGCAGATGGCGGAGTAGTCGAGCGCGGTGATAAAGTCAGGCCGGATGCCCCGGTCGAGCATTGGTTTGAGGGTGGTCTGTACGCCGATGACGACGACGTTGCGGCGTAGCTCGGGGTCGCGGAGCAGGTCGAGGTTTTTGACCAGCGAGGGCCCGGCCCCGACGCAGACGGCGGGCTTACCGCTTGCGGCGCCGGCGAGCTCGTGCACGGTGGCACCGGCGGCGTAGTGCGGGAGGTTGCAGGCGAGGTTGCGGACGGTACGCGACGCGTTGACCAGCGCGGTGGCGACGTTGGTGCGGCAGTAGGCGAGGGTCTCGGTGACGAGCTTGCCAAAGGCGTTGACCTCGTCGGGCCGGCGCTGGCGTGTGCCGGGATGGGTGACGAGCTGGGTGCCCAGAGTGAGCGTGCCGGACCGGCTTTCGAGGCGTTGGAGCAGCGCGGCCTTGTCGGTGTCGGGGCCGGCGAGGACGACGCTGGGGTGCCCCAGCCAGTCGCTGTAGTCGAGGCGTTCGAGCACGGCCCGCAGCAGCGCGGTGTCGGGCTCGAAGAGGATGACCAGGTCGCGGGGGGTGAGCGTGATCGGCCCGGCGTGTTTGCCGCCGCGGACGAGCTGGTCAACGTGGTAGCCGAGCCCGAGCCCGAGGACGACGACGCAGGCGGTGGTCTGGCGGTCGATGTCGCCGATGAGCTTGTCGGCTTCTTTGGCGGGGTCGTACCGGCTGGCGAGCGGGACGGGTTTGCCGGCGTCTACGAGCGTTGCGGTGAGTGGGCCGGCCTTGGACGCGGACCACTCGAGCGTCGCGGGGGTTGTGTTTGCGATCTGCTGGGCGAGCGCGGGGTCCTGACGCGACAACGCCGAGAGGTTTCGGGTCAACGTCGGGCTGGGTGTGGGCGCAGTCATCGCTGTAAGACGTATCGGGTTGTCGCGGGGTTGGGCTTGGAAAACGGAGTCAACCGCCAAGACGCCAAGAGCGCCAAGGTAGGCCGGGACTAGGTTTGAGTACCTATCGCTGCTTTCCTATGGGTGAGATGAGTGAGGCAAAGCCGCGCTGCCTTCACATCGCTGGCGGGGTGCGGTCATGCCTTCCTTGGCGCTCTTGGCGTCTTGGCGGTGGTTTCTGCGTCCCCCGCTATCATGTGAACTATGCTCAAATCAACGCTCGGGATGGGGAATCTGTTGTTTGAATCGCCTTGGCCGATTGTTGTCGGGCTGGTGGTGGTGTGGGCGTTGATGCGGCTGGTGGGGGCCCGGCTGACGGGTGACCGCGAGGCGTTGGGCAAGCGGATGCGGCGGGCGTCGTGGGGGCTGCTGGTTGTTGCGGCGGGGGTGTATGGGCTGGCGTGGTATGTGCAGACCCCGGCCGAGCGGCTGGAGATCTCGATGCGTCAGTTGCTCTTGGCGGTGGAGCAGGAGGACTGGGCGACGTTCGACAAGCTCGTGGCCGACGACGCGACGGGGGAGTACCTCGGGCTGGACTTCACACGTGCGCAGATCGACAGCCAGCTCGCCGCGGCGCAGATCGAGGATATCACGCTGCTGTCGTCGGTCGTGGCGTATGACCCGGACCGTCGCGAAGGGGGGACAGCGGTCCACCTGCGCATCGAGGGCGGGTTTGGCGGGATGCTGGGGATGGACCTGTCGTCGTGGGCGATCCACTGGGAGGAGCAGCCCGATGGGCGGTGGGTCGCGACGCGGTTTGAGCACGACGACCAGGGCATCGAGGTGGACCTGGAGTCCGTGCTGCGGCCGTGACGCGTGGGCTATTCGTCTTCGGCGATGCGGAGGGACTGGCCCTGGCTGGTGGTGGTGGTTTCGCTGGTGAGGGTTTGGCCGTCGGGCCCGGTGAGGGTGGCGCGGACGACGCGTCGGCTTTGGCCGTGGCTGGCGACGATCTCGTGGCGCGATAGGTCGACGATGGTTTCGCCTTCGCCGGTCGATTCGACCAGTTGCACGGCGACGGGGAGCTGCGCGGGCAGTTCGGAGGTATCGACTTCGAGTTCGCTGCGGGTTTGTGAGCTGACGGTCGCGACGGGGATGCCCTCGATCTCGCCGTGGTCTTCGTAGGTGAAGGTAACGGCGCTGGTGATCGTGCCGGGCAGCTCGAGCATCTGCGGGACGACGGGGACCTGGGTGGTGTTGGTGTCGTTGTCGATCCACGTGCCGCCCAGCGCGAGCCCGGTGGGGACGCCGGGCAGGGTGGCCATGGCCTCGGCCTGCTGCATGAGCTCGTCGTCGTCGGAGGCGAGCTCGGCGAACTCGCCCAGGGCATCGCGGATCTGCTGCCCGCCGGTGACGGACTGGATCGAGCCGTCGGGCGCGACGCGGTAGGTGAGCGGGTGGTCGACCATGGCTTTGACGAGCTGGTCGTAGGCCTCGATGTCGCCGGTCGGGTTGCGCGAGCTGAGGGTGATGGTCTGTGGGCCGTCGGGGTTGCCTTCGGCGTCGAGGGTCAGGGTGGCTTCGATGAAGTGGGTCTCGAGTTTGCACACGCTGGTGCCGTCGGCTTCGACGGACTCGACGGTCCAGGTCTGCTCGGACTCGGTCTCGATGGTGGTGGTGAGCGACTGCGACTCGCCCTGGGCGGTGAGGACGGTGCGCGAGACCTCGCGTGACCAGGTGGCGTAGCGGGCGGATTGGCCCGCGTCCCACTGGGGCAGGAGGGTCGGGGCGTCCTGGGCCTTGGCGGCGGCTGCGGGGGCGAGCGCGAGCAGGGCCAGCAAGAGGGTCGAGAGCAGGCGTGCGGGTGTGGCGGGCATCGTGCGGTTCCGGTCGGGATGCGGGGTTCTTGCGATATTGTAGGGTCAAACGCGGGTGTTTCCGGGGAATGCAGCTTCTTGTTGGGGGTGGTGTTGAACCCGTCGAAACGTCCGCTACACTATGGGGCTCGTTGCCGACGTAGCTCAGCGGTAGAGCTAGGGATTCATAAGCCCTCGGTCGCTGGTTCAAATCCAGCCGTCGGCATTGCCCGCCCCGTGTTGTTTGACCCGGGGCGGTTTTTTAGGGGGCTGGCCCGCGTCCGTGGGCCAGTACTGATCGGGCGGATGTTCTCGGACGGGTGTTGTTTTGCCGTTCTGGGGCGGGGGGTCTGCTGTAAACTGATCGCGTTACAGGGGCGTGGTGCGCCGCGCCATGCGCTGTGTCTGCCGCCGGTCCGGCGTGGATCGGGCAGCTCGGCGTCGGTTTTGAGGCTTTACATCGAAAGGTTGGATGCATGGGTTTCGGTTTCACACTGGCACAGGCCGACGACATCGCGGCAGAGACGGTGGACGGCGCAGCGGCCGTTGAGGGTGCGGCAGCGGCTGACGGGGCCGCCGCCGCCGACAGCGCGGGCGCGGCGGGTGCCGGGTCGGTTGACGCCGCGACGCCCTCCGTCGCCGACACGGTGAAGCAGGACTCGCTCAATGCGTGGGAAGGTCTGCGCGAGGGGGACCTCTCGGCCGCGATGCCGCTGGTAGAGAAGTACATCATCCCCGCGCTGGTCGCGCTGCTCGTGCTGATCGTCGCCTACTTCGTGGGTAAGTTCCTGGCCCGGACGCTGAGCGCCCCGATCAAGAAACGCGTCGACCAGGCGCTGGGCATGTTCGTGGGCAAGCTGATCTTCTGGACGATCATGATCTTCGCCTTGCTCGGCGTCCTGGGGCGCTACGGCATCAGCGTCGCGGGCTTCGCCGCCGTCCTCGCCGCCGCGGGCTTCGCGATCGGCATGGCCTTCCAGGGCACGCTGGGCAACTTCGCCTCGGGCATCATGCTCCTGGTCTTCCGCCCCTTCAAGGTCGGGGACGTGGTCAACGCCGCAGGCATCACCGCCAAGGTGATCGAGGTCGACCTGTTCCACACCGTCTTTGATACGCCCGACAACCGCCGGATCATCGTGCCCAACGGCGCGATCGCGGGCAGCACGATCGAGAACGTCACGTTCCACCCCGTCCGCCGGTGCGATGTCGTGGTCGGCGCGGACTATGGCGCGTCGATCGACGAGACCCGTGCGGCGCTCGAGAAGGCGGCGCAGTCGCTGAGCGAGAAGCTCGTCGAGGGCGAGGGCCGGGGCTACAAGATCGTGCTGGGCGAGCTGGGTGATTCGAGCGTCGCGTGGACGGTGCGCTTCTGGTGCAAGACCGCCGACTTCTGGGACGTCAAAGAAGCGCTGACCCGCGCGGTGAAGATGCACCTGGACGAGGCGGGCATCGGCATCCCGTTCCCGCAGATGGATGTCCACCTGATCAAGGACGAAAGCTAACCGACGTGGGGCCGGCGTTTGTGCGTTGGCCGATACTTTCCCATCCCGCCGCGAAGGCCACCGGACACGTGGGCCGGCCACCGCCGTGGCGCACTTTTCAAGGAGCCCCATTATGGGCATGGTCAAAGAGTTCAAAGAGTTCGCGATGCGCGGCAACGTGATCGATATGGCCGTCGGCATCATCATCGGTGCGGCATTTGGCAAGATCGTCAGCTCGCTGGTCGACAACGTCATCATGCCGCCCATCGGGATGCTCATCGGCGGGGTCGACTTCTCCGACCTCGCGATCACCCTCAAAGAAGGCGCCGACGGCGCCGAGCCGGTGGTGCTTGGCTACGGCCTGTTCATCCAGACCGTGTTTGACTTCCTCATCATCGCCTTCGCGATCTTTATGGTGATCAAGGCTATCAACACCGCGCAGAAACGCTTCGAGGAGGAGAAGGTCGAAGAGCCCGCCAAGGCCAGCGCCGAGGTCCAGCTCCTGACCGAGATCCGAGACGCGCTGAAGTCGAACGGCTAAGCCAACCATACCTACACACCGGGTGCGGGCGGTCGACCTTCGGCCCCCCGCCCCGCCCTTTTTTACCGCGTCGATGACGCTTCTTTCCCAAGGACGACTCGAGAAATGATCAAGCTCTTTACCACCACCGCGCTGATGCTGGCCGCGACAGGCCTTGCCTCGGCGGAGACCATCGAACTGGTTGACGGCGACGTCATCAACGCCCCGATCACCGCGCGCGACGCCGGGACGGTCACGGTCAACCACCCGTCGCTTGGCGAGATGACGATCTCGCGTGACCGGATCGTCGCGATCCACGAGGACGCCGACGCCCACGCCGAGGCAGAGGCCGAAGAGGCCGCCGCCGAGGCCGCCGACGCGCTCGCCGCCGAACGCGCCGCGGACGAGGGGATGTTCGGCACGGGCCTGTTCAAGGGCTGGAACCGGCAGATCTCGCTGGGCGTCAACGGTGCCGAGGGCAACTCCCGCAACGTGAACATCCGCGCGAACTTCCACACCGACTACGAGGACGACACCGACCGCTGGATCTTCGACATGCTCTACCGCGTGTCCCGCTCGAGCGGCGCGACGACCGAAAACCGCTTCCAGGCCGAGCTCACCAAGGACTGGCTCCTGCCCGAGGAAGACTACTTCTTCTGGGCCAACGGTAAGTTTGAGTGGGACGACTTCGAAGCCTGGGACAACCGCATCAGCGGCTTCCTCGGGGCCGGCTACCAGTTCGTCGACAACGACACCTGGAACGTCCGCGGCCGGGCCGGTATCGGCGGCAACCAGACCAACGGCGGCAACACCAACGAGTTCACCTTCGAGGCGCTGCTCGGCGTTGAGGTCGACTACGTCATCTCCGACAAGCAGTCGGTCGCCTTCACCAACTACCTCTACCCCTCGCTCGAAGACAGCGAGTTCCGCAACATCACCACCCTCGCCTGGCAGGTCCAGATCGACCAGGACAAGGGCATGTCGCTCCAGCTCGGCGTCGCGAACGAGTACGACTCCAACGCGCCTACCGGCACCAAGAAGAACGACTTCACCTACTACGCCGCGCTGGTCTGGGATTTCTAAACCCGGCGGCGCTCTCTCACACAACCGAATCAATACAAAGAAGCCCACGCTCGATGAGCGTGGGCTTCTTTTTTGCTTGATTTGACGCGTAGCGTTTATGGCCCAGGAACTACAGGGCCGATCTCCTCTGGCGCGAAAATGAAGTGTATTGTAGCGTCTGCATCGTCCGTGACCATCAATCCTCGGGCCGTAGTGCGCTTGCCGGTATCCTGTTCGGTGACGATCACGGTGTACGAACCCGGTTCAAAAACTGCTGGGCGGTAACGGTTGCCCTTGATCCTCAAAGCATAAACCAGTTCACCTGTATTCTCATTAATCACGTGGATGACGGGATCCTCAATGGGATCATCTGTCCCAGTAGCCACGATCCATGGCAGGTACCCCGCCGGCTCTTTGGCGTAGTTGTCCGACTGCTCGATGACGCGCGGCCAACCTTCGTACTGCTGGCTCGGGTCTGTCGGGTCTGCCGACCGCGGCCAGCACTGCACGTCGTAGGACCGATCGTCCTTGTTGATCACCACGATGCCGTAGCCCGGCATGTTGTCGTGCAGCAGCGGCCAAGCCGTGCCCATGTCGCGCCCCGGGTTGCTCGCGGCGTACACCGTCACCAGGTTCTTGAACCCATCCGTTCGATGGCCCATGAACTCTTCGTTGCTCGGGATCGCATACGGCTCACGCGTCTCCGGCGCCCACGCCCGCGGGTACGCGTTCGCCACACTGGGCACACACAGCGACCACACCGCGTCCTCATGCGCATCGATACCGTGATGCACCAATGAGCCCAGGTGCTGGTCGCCCGCGATGTGCAGCGCGAACGCCCGACGCAGCTCACGCAGCGCGTTGTTCCGCCCCGTCTGTGGCCAGCCGTTGCTGTCGAGGTCCGCGATGATGTAGCTCATCCCCCCGCCGTGGTGCGTCGCCATGTTCGCAAAGATCGTCTGGCTCAGGCACACCTTCATGTCCGCACCTTCCCAGTCGCCCGCCCAGTGGTTGAGGAATGCGAGCTGGCGATCGCCCAGCAGCACCAGCCCCGGCAGGTCGAGGTCGGCCGTGTCGAACTGCTCGTTGTTGTAGTGGTCGGGTCGGCCTGTCCCCGAAGGCGGCAGGCCATGCCCCGCGCACCCGCTCTTGAACATCCGGTCCGCGAGCACCGCAAAACTCACCCGGCCGTAGATCATGTCGGTGTAGTACACGCTGATGTCCTGGCCGATCGGCGTCGGGTCGTACGGGTCGGGCAGGTGGCTGGTCTGTGTCCGGTGCACGACATTGACAAACGACGCGGGCCAAACGTAACCGCCGGTGTTATCTGCGCCCGGCGCTTGGCGTCCGCCCTCGCCCCAGATGTTGCCCTGGTACACGTCGTGGTCGTCGGGGATCGTCACCGTCGGGATGTCAGCCGTGATGTCGCGGTATGCCCAGCACCACAGCAGCCACTTGTACAGATAGTCGACCTCGATATGTGCGCGGTCTGCGAAGCTCGGGCTGCCGCCCTCGTAGACCTGGTCGCCCGAGAAAAACAACACGTCCGGGTCGTGCTGCACCACGCGCTCGACCAGATCGCCGTGTGGGAAGAACGTAATGTCCTTCCAGTTGCGGCGGTTGCTCCACGGCATGTTGATGTTGCCGGTAAACGCCGCGACGGTCAGCTCGGCCTCATCGGCCGGGTCACGCCGAATCGTCCCCGACCAGGTGTACGCATACGTCTCACCCGCGGCCACCGGCATCGCGTAGCGCACGCGGTAGTCGTGGTCGGCCGAGTCGTCCCAGCCCGCGATGCGGAAGTTTGCCGTCCAGCTCCGTGTGTCGAGTTCTGCCGTCGCGAGCGTCGCCCAGCGCCCGTCCTGACGGACCTGAAGCTGAACCGAGCGCGGGGCGTCGTCATCCAGCGGCAGGAACTGGGCCGTCAGCTTGAGCACGCCGCGCGACAGAGTATGCTGCGCGCACGCGATCGGGCCAAACGTCTGGTCGGGATGATGCGCGACGCCTTCGCCCGTGATCGTCCAGTCCTCAAACGCGTACAGCGCCGGCTCCACCTCGGGCCCGCGCGTCCCCGGGTGCGACACCAGCGCCACATTACCCAGCAGCCGGGACGCATCGACGACCTTCGCCGCGGCGCTCACCACCTGCCCGGTCGCGGGATCGGTCGCCGTCACCGTCACCGCCGTGCGACCGTTGCCCGCCGGTTCCGCCTCGACCACGAGGTCTACGACGCCCGAGTACGACGACGCGGCCTCCGCCGCATCAGGCCCCGCGCCGGCAGCGTCACCATCGCCCCGGCCATGGGTCACCCACAGCTCCGCCACACTCGTCGCCGGCTGGATCCGCTGCGCACTGAGCGCCTCGAGCATCACATACCGCGCGGTCACTTCCTCAAACGAAACACGACGCAGCAAGTCGCTGTCCGGGAACGTCCCCGATGCGACCGCCTCGCTCCAACGCTGCGCATCGGGACTGACCTTGACCCGGTACTGCCCGACTCGGCCTGAGTTGCTGTCTTGCCGAGGCAGGTAGGCGATCCCGTCGAATGTCACCTGCTCCCCCATGTCGATCACGATCGCGTGCGGGTGCGGGTCGCGCTGTTCCCGGTACTGCGTGTGCCACAGCGTGTTGGGGTCGCCATCGATCGCCTGCTCCGCCGGGCCATCGCTTTCCTCGCTATCCGCCGCGACCCGCCAGCCGTCGCGCGGCAGCGCGCCGGCCGGGGCCGACAAGCCCGCAGCGCCGGCCGAGCCACCCAGTGACCAGGCCGACTCGTTGTCGACGATAAAGCACTCGCCCGCGCTGTTGATCCCCGCGAACAAACCCCCGCCGTACGCCTGCCATTCATGCACCAGCGCCGCCGCGCGGTAGTCCATCTCGCCCCGCCCCACGCCCACGAGGAAACCGCCCCCGCCGTCGCCCGCGACGCCCGGGCCCGCCGTCGTCAGCGTCACCCTTGCCGACACCCGCATCGGCCGGCCCGCATCCTCCATCTGACGCGTCAGGTCGTGCACCGTCCGAACGCCCAGCCAACCCTGCGGGCACACGCATTCGATCCGGCCATCCTCAAAGCGCCAATCATGCAGCCGGTTACCCCAGTAGCCCGGCCCAAGCCAGTGCCGTGAGCCCACCGTCGGCGACGCCGCGACCGAAGCCAACGCGCCGCCACGCGAACCGCCGTTGTCCCTGGCCGAGGTCGTGCTGCAGCCCCACCCCGTGAGCAGCGCGAGACAAGCCACCGCCAGCGGACGCCAATCGAACAGCTTCGTTTTCAAAGCGATTCCTTTCATAGGGATCAGTAACCACGCCGTAATAAGCGGTTTTCAACACAGCCGCCACAAGTTTACGCGAACCACCCGCCCCGCGCGGGACCTGGCCATCCCCTCGTCCGCCGTCAAACGCTCGCCATCCGTCGGCCGCGCCATACAGCAGAAGCAGCCGTTCACTCACCCACGACGCCCGCAATCGGTCTCAGCCCGTTTCACGCCTCTGGAGTCGATACCGCCCCACCGTCCAACCGCCGCCCCGCCCCACGATCCTCAGCCATCCCCAACCTCATATCCCGAAACCAAATCTGCAAACCCTCGGCACCCGCCCGCCCGAACCTTGCCCCTCCCGCCGCCGATGCTACAATGCCCGACTGCCCGGGGCCGGCCCACGCCGAGCCCCCCTCTGGAGAGGTGGCCGAGCGGCTGAAGGCAACGGTTTGCTAAATCGTCGTACGGGTTATACCCGTACCGCGGGTTCGAATCCCGCCCTCTCCGCTTTGAACCCGTTTTCCCCTGTTTTTCAGCGGTTTTACGGGTTTTTTCATGCGCAGCCGTGCTGGTTTCCGGTGCCGGGTTTGTCTCACTCGGTCGCCCCGAATCGCATGTTTTCGTAGCCAAAGCGCCCAGTGAGACGCCCAGCCGATTGCCCTCGGATCGGCCGTGTTCACTGTCCGGCAAGGGCTCGGTGTCGGTGTCTCTCGGCTCACCCTTGGCGGGCTCGCTGAGGCCCGGCAACTGGTTCACCGCCTTCGCCGCATCTTGCTGATAGACGTGCGTGTAGCGGTCCATCGTGAGCGTAATCGTTGAGTGGCGCATCACCCCTTGGATAATCTTGGGATGGACGTTTGCGGCCATGAGCCACGAGCCGCAGGTATGCCGCAACGCGTGAAAATCGGCGACCTTGCCCAACTCGTCTTTGTAGGCGATGCCAGCGGCTTTCAGGTCTTTACGAAGCATCTTGGCGACGTTTTCCGCACGCGGCATCGCAAACACGGGCGACGCTGGGGCGATCGTCTCAAGCATCGGTCGCAGGGCGGTCGCCAACTCGGGGCGGAGCGGTACATGGTCCTCGCGTCGCCGCTTGCTGTACCCCGCTTCTACCGTCACGCCCGGGGTGTCATCGCCGAGGTCGAACGAACGGCGCGTCAAGCTACGAATCTCACTGGATCGAAGCCCCGTTTCAACCGCCAGACGGTAGAGCATAGCGCGGGCTTCGCCGGTCATACCGCTGTGTTTGTCACTGTCGTTAGTCACGGCCAGCAATCGCTTCACTTCATCGACCGACAACGCCCGCCGCTCATGGCGACGGTCGGCCGAGACTTTCAAACCCGATAGATGTTCCACGGGTGATGCACTCGCCCGCTGCTCTCGGACCATCCATTTGCAGAATTGCTTGATGCTTTGGGTATAGAAATTGAACGTCTGCGCGCTAATGCCGGGCTTCTCATCACGCTGTTTGTTGAGGTAGTTGCCTACTGCTGCGCCGGTGATATCGCGCCACGATCTAATTCCGCAACCATCGATGATGCGTTTGACTCGATTGTAGGTTTGTTTCGCGTGTTTCTCAGTCGCTCCCTTCGCGATAAGGGATTGCTTGAAATCTTCTAGGTGTTGTAGGATCGGTTCGCTGGCGGTTAGCCGCCGCTGGTCAAGCAACCCGATCTTGCCGAGTTTCTTATGAGTTGTTGTAGGCAGATTTTCGAGCCAGGCATTCAAACCGATGTCGGGTGGATCGCCGGTGATACGGCACTGGACAAGCATCGTAAGTTTGCG